>NZ_NOYS01000033.1:0-375561 GCF_002258475.1 Rhodococcus sp. 06-1460-1B
GACACCTCAGCTCGAAAGCGCCTAACATACAACACAACTCGTTGATCATGAACCGGATGGTTCACCGATCCGAATTACACCACCCCATGGGGCACTATCATCTTCCACTCCGAACTTGCCGTATGTACCTCGCGGGCTTACCGGGCTTACCGGGCTCTCGTGAGCTCTCCGCGGATGCGGTCTTCGCGGGGTGTTGTGGGGCAACAGTATGGCCGAAAGTTTCTTCGCTGATTTCAAAAACTGTCAATGGACATCGGGAAGTGACCACAGGCGGTCACGAGAACTGCCCATGGGTGGCCAACAAGAACTGACCGGTGGCGGACACGAATCTGCCCATGTCGGGTTTGTCCGCCACCGGTCGAGCATCATGTCAGGTCAAGGGTTTGACCCCCTGACCGTGCAGGGCTTGGGCGAGGCGGACCGAATCGCCGCTGGTTTGGCATAGGTGCGCGTGGTGCAGCAGCCGATCGACCGTTGCAGTGGCGAGGGTCTTGGGCATCAGTTCGTCGAACCCGCTCGGGTGAAGGTTCGAGGAGATCGCGACGGACTTGCGTTCGTAGGCTGCTTCGACGATTCGGTACAGCCCTTCGGCGGCATCGGTCCCGACGGGCAACAGCCCGACATCGTCGATCACGACGAGTTCGGCGCGCACGATCTTCGCGATCGCTTTGCCGAGTGAGTCGTCGGATCGGTGCGCGCGTACGAGGACCCCGATCTGCTCGAGGGTGAACCACGCGACCGGCATCCCCGCTTGGATCACGTTCTGTCCCAACGCTTCGAGGAAGAATGTCTTGCCTGTCCCGGCCGGCCCGCAGACCACCAGATTCTCGCGGCGATGCACCCATTCGAGGGTCTGCAGGGCATGCTGGGTGGGAAGCGGGATCGATGATGCGTTCTCGTCCCAGACCTCGAAGGTCTTCCCGGTGGGGAATCCCGCTGCTTTGCGGCGGGCGGTCAGCATCGATCGTGCCCGGCCGGCGGATTCCTCTGAGAGAAGCGCTTTGACGACCTCGGCGGGGTCCCAGCGTTGTGCTCGTGCGGTGGCGAGGACTTCGGCGGCGATGGACCTGGCATGCGGCAGGCGGAGTTGCCGCAGCAGCGTTTCGAGGTCGGTGGGGAGTTCCGCTGTGACGGTGTTCATCGCTGACCTTCGTTCGTCTCGTCGGCGGTTTTGTGTTCGATAGCGTTGCTGCCCAACAAGTTCCATCCTGATGTGCCTTGCGTGAGGGAGGTGGATTCGGATGCGCCGCGGCGGGTGAGGTCCATTCCCTTCGATGCGAGGATCGAGTCGAGGTCGCCGGTGGCGAAGCGGCCGTGCACCGCTGCGTGCCCGAGTGCCCAATCGACATCGCCCCGAACTCCGAGTCGCGCGAGATCGACCGCGTGCGACATTTTCAGGTATATCCGTTCGGTGCCGACCGCGGCGGCTTCCTTGAGCCATGTCGCGGCACCTTCCCCGATCGCGAGGAATTGCTGTTCGGATACTGTTCGCGCGCGGACGCTGTAGTCGCCGGGGATCCTCGGGTGATGTCCGGGGAAGTGGGCGTCGTCGATGGCGGGGCTGCCGGGTGTGGTGCGGGCGTGCCGGGCCACTTCGATCGGGCCACCGTCATCGAGAGCGCAGATGACGACCTCATCTGTCCCGTCGTGCAGTCTGACCCACACGCTCTGACCCAATAGTGTTGCTGGTGTCGAGTATTGGCAGTGATCAAAGGTGACCATCGGTGTGTTGTCGGGGACTCGGCGAGCGACTCCGAGGACTGCGGTGTGCGGCATGTCGGGGATACCGTGCAACTCGGGTCGTTCCTCGGCGAGCATCTCGTTCGGGACGCGGCGGGTGGCCCGATGTACTCGGGCGTTGATCTCGGTCATGAACGCCGTGCACGCGATTTCGACGTCGGCGAAGGTGGCGTACTGCTCGAGCAGGTTCGTCTCGGTGGGCACGATGTCGGCTTTGGCGAGTTTGACAGCGTTCTCCACTCCGCCTTTCGATGCAGGGTCCGCCGGTTGGCAGGTCAGCACGGTGATTCCGTAGTACCGACCGAAGGTGACCGCGGTGCGATTGCGGATCGGGACGCCGGCGACGTGGCCGGCGGTAACGGTCTTTTCGTTGTCGGTGAGCAGGTAGGTCGGTGCGCCGCCGATGATGCGGAAGACCCGGTCCAGGCCAGCGAAGACGCTCGCTGCGGTGCGGTCGCGTAGTGGGACCACGATGCGGTAGCGGCACCAGGCCAGCCAGGCGACGAGGAGCACGATCTTGCGGCCGTCGACGACCGGGCCGTCTCCGAAGTCGTACTGCAGCCACAGTCCTGGTTCGGTGATCCATGGCCGGTGCACTCTCGTATTGCCCAGTCTCCATTGGGTTTTGATTTCGGCGAGGGCGCGTCGAGTGGTGCGGTCGGCACCGGTGTAGCCGAGTGCGAGAAGTTTCTCGTGGGCTTTGTCGCCGCGGATCTTGCCCTTGGATTTGGAGACCCACTCTTCGAGGTATTCGAGCCAGTCGTCGGTGATTTTGGTTCGGTGGGTGGCCGGTGGCAGGCCGGCGTCTCGGTCTTCGACGGCCTTTTTCACGGTGTTGTGGGAGCAGCCGCACAAGTCTGCGGCGGCCCGCAATGATCCGGTCAGGTCGTATGCATTGAGTATGTCCATCAGTTCTCCGTCAGACTTCACGTGGTCTCTCCTGCGGTGGATTCGATACGGACTAGGCATCGGTATCGAAACCGCAGGAGAGGCCTCCTCGGCGCTGACGCGCCGAGAGGATGGGTGTGGTCTGGGCAGATTCGTGGCCACAGGCGGTCACATTCGTGGCCGCGAGTGGTCAGTTCTTATCGGCCGTCAGTGGGCATATTCATGGCCGCCTGTGGTCAGTTTTTCATGGCCGCCGACAAAGAACGAATGCGTCTACCGAACGATCTACTCCACCAAAAGCAAAGCACGACAAGACATCGTCAGATACATCGACGGCTTCTACAGTTCACAACACCGCCATTCGGCGCTCGGGTACCGAACCCCGAACGCTGTCCACTACAGTTACGGGCAGTCCGCAAACGCGGCTTCAGAATAGTCATCTCCAGTGTCGGAAATCCTCGCGGCAGATCAACCCCACGCACGGCATCCGACCGTGATCGTCGGCGAACGCGGGTACAACCGCTGCCGTTGGTACCGTTGGGGTGAACCTCACGCCTCAATAACGTGTCCCTATGGTTTCTGTCAAGCTGCGTGAGCTGCGGGCGGTTGGTACAGGGTCTTGTTCTTGAGCATGGCGTACAGGACGTCGCATCGGCGTCGAGCGAGGCAGATGAGCGCGGCGTTGTGTTTCCTGCCTTCGGCTCGCTTGCGGTCGTAGTAGGCGCGACTGGTGGGGTCGTGCAGCGCGGCGAAGGCCGAAAGGAACAACGCGCGTTTGAGTTTGCGGTTTCCTGATCACGCTAAATGCTCACCTCGGATCGAGGTGCCGGATCGGTGGGTCACGGGTGCGATGCCGGCGTAGGCGGCCAGGTGTCCTGCTGATTTGAATGCCGATCCGTCACCGACTTCGAGAAGGATGCGTGCGGCAGTCCTGACTCCGACGCCTGGCATCGAGATCAGGAGCGAGGAAAGAGGGTGGGCACCGAGCATCCTCTCGACGTCCGAGCCAACTGTGTTGCGTTGCTGCAGTGTCTCTTTGAGCGAGTCCGCCAGTTTGGGTAGAACAGTCTCGGCAGCCGCAGACCCGGGCACTACTACCGTCTGAGCCTCGAGTGCGGCGTAGATCTCCGCAACCAGTCTTGCCCCCATCCTGAGCGCGTTTTTGGCGGCGAAGCGGTCAGTTTCCGCTTACCAGCAGCGCGGATGCCGCCGGGGCTACCGCAGCGGGACAGGATCTCGAGCACTGCCGGGTGTGTCACACGCGGTCCGAGGACTCGTTCGAGCGCGGGGTGAATGCCGGTCAGCAGTCCGCGGATTCGGTTGCTGACGCGGGTTGCTTCACCGGCGAGATCGTCATCGAAACCGATCAGCACACCGAGCTCGGCGAGTGTGTCATCACCGGTATCGACTCGTCGCAGCGTGTGGGGCATGGTCCGGGCCGTGTCGGCGATGTGAACGCAGGCCCGCGCATCAGTTTTGGCTTGCCCTGGATACAGATCTGCGATGCGGCGCATCGACAGACCCGGTAGGGACGCGAACTGGTGCTCGCAGGATCGGGAGACGGTGACCGGCAGGGCGTCGCCGATCGTATTAGGCTGATCGACGACGATCAACAGCGGCCCGCGCGTGGCGAGGCGGTCGAACACTGTGCGCAGGCGGGCCTCGTCATTGGGTAGGGCTTTGCCGTACAGACGGGTTCCGTCGACGGCGAGACCGACGGCGTGATGTTCGGATTTTCCCACGTCGATGCCGCAAAACACGGCGTAGCTCGTGGCCATGAAGCAGTCCTTCGTCCGGTCACCGATCCGACGTCAACACCCGGCGACAGCCCCCCACCCCCCCCCCCGGATCATCGATGACAGGGGCGAGAAGTCATACCGGGTCTGGCTACCGTAGCCCTCGGTTTCAAGTATCAGCTAGAAGATAACGGGCCTGGCCCGATAGCGCACACGACGCGGCCGTCGAGCCGAAAACGGTGACCGCGAACATCGAAGGCTTCCGTCGGCGGCTGAATTGTTGTCGGCGCGGGGCAGAGATCAGGGTCTGTTGCCGAGCAACGACACGGCATCGATGCAGCGTCCACCGAGAGGCGTTCGACTGTTCCGTCCGGCAACTCTTCGGTCGTTCGGTGCCTCCGCACGCCTGCGGCGATCCGGCACGAGAGGCTGCAGCACAGTGCGATGCACCGTCTACCGCGCGCCGTCGAACGACGATGGGCATCATCTCGTGATGGCGGACAGCGAGCGTGAAGCAGACTCCAGGGACTCCACCAGGATCAGCTCGAGTGCAGGCAGTTCGGCAGCCGACACGGCCACCGCAGCTGCGCGTGTTCGCACATCGAGACCGCGTTGTGTTCCGGCGCGGGCAGTTTCGGTCCAGGCCTGGGCGCAGTGATCGGCGGCCACCGCGAGGTCTGCGGTAGCGGGATCCCCGGTCAGACGTGCAATCTCGGTACAGCCGTCGGCGAGAAGCCGACGAAAGAGCCCGCCTCCGGTTCCGGCCTTTTCGATGAAGATACCGAGACTGAACAGCAACGTCTCGAGGTCATCGGGCGGAAGGTCGACCCAGCTCTTGACGTCGGTTGCCAGCTGGTCGACCGCGGCCAATCCTTCGGCACCGGCCGCTGGTACGTGGTCGGCTATTCCCGGTGTCGATGGGGCGCGCATGCTGGCGGCGGATCGGGCAAAGGCCGCGGCCGCGGCAGTAGACACGGGCGGCAGTGTCTGCGGCCATGTGATTCGGTACGTGCAGTGACGTGTCGGTTGCGGGAACGAGGTGGAAGATCGCGCCCGAGCGAGCGCGTCGAGCGGGATCTCCTGCACATCGGCCCGATCGTTGTCGACGACCGAGGCAGTCCCCCCGATCTCGTCGTAGCCGATCACCACGATGTCGTGACGACTCATCTGCAGTTTCACCCGTAGGTAGGGCAGCTCAGCGATATCGGCCCAGACCAGACTGGGTCGTCCCGCATCGATGTCGTCGCGAACCCATGACCATCCCTCAGCGGGATCGTCGGTCGTGAGAACCTCGACTTGTCCGCCGAGCCTGCGCGGTAAGTCGATCTCGAAGTCGGCACCGCGGCCGACCAGGTACATCGGTGGGACCAGGTCGTCCGATCGCAGGTAGGACAAACCCAGATCACCACCCAGTGCGAACACCAACCCCTCGTCGGGTGGTCCGTCCCATCCCAGACCATGCCACTGGAGAAGGTCTCGCATTGCACCTGACCCGCAGTGCCCTCCCATCCGGTGGGGATAGTTCTCGATCAGAGTCGTGTGGGTCACTGTGGCTGCCTTTCGGGTGGATGGTCGAGCGCGCGTGTCGGCACGCTCAGCTGTTCCGGATTCTGTCGAGATACGTTCGGCGAGCAGCCATGTCGACGTCCGCGAGGAACACCGAATCTGTGTTCAGGGCCGCACCCAGTCCGGTCGCCAGACGCCGGGGGACGAATTTCACCGCCGCGACCATTGCGCCGGCGAGACGGGTGACGCGGACGAAGGGGCGTGGATTCTCGATCAGATCTGCTGTCGCGCGGGCGATCTCCTCCGGCTCGGCGTTGCGTAATCCCTTTGCGCCGGCGGTTCCGGCGACGAGTTCGGTGTTGGTGAACGTCGGGCGGACTGTGGACAGTCGAACCCCTGACTTGCGGTACTCCAGTCGTGCGGCCTCTGTGAATCCGATGACTGCGAACTTGGTAGCGCAGTAGGTCGCCAAACCAGGTACCGCGAGCTCGCCGGCCAATGACGCAGTGTTGATGATGTGTCCGGTGCGGCGCGGCAGCATGCGCTGAAGAGCCAGTTTGGTCCCGAAGATGACCCCCAGGACATTGATCTCGACTTGCCGCCGGGTTACTGCATCGTCCTCTTCGTGGGCGTGGCCGGTAGGCATGATGCCCGCGTTGTTGATCAGGATGTCGAGGGGTCCGAGTTCACGTTCGACCAGGTCCAGAAACGTTGTGAACGAGTCAGGTTCGGTGACGTCGAGTCGGGTGACGACCTTCACCCCGAGTTCGGCGGCGGCCTCCTTCGCACGTGCCTCGTCGATGTCGCCGATGGCGACCCGGTGGCCTCGTCGAATCAACTCCTTCGCTGTCTGATAGCCGATGCCGCGAGCTCCACCTGTGATCGCCACGGTCCTGGCGGGGGTGTGAGGTGCGTTGTTCATCATGCTGCGCTCCTTGCATAGATAAGAGACATCGGTAGACGCCGTTCGGGCCGCTCTCGCGGTAGCGGCTGCGCACACAGGAGAGGGATATGGGTATCGCGCGGCGTCTCGTGCCCGGGGAGGCGTTCGGATCGGTCGTTCATCGGCCGCAACCCCAGCGGCAGAACGGGTCTCGTCTGTTCGGTGCAACTTCCGGTGCCCGGCCTCAACACGGCCGCGCCGACGAGACAGTCATGTGGCACAGCTCTGCCAGCAGGTGTCGGCTCACCCGATTCGAAGGTGTCCGAGGCGGTCCGAGTGTTCACGATCGCGATTGTTCGCGGAGAGAGCTCCGACCGATCGGCAGTCGGCCGCGATACGGGGTTCGGCGCGTATGTTCTCACCGCTTGTGTTCATCGAGACTCCCGCGGCGAGTTTCGATCCCCGGGAGTTTCGCCCGGCCGGGTGCGGCCGGTGAAAACATCATCGAGTGGGTGAGCGCCCGTGAAGATCGTGGGGCCGTAGGCGTGCCGAAGCACCGTCAAGATCGCGTTCAAGGGTAGGTCATCGAAGACTCCTCGCTCGCGGACATACTCCATGTGCTGAGCTCCGTCTGCGGTGAAGGCATGCATGAGAGCATCGCGATCGCCGTCGAATTCCACTGGCGGCACGCCGAAACGAGCGCACAACTCGACATTGAATGCCGGCGTGGCCTTCAACCACCGGCCCTCGATGTAGAGGCGACTGTAGCCGTGGTAGACGAACAGATCGGTGCCGCCCATCAGCGCGCGCAACGTCTCGGTCTGCAGGTGATTTCGGACGTCGGCGAAACCGAGCAGTGCCGGGATACCCGCCGCCCGGCACACTGCGGTCAACAGCACCGCCTTCGGGACGCAGTAAGCGCGCCCGGTCTCGAGGACGAAGCTCGCTCGATAGTGGGCAGGATCGTCCGACACGGTGTACGGGTCGTACCAGATCCGGTCGCGGACGGCGGCGAAGAGGCGTCTGGCCTTGTCACGGTCGCTGCTCGCATCCCCGATTGCCGCGGCGGTGAACGCCCGCACGGATTCGTGCTCGATGTCGAGGAAGTCCGTTGCTCCCAGATACGCGTGCGGTGGCTGCGTCGTATGTGCCCCGGGCGGGCGGTCTGTCATGGTCATCGCCGATGTTCCCTTCTCTGAGCAAACCGGTTGCTGTTGTGTGCACAACGACCGAAGGATCGGTCAGTTGCGCGCGAGTCCGCCGAGCATCAGGTCTTCGCGTTGGACGGAGAGTCGCTGGGCGATCACCCGTTTGCTGTACATGAACTCGCGCGGGCGACCTATGCAGTCGGCGGCAATGAGCTCACCGGCCTGGAGATAGAAGCAACTGAAATCACTGTCACGGGTGGGATCACCACTGAGAACCACTTCGTCGTATCCAGTGTTGAGGCCGGCGATCTGCAGCTTGAAGTGATACTGATCTGACCAGAACCACGGCAACGCTTCGATTTTTCTGGACTTCCCGCAGGCGGTCGAGGCAGCGACTTTGGCCTGCTCTCCTGCGCTCGAGACGGACTCCAACCGTAGTCGACGGCCGTAACGGGCCATGTCGTGGCTCGCGCAGTCCCCCGCCGCCATGATGTCGGGGTCGTTGGTCCGAGTGTGATCGTCGATCACGATGCCGTTGTCGATGACAAGACCCGCGTCGGCGGCGAGGTCGGTGTTCGGCTCGACGCCGACACCGACGATGACCAGATCTGCGAGGATCGATTCCCCGCTGGCCAAACTGACTTCACGAACCTCACGGTCACCGGACAGGCCTTCGACCATCGCGTTCGTTCTGATGTCGACTCCCTGCTCGCGATGTATCCGCTCGAAGAACGTCGAAACCTCGGGAGCAGTGACCCGCTCGAGCACACGCCCAGTTGCCTCGAGAACTGTGACCTGCACGCCCAGTGCGCGCAGCGATGCCGCTGTCTCGAGTCCGATGTAGCCGCCTCCGACGATCACCACCCGCCGGCCAGGGCCGGTGGCCATACGGATCCTCTCGACGTCCGCTGCGGTACGTAGGTAGTAGACCCCGTGGAGATCGGCCCCGGGAACGGTGAGCCGACGAGGGCGGGCTCCCGTGCACAGCGCGAGCTTGTCGTAAGCCAGCTTCTCCCCGGTGTCGAGAACGACGTTGCCTTCCGACCGAACGATGGCCTCCACCTGCGCGTTCAGGAGCTGAATACCTTGCTTGGAGTAGAAGTCCGTGCTGCGAATGGCGATATCGTCGAGTACGCATTTGCCCGCCAGGTATGCCTTCGACAGCGGGGGGCGTTGATAGGGAGTGGCAGACTCGTTACCGATGAGGACGATCTCGCCTGTCCAACCTTCTTGGCGCAAACTAGCTGCCAGTTGTGCCCCAGCATGGCTTGCGCCGACGATGATCGCCCGTTGCGATGTCATGCGCTGGAAGTAGGCGTCAGGCGCACCATCATCTTGCTGATGCCCCGCACGAAATTCGACTGAACATACTCGGGGTCGCCGACGACCTCGATGTTCTCGAAGCGGGGAAGCAACTCCTCCCACAGAATCCGCAGCTGCATTTCGGCCAGCCGATTGCCCATACACCGGTGTACACCGAATCCGAACGCGATGTGATTGCGCGCATTGGCACGATCGATGATGAAATCATCAGGATTCTCGAAAACGCGTTCGTCGCGGTTACCCGAGGCATACCACATCACCAATTTGTCACCCTTGCGGATGAATTGTCCGTTCAGAACGGTGTCGGCTTTGGCAATTCGGCGCATGTACGCCAAGGGTGTTTGCCATCGGATGATTTCCGAGTTCATGTTGGGGATCAAATCGGGATTGGCCTTCAATTTCTCGAACTGGTCGGGGAATTGGTTCAACGCAAGAACGCCACCGCTCATCGAGTTACGCGTCGTGTCGTTCCCACCGACGATCAGCAGGACGAGGTTGCCCAGAAATTCCATCGGACGATCGATCAGATCCTTGGTGTCCTCGTTGCTCTGCAACATGGTGATCAGATCGAAACCGGACTCTTCCCCTGCAGACCTCCTGGCTGCTTTGTCATGCCAGAGAGCGCTGAGGCCACGGGCCATGTCACGCATGCCCTCGAACACCTCGTCGTTGTCCGAGGGCCCACCGTTGGCTTGCTCCATCGAGGTTGCCAAATCGGACCAGTAGACGAGTTTGCGGCGTTGTTCGTAGGGGAAATCCAGAAGAGTTGCGAGCATCCGAGCTGTCAACTCGATCGAGACATTCTGCACCCAGTCGAACGGCTCGTTCAAGGGGAGGTCGTCCAATACCTCCCGTACCCGCGATCGGATCAGTCCCTCCATCTCCCGGAGGTTCTTCGGTGCGACAACCCCCTGGACGGCAGCGCGCTGCTTGTCGTGGCGTGGCGGGTCCATCGCGATGAACATCTCGATATCGAGAAACCGGGGCGGGACGCCGATGACGATGAACGGTTCGGCCGAGAACACAGCGTGGTTCTTGTCGACGGCCACGATATCGGCATGGCGCGTGACCGACCAGAACGGGCCGAACGGACTGTTGGGTTGGTAATGAACCGGTGCCTCGTTCCGCACGCGCTCGAAGTACGACTGCCACCGCCCTTGTCTGTAGAGAAAGGGGTTACTGAGGTCGATGTCGGCGAGCTCGACATCCTCGACCGGTGGGATGGGACTTTCGACGAAGATCTTCTTGCCATTCGTGCCAGTCACCCACCGTCGGGTCTTGTCGTACAGATGAGCGCCCTGGATCTGCAGCCCTATAGGGATGGTCGACTGGACCTTGTCGGTGATCGACTCAGAAACTTTCATGCTGTCGTGCCTGCCTTTCACACATCACAATTGGAATTCAGGTGTTCGAACGATCAGGCCATCCCACGCTTTTGAGGCCACCATCTGGCACGACAACCGAGACGTGGGTTCACGCTCGGGGTTCATAGCCAGCATCTCCTCCTCGTTGGCACCGGACAGACCCACCTCTCCTGACCACTGCGGGTCGACGATCACATGGCAGGTGCCACAGGCCGTTTCGCCCCCACAGTCTCCATCGATCCCCGGCACAGCATTGTCGGTTGCAATCTGCATCAACGATCGACCTTCGACCAAGCCCGCCTCGTGCTTCCCACCATCGTGGGCGACGAAAGTTACAACTGCCATGTCAACTCCTCAATTTTCTTCGCGATTGATAACAGTGTCGCCGCAAACGTGAATGGCGGCCATGTTCCGTAGAGTCAAAAACTTGTGAATTCGGGTCAGACGGTTCGCCCCAGAGATCCGACCTGAGTCCACTCCAGATGTGGAGTGCGACAACTCTGCGCTCCGCACGAAGGCATCGAGCGGCTGGGCTCCTGTTTCGAAATGCGCGCTCACCAAGTACTTCTTTCACCGCGAAGCCGTCTCACCGGCGACCAGATGGCCATTTCGGATCTCGACGATAGGCAATCTCAGCCCACCCGGAGCGTCCACCGGAACAACGGGCGAGTTGGGGGCGATGGGATCGAGCCGCTGATACGGAAGCCCCTGTGCCGGACGAAGATCGAGCTCGCCCTTGTTCGGCCACAATGCGGCGGACCGCTCGGCCTGCGCGCTGATGGTCAGCGACGGATTGACCCCGAGGTTCGCCGACACAGCCGCCCCGTCCACCACGCTCAGCGTCGGGTATCCGTGGACGCGGTGGTACGGATCGATGACGCCGTGCGCCGAATCCGAGGCAATGGCGCACCCCCCGAGGAAGTGCGCGGTGAGCGGGATGTTGAACAGCTCTCCCCAGGTGCCTCCAGCGACGCCGCCGATCTTCTTGGCGATGCGCCGGGTGGCGTCGTTGCCCTCGGGGATCCACGTCGGATTCGGCTCGCCGTGGCCCTGCCTGCTGGAAATCTTGCGGCCGAACGGCCCACGCTTGGTGAATGTGGTGATCGAGTTGTCGAGGTTCTGCATCACCAGCGCGATGATGGTGCGCTCGCTCCAGTGCCGGACATTGACGACGCGAACGAACTGAACCGGGTGTGCGATCAACGCGAACACGAACTTGAGCCAACGCGGGATCTTTCCGCCGCCGTCGGTCATCAGGGTCTGCAGCATTCCCATCGCGTTCGAGCCCTTGCCGTAGCGGCACGGTTCGATGTGCGTGTTGGGGCTGGGGTGGAACGAGGACGTGATGGCCACTCCGCGCGTGAGGTCCATGTTCGGATCGACCGCAAGCTTGGCCGCTCCGACGATCGACTCGGAGTTGGTGCGAGTCAGTTCGCCGAGTGTGTCCGACAGCTTGGGCAGCGCGCCCGTGTCTTTCATCTTGTGCAGCAAATTCTGGGTGCCCCAGGTGCCCGCGGCCAACACGACATTGGCTGCGCTGTACGTCTTCTTGCCCTTGCGGAGCCGAGCGCCGGTGCGCTCGGTGTCGACGTCCCAGGTGCCGTCGGATCGCGGAACGAGACCGGTCACGGTCGTCATCGGCACGATCTCGGCTCCCGCGCGCTCGGCCAGGCCGAGGTAGTTCTTCAGCAGGGTGTTCTTGGCTCCGTGGCGGCAACCGGTCATGCACTCACCGCATTCGATGCATCCGGTGCGCTCGGGACCTGCACCGCCGAAGTACGGGTCCGGGACGGTCTTGCCGGGCTCGTCTCCGAAGAACACTCCCACCGGCGTCTGAATGAAGGTGTCGGCGACGCCCATGTCCTCGGCCACCGACTTCATGACCTCGTCGGCCGGGGTCATGTGTGGGTTGCGCACCACGCCCAGCATGCGGGTGGCCTGGTCGTAGAACGGAGAGAGCTCACTGCTCCAGTCGGTGATGTGCGCCCACTGCTTGTCCTCGAAGAACGGTGCCTGCGGCTTGTAGAGAGTATTGGCGTAATTCAGGGATCCACCGCCCACTCCGGCACCGGCGAGGATGAGGCAATCGCGCAGCAGGTGCACACGCTGGATTCCGTACAGACCCAGCTTCGGTGCCCACAGGAAACGCTTGAGATCCCAGCTGTTCTTCGCGAAGTCCTTGTCCTCGAAGCGTTGCCCGGCCTCGAGGATCCCGACGCGGTACCCCTTCTCCACCAGCCGCAGCGCGGTGACACTTCCGCCGAAGCCCGAACCGACGATCAAGACGTCGTAATCGATTGAACTGCTCGGTGGCGTCGCCATGGCGTCTCCTTCTGGTTCTTCAAACCGGATAACTGCTCCTCGCCCCAGGGGCCGGGACCCAGCGCGAGAGTGCGCCCCCTCGACGGTGAGACCAAAGCCGACCGCCTGCCTACCCGGGCACACTACTATACAGACGATGACTTTTTGTCCAATTAATTGACAGATGCAGCCTGCGTGTACAGATACTAGTGGTGCAGCTCATTAACCACAAGCCGCTGACGCTTCCGTCACCGGCGAGCCGAACCGAAAGGAGCCGGTGCGTCAGAAGCCAGCAAGGAGGGCTCTGACGAGAAGCCGAGGTGCACAGGCGGCGGGGCAAGCCCCGAGATCGACAAGGTAGATCCGCAGCGATCGTCACCGAAATGGCGCGCCGCTCCAGAATTGAACTACCAGGATAGGTATGACACTAAAATGATATCGACTCATTTGATGGAAACACTTGTGGACGAGATGGAGGACAGAAAGGCAGAGTTGACGGAGAATATCTCTTCATTCATAAGTGCATCAATCCATGAAATGAACGGCAATGCAGACGCAACCGGACTTCTACACACCAGCGTGAAAGCCAACATCAATGCGGCTATCGACTTCCTGGCCGACAGGACTGAGCACGACAACTTGCGAGCTCCGCATGCCGCCCTGTGCCATGCTCGCGTTCTCGCACACACGCATGTCCCGCTGACGGCGCTCGCGCGCGCTTATCACCTGGGCCAATCGAGATTTCTTGAGCATGTCCTGTTCTCGCTCTCGCGTGCTACGCACACGTTGGCCGCGAATCAACTTGCGCATCTGGTCAGCAGGTCTGCCGTCTTCATAGACCGCGTGTGTCAGGACGCATGTTCAGAATACGAAGCGGAGAAATCGAAGATACGTGAAGAAAATAGTTCTGTAAACACGGAACTCGAACGCGCAATGTCGACATCATGCACAGATTCTTTGGGCGCATACAAAATCGATTCATATTACAATCTCACAGGAAACCATATTGCCATTGAGTTTTGGACGAATGACCGGGAACCATTCCCGAGAAAGTCCTGGCACCAGCTCGTAGATACCGTTGGCGTCAGACTCGGTACGATCGGTCGACCGCAAGTCAACAGTAAAGGCGATGCCCGATCCCTGGTTTGGTTTCCGATAATTCACGCCGGAAGGATTTGCCTTGAAAGCGTTACAGACGTTCTTCAGAAGTACGGCCGAATTCGAGCAGCAATTGGAACCGTGCAGAGTGGTGAAAATGGTTTTCGGAAGACAGCCAGGCAGGCAGAGCGCGCGGCCCGCGTAGTTTCGGACGGCAAGGTCGACATCAGTCCGGTGGTAACTTTCGAGGAAGTTGCAGCCATCACTCTTCTGCTCGAAGATCCGGAAATCCTAAGGGATCTAGCGGAAGACTCACTCGGAGGCTTGCTTCTGGACAGTGCGCGGAACCGCAGGCTCCGCGAGACCTTACGAGTCTACCTAGCAAACAACTGTAGCGTTACCGCGACCGCTCACGATATGACGATCCATCGAAACACGGTCAAATACCGCATCCGACAAGCAGCGAAAGAGTGCGGTTGCAAGCTGGACGATGCCGGCATCCTCATGAACCTCAGGATTGCGCTGGATGCCGCGTGGTGGACACCCAGCACAGTACTCAAGTTACCCATACCGCTCGGCTCAGCAGACGCACGGTTGACGGTTTGAGCAGGGTGGCTGCGACCCGGCTCAAACCTTCCAGGTTTCCAGCGTCACGTTCGTCAGACTCCATTGCCATGCTGATTCACGATTGTTGCTATCAGAATATCGAATGCCGCATTCGGTGAAAGCGACTTGATTCGGTCATTCATATCCATTTCTTTGCCCTCGATTCCTTCACCTGTCGCAATGTTCGCCGCATTTGATTCGACAGATCCTTCGGACGTCTCCAAGATTCGACCGGCCCACACTCCGACTGGCGAAGGATCAGTAGCAAGATACTGCTCGCAGTCGGTCAGTATATGACATTTCATGCAAGAGTCTGCTGCAGTTTTATGACGCGCAGCTCGCTGAGCAACCGTCTCGTAGGGTGGATCGGATTCGTAGTCCCACAGTTCGGGCTCCCCCTGGCAGGGTGTGACCAGCACCCGACCACGAACTGCGAGACGGTCCAATGCTCGATTCAAGGTTGATTCCTTTAAGTACGGGAGCGAACTCGATACGACCTAGTTGTACGATAGCTATTCCTCATGTGTCAAAGAGGGAAGGATGATTTGTGCATAAAGAACAAGGACTCCTTGCGACTTTGGCCAACTTGGACATATCACAGAACGGTGCCGATCCAGTACGATCGACACCACGACGACGGCCCCTTCAGGCCTCCATGGCTGCAGTGGAAATCGAGGTATCGTGCTGGATTTTGCATTCTTCACATTGACACCGCTCCTACTGTTCATGTTGGCACCCTCGTGGAATCCGTTGACCTACCACGGTGCGCGAGTCGGATCGAACGCCGAAATATTCGCGACGTGAAAATCAGCCAGATGTAGGTCGAGCTACGCAGACGAGGGGTGTGCGTAGCCGACCTCTGCAATGGAGAGCTTTTCTGACGCCACACGCCGGCAGTTGTGCCGAATTGCATGCTCTGCGTTCGCTGCACGCCGCTCGGGAAACCTACCGAAAGAACAGATGAGTTCTTCGTAGGTGTTCGGCTCACCGCTGCGCCTGGTTCGTTCGCCCGCAGATAACGCCAATGGTCGCATCGCTGGCAGCATCGACGCGCTGGCGACAGCGACATCATCTCCCACCACCAATGTCCGAACGCGCCTAGACTTCTATTCATGAGTTCCGTCCACACTGCGCGCCCTGATGGTGGCTACCGGACAGCGGCAAGCACTCTCCTTCGTGCGACCGCGTTAGACGCATTGAGCGCTCTCCTGCTGCGGCAGAGCTGGAAGTCCGTGACCATGTCCGAGGTCGCGAAGGAAGCCGGTTTGTCTCGACAGACCATCTATAACGAGTTCGGGTCCCGGCGCGGTGTGGCGGAGAGCTACGCGATACGACTGACCGATCAGCTGGTCAGTGTGGTGGACGATGGCCTCTACACTTGCGTTGGTGATATCAGATTGGCGCTCGGCCGAGGCTTGGCTGCGTTTTTCGCCGTCTCCGAACGTGACCCATTGGTCAGATCGCTACGAGAAGAAGACGCATCCGCAGACCTCCTGCGGCTCATTACTGTTCACAGCACCCAGCTTGTCGAGCGAGCCGCAGATCACCTCTCTGCCACATTTCAGCGATGCTGGGTGCAAGCCCCGAAACGCCAAGCCGATATCCTGAGCACGTCCATCGTTCAGATGGCCTTGGCGTATGTCTCACGGCCCCCGACTGACGCAGCCCAGACCGCCACCGATATCGCAGACCTACTCGCTCCGTACATCGAGGGGTTCCAAGATTTTCAAGCCAATCCAGAGTTGAGCAAGACGACTCGATTCGGTCGACCGTAGCGACAGCGGTGTAGCGCCGCTAGCGTCGGTGTCACGCAATATTCCCATTCTCAAGACAAACGAACTTCCGGACAAGAATCCGTCCAGCTTGCCACCACCTCAGTTCCTGGCGTGATCGACGAAAGTGTCGTCGCAAACGTGGGTGACGGCTATGTTCGGTGGAGTCATAAACTTGTGAATTCGGGTCAAAGGAATCACCGTGAAGCTGAGCGACGAGGGCGTGCCACCGCTTGCGTTCGTGCAACTGCTCGAACGCCGCGCACTCGACCCTGACGCCGCCGCGCGCCTTCGTGCAATCATGCACCGCGAAGGAACCAGTGAAGCGACGCTCATTCAGCATGACGTCCAGGCACCGATACGGTGGTTTCGGGAGGTCTATCCCGAACTCGATATCGCCCACGCCACTCGACTCGGACTTGCGTTTGCCGAGCAGGCCCAGTTGACATCGTTCGGGCCCCTGAGTTCACCTTTGATCAGCGCTGGTTCGGTCGCCGAGATCGTCGATCTCCTGACATACCTGCCATTGATCTCCACGGCGTTGAAATCGCAGTTCCACACTGGCGACTACGGTCTGATCGTCGGGCTCACTGCGCACACAGGCGATTCCGCACTGGACTGCTTGGTCATCACCTACGGCGGGTCGGCGTTATTACGACTGCTGGACATGCTCGCCGGTGACATATCGCCGGTGACACTCCATCTGAGCTGGCCGGAGCCGACCGAGGTGAGCCACGACAAAGGTCCGGGGGCGAATCGCCGGTTCTTCGACGCTCCGATTTCCTTCGTCCACGTACCCGAGGACACACTAAACAAGGCTTGTCGGTTCTCGGACCCTCTCGCATATCGACTCGCTATCACTGATCTGCAGCGGACACTCGCCCAGCGGAGTGGGTCCATGTCATCCGCCGAGAAGGTGAGGCAACTGTTGGAAAAGGACCTCGGACAGCGAACCAACCATGATGTTGCACAAGCATTGTCGATGTCGAGCAGCACGTTGAAACGGCGGCTTGCCGAAGAAGGAACCACCTACAGCAAGGTCCGCCACACGCTGCTGTACGAACGCGCGATGCTACGGCTCCTCGATCGCTCGGTTTCGGTCAGCGAGATCGCTTCCGAACTCGGATACAGCGACCTCGCCAACTTCTCTCATGCCTTCAAACGCTGGACCGGGCGCTCTCCGAAAGATTTCCGAAACCCACGACTCTCGGACGACCCGGATTCGACGTAGACCACAGACGGGGTCAGATCGATGCCTCGTTCGTTCGCGGCCTGGTCGATCTTCATCTCGGAGATGTCGGAGACGTCACCGCCTCCCTGCCGTGAGAAGAAGAGTGTGTGCAAACCCGAGTACCAACCACTTGTCACTCGACGGTGTCGGCCGGCACGCGTGCGGTCTCCGATTCGAGAAAGTCGACGAGAGCTTCCAACAGGCTGTCCGCGCGGGTTTCGACATCGGCGAGGACGGAGTCCACTTCGTCGAGAAGACCGTGGGCGTGTCTACGCGCAAGCGTTCCGCGTTCGTAGTAGCCGGGGTCGAGTAGGACCCGCGGTACTGGATCCGGTGCCGCGATCTGCTCCGGATGTTGTGACCGCGCAGTGGGCTGCAGGTGGGTGGGTGCCCGTCCGTCCAGGTGCATTCGCACGATGCCCGCTACCGCACGGGCGGTCAGCGGGGTCGCAGCCAACGGGGTGTGGCCCCACCGGTCGATAGGAGTCGACAGCGGCTGTCGATCGGCCGGATCGAAATACCGGTCGTATCCGCCGAGCCCGGTACCGTCCACGGCATCGAGAGCGTCGGCGAGCATTCGGGTGCTCGCATACCGGGTCTGATGGCCGAGCACCTCACACCAGCGCTGGAACACCGTGCGCGGAGAAATGCCCGTCCCCGCCAGCGCGAGGGAGGTGAGGGTACGAACGCCGCGGCCTGTCTCGACGCGAAAGGCGTCGAGACCCGCATCGGCGGTGACATCGCATGCCCGCAGGGCCGCGATCTGCGTGTACGGCATCCGCAGGTGCCCCAAATCCTCAATGGACGACTCGGCGGGTTCTTCGCCACTTCCTGTCTATGCGGTCATCGCCTCACCATTCCTCGATGTCGCTGAAGACCGGCGTGGCGGTGCCGCCGTCCGCTCGAGGCTCCACCGGCGGGTGGATCGCCGGGATCGGTGCACACGCGGCGGCACCGGTGAGATGCATGCGGCGGGCACGGTTGCGCCGGGCTTTGCGGGTGGCTTTCTGCGAGCGGTCGGTGACCTCGCGCATCTGCTCGATCATCGAAAACAGAGCGCTCTCATCGACGTTCGACCGACCTTGTTCGCGGAGACGGGCGATAGCAGCTCGGTGCTCCCACAGTGTCACCGCGGGATGTGACATCGTCCGGTACGGCACCTCGACATAGCCGGCACCGTCTGGTTCGAGGACCCAGATTCTGCTCAAATCGCGTGGGTCACGTCGTATCACGAACCGCCCCAAATCCTCTCGCCGCGCAACCCACGGTTTGAGCGCGTTCGAGAAGTAGTGCACGTGATCGAGAACGAAGCCCGTCCGCGTCAGACGTCGCCGGATGACGGGAAGAAAGTCCACCAAGAACGCGGTTTCGCCGAGCACCACACGAGGGGCATGACCAACTGCGGCGACCCCACCGGCCCACACGGCGGCCGGAGTGTTCCCGATCCCTGCGTGAACGCTCGCGTGATACGAGGCTATAGCCAGGACCAGCCAACGCTCCAACTCACGCAATGTCAACGCCGCGTGCTTGTCCGAGTCGTAACTTCCTCGGTCCGCTGGGTTCGAGAAGGTGGTCCCAGGCAGCTCGTGCACCGCCGTCATCGCCGTTCCGATGATGCGTTCGACGATCCCGCCGTAGTGCGGTCGGCCCGGAGGACGGTACTCGAGGGTGATGGCGTGCTGGGCGCATCCGCGGCGCAGCGCTTCGCTTTTGAACTCGGAGGCGTTGTCGAGATACAACTGCTTCGGCTTCCCCGCCATCGGCCACTGCACCTGCTCCGCCAGCTCGCATGCCTCCAGCCACGTCTGCTTCCCGCAGCACACGCGGCCCAGGCACAACCCGACCGATATCGACGACGGCGGCTCCAGAGTGACGACGAACCCGAGTACGGAACGGCTGAAGACATCAACGGCGATCGTCAGGTAGGGGCGGCCGATCGGTTACCGCTCTTACTCGTCAACGACCATCAGATCGACGACGGTGTGGTCGATCTGGACCTGATCGAGAATCCCCGAAACCGTCGGTGGAACGTCGCCGGCGGACTGACGTGGGCGGGCGGCATCGGGTCCTCCGCCTGACCTGGCCACCGATGCCGGAGGGAGCGCGGCGATACGCGCAGTGACGGTATTTCTGGCCGGCACCGGCAAACCCGCGCGATGACACGCCAGTGCTATACGTCGGTGCAGCGCAGCGACACTCAGCTTCTGGCGGTGAAGAAAATAGCGGGTGAGATGATCGCCGATCACTTCCTCGACCTCAGCCGCTACTCGGCTGCGGCCACGCCCTCCCGACGAGACCTTCGTCAGAAGATCGGTGACTGTCCCCGTCCCGTTCCTGAGCCTGCCGACCAACGTGTAGACCTGCCGCCTGGACAATCCCAACCGTTGCGCGGCATCGTCGACCGCTTCCGAACGCACCGAATGCATCTCCAGCAAGGGAGCCAGGACAGCGAAACGGGCCTCGGCCTGGGACCACCGCTCCCCCGACGCTGTCAGCACACCGGTCTCCACGACGTCGAGCTTGTCGGGGTCCACCACAAGCCTCCCTGTCACCGAGAGCCGAACGTGCGACCGTGCACCGCACTTCTGACATCAGAATGTCAGAAGACACGTGCACTCACCCTCGAAACGCCTGCAAAGAGTGCAGCCGTCTTCTGAAGTTGACACCTCGGGACAAACAGGGTCGTTCGACGGTCTAGTCGACGTTCATGACTGCCGTGCAGCCCCACCCCCTACTGCAACCCGTACGCGACCCCAGCGGCGGCGACGCGGCAGCGGCGTGGGCGGCGATCGTGCGCGAGGAACCGCGGTATCCGCGAGTGTCGGTATCGGCGAACGTTCGTATCCCGATGAGCGACGGCACAGCGCTGCGCGCGTACGTCGTCCGCCCCGCCGACGCATCGGGTAAGGCGGTGACGGGGAGTTTTCCCACCGTCCTGAATCTGACGCCGTACAACAAGCTGCTGATCAAGAGCATCGACACGATCCTCGAGACCCCTGTTCTCGGTCGTGCGATCAGAGCCTTCTCGTCCGCGTTCGACCTCACCGGAACCCGTTTCGACGGCATCACCGAGATCACCCGAGTGGTTGCAGGCGGGGCGGCGGACCTGCTGTCGGTCAACCGGCACCTCGTCCGCAGCGGGTACGTTCAGATGATCGTCGATGTCCGCGGCACCGGCAGTTCCTCGGGCACCTGGGACGTGCTGGGCACCCGCGAACAACTCGATTCCCTCGAGGTGATCGACTGGGCCCGACGCCAGTACTGGTGCAACGGCAGGGTGGGAATGGCCGGCATCTCGTACTCGGCGATCAATGCGCTGCAGGCCGCAGCCAAGCAACCCGCCGGGCTCGACGCGATCTTCGCCGTCGAGGGCTCGGTGGACATCGTCCGCGAGATCTTCGCAACCGGAGGGGCCACCTCGGCGTTCATCCCGCTGTGGCTCACCGCCGTCAACGCATTGAAGTGGGCACCGGCCATCGGCGGCATCGACACGTTCACCTGGCTCCGCGATCGCACCCTGTCCCCCGCCACCAACCTGTTCGATCTGGCCAAAGGCTTTGTCACAGGACGAGATTCACGAATCTACGACGACGAGTACTACGACACCATCGACGCCGCCATCGAGGACATCGCGGTGCCGACATTCTTGTACGGCTGCTGGCACGACATCTTCGGCGGCTCCGCCCCCGACATCTACAACCGGCTGTCCCTCGAACGCGGATCGAAGCAGTTGCTCGTCGGTGACGGGTACCACGGCAACCCCGGAATCGGGTTCGGCGAACCGGGCTTTCCACCGCGTCTCGATATGCTCGAGCGAGCCTGGTTCGACAAGTGGCTACGCGACATCGACAACGGAATCGAGAACTACGGCCCCGTCACGTTGCGTCAACAGGGCGGCAATTGGACTGCGCACGGCCGCTTTCCGGCTCCGCGGGCGCAACCACGCAGGCTGTACCTGTCGGCGACGCCCTCAGGAACGGCAGCCCACGCCGTAGCCGACGGCAGCCTCACGACCGAACCGGCCACGTCCCGCGACATCCTGACGGTGCGGCCCTCGTTGCGGGCCGTCGTCTCGCGTGACACCACCCAGGTACTCGCCGGCGTGACGGCAGTGTTGGGGGGCGGATTCACCTACGACAACCGGTTCGCCGAAGGTGCCGCAGTCACCTTCACCACCGGTCCGGCCGAGTCGGACGCCGTTCTGTCCGGTCCGATGAATCTGCATCTTCGAGTGGTCTGCCACGCACGGGAAGCGTTGTGGGCCATCATGATCTGCGACGTCGCTCCCGACGGGACCTCGACGGTGCTCAGCAACGGCGCTCTTCTGGCCTCGCGTCGAGCCGTGGACGACGAACGTTCCTTGTTCGCGCCGAACGGCGACTACACCCGGCCCTACCACCCGCTCACCGAAGCGGCGCTGCTTCCGGTACCCATCGGCGAACCCATCGTTCTCGATATCGACATTCTCACCACCGAGGCCGTCATCGCCACTGGCCACCGACTCCGGGTCGACGTATTCGCCACCGACACACCACGGTTCATCCCGATCTTGCCGGACCTACTGCGCACTCGACTACGCAAACAGGACATCAGCATCGACCCGGAAAGCCCGAGCTACCTGGTGGTGCCCATACTCGGTGAGCCGGGCTGGTAGGAACGACATCATGAGAATCGAACAAGGCATCGCGCCGGCGAACTCCGTCGAGATCGCGTACGAGGACATGGGTTCGGTCGATGACCCTGCGGTCCTGCTGATCATGGGCCTGTCCGCGCAATTGACGTTGTGGCCCATGGATTTCTGTACCCGCCTCGTCGATGCGGGATACCGAGTGATCCGCATCGACAACCGCGACATCGGACTGTCCACGAAGATGACCGGGCAAAAGGTGCGGGGATCCCAGATCCTCCGAATGATCCGACACGAGCTCGGGATGTCTTCCGACGTGCCCTACACGATCGTCGACATGGCCGCCGACGCCGTAGGAGTACTCGATCACCTCGGCATCGATACCGTGCACGTCGTCGGTGCATCGATGGGAGGCATGATCACTCAGGTCTTCGCCGGTAGTTACCCCGAACGAACCGAATCGGTGGGCATTCTCTTCTCGAGCACCAACGAGCCGTTCCTGCCTCCGCCGGACCCACGCGCCCTGCTGCCCCTGCTCGGTGGCGTCGGGAAGGACGCCACGAAAGAGGAAATCATCGCGCATTCGGCAAAGACGTTGTCCACCATCGGCTCTCCCGGCTTCCGCACTCCGCTCGAGGAACAACTGGAGATCGCGCAGGTGATGTACGAGCGGAACTACAACCCCTCGGGCGTCGTGCGGCAGATGGCTGCGATCACCGGCACCGGCAGCCTGCGGCCGTACGCGAAGAAGATCACCGCGCCGACGACCGTCATTCACGGGACCGCCGACAGACTGGTCCGACCGTCGTGCGGCAAGGCCATCGCCCGCGCCGTTCCCGGTGCCGAGCTGACGCTGATAGACGGCATGGCCCACGACCTACCCGCCGCGTTGCTCGACCGCATCAGCGGCATCGTCCTGGCCAACTTCGCTCGCGCGAACGCGGCCTAGATCCTCGGCAAGACCCTACGACGAAGGCCGGCCTCCCTGGGGAGACCGGCCTTCGTTCGCAGATACGAAATTACGCGTTCGCGTCGTCCTCGAGGAGGTTGCGCGTGCGGTTCGGATCGACCTGGACGCCGGGTCCGGTGGTGGTCGAGACGGTGACCTTCTTGACGTAACGACCCTTGGCCGACGACGGCTTCGCACGCAGGATCTCGTCCAGCGCTGCGCCGTAGTTCTCCACCAGCTTGGTCTCGTCGAACGAGGCCTTACCGATGACGAAGTGCAGGTTGGCCTGCTTGTCGACGCGGAAGTTGATCTTGCCGCCCTTGATGTCGTTGACGGCCTTGGTCACATCGTTGGTGACCGTGCCCGTCTTCGGGTTCGGCATCAGGCCACGCGGTCCGAGGACACGGGCAATGCGGCCGACCTTGGCCATCTGATCGGGGGTGGCGATCGCGGCGTCGAAGTCCAGGAAACCGCCCTGGATGCGCTCGATCAGATCTTCTGCTCCGACGACGTCGGCTCCTGCTGCCTCGGCCTCTGCAGCCTTCTCACCAGCGGCGAAAACAATAACCCGAGCGGTCTTGCCGGTGCCGTGGGGAAGGTTGACGGTGCCGCGCACCATCTGATCCGCCTTGCGGGGATCGACGCCGAGTCGCACTGCAACCTCGACGGTGGGGTCGAACTTGCTCGACGCGGTCTCCTTGGCCAACTTGGCGGCTTCGAGAGGAGAGTAGAGATTGTCCTGGTCGATCTTTGCGGCCTGCTCGAGGTAGGCCTTGCTGCGCTTTGCCATGTCTTGCTGTCCTTCGTTCGAGTTCAGTGTGGTTGACGAGCCTGGCCGGCTCTCCCACGTGTACTTCGGTTACTGCAGAGAGCTGGTAATCAGCCTTCGACCGTGATGCCCATCGAGCGAGCAGTGCCGGCGATGATCTTCGCGGCCTGATCGATGTCGTTGGCGTTGAGGTCTTCCTGCTTGGTCTTGGCGATCTCGCGCACCTGATCCATGGTCACCTTGGCGACCTTGGTCTTGTGCGGCTCGCCGGAGCCCTTTGCCACGCCTGCAGCCTTGAGCAGCAGCTTGGCAGCGGGAGGAGTCTTGAGCTTGAAGTCGAACGTGCGGTCTTCGTAGACCGAGATCTCGACCGGTACGACGTTGCCGCGCTGCGACTCGGTCGCGGCGTTGTACGCCTTGCAGAACTCCATGATGTTGACGCCGTGCTGGCCCAATGCGGGGCCGACGGGCGGTGCCGGGTTGGCGGCACCGGCCTGGATCTGAAGCTTGATGATCCCGGCTAGCTTCTTCTTCTTCGGGGGCATTTCTTTTTCCTTGTATTCGCTCGGGTTTCTTGCGGTTGCTACTGCAAGTCTGTGCGCGCGGCTTCTAGATCTTGGAGACCTGGGTGAAGCCGAGCTCGACCGGGGTTTCACGGCCGAAGATCGATACCAACACCTTGAGCTTCTGCTGCTCTGCGTTGACCTCGCTGATGCTGGCGGGGAGAGTCGCGAACGGGCCGTCCATGACGGTGACCGACTCGCCGACCTCGAAGTCGACCTCGATGGTCGGCTTCGACGTGGTGTCGCCGCTCTGGTCGCTTGCGCCTGCGGTCGCTTTCGCGTCCTTCTTGGCACCTTCCTGCGGCATGAGGAACTTGACGACTTCGTTGATGGTCAACGGTGACGGACGCGACGTCGCACCGACGAATCCGGTGACGCCGGGGGTGTTGCGCACCGCGCCCCAGGACTCGTCGTTGAGTTCCATGCGGACCAGGATGTAGCCGGGCAGAACCTTGCGGTTGACCTGCTTGCGCTGGCCGTTCTTGATCTCGGTGACCTCTTCGGTGGGAACTTCCACCTGGAAGATGTAGTCGCCGACGTCGAGGTTCTGCACACGGGTCTCGAGGTTGGCCTTGACCTTGTTCTCGTATCCGGCGTACGAGTGGATGACGTACCAGTCGCCGGGAGCGCGACGCAGAGCCGCCTTCATCTCGGCGACGGGATCCTCGGGCTCTGCCGTGACGTCGGCGTCAGCGGCCTCGTCGCCTTCGGCGGCAACGTCGTCCCCGGCGGCAGCGGCCACGTCGGCCTTGATTGCTTCGTCGGTCTCGCGGTCCTGAGCGGCCTGCTCCGCTTCGAGGCCCTGCTTGGTCGCCTCGACATCGGCGTCGAATGCGGCCACTTCGGTGGCGTCGTTGTGCGGCGTGCTCACGTCAGCACCCTTTCTCTAGTTTCCTGCTCGGTTCGATCGTCGAAAAGTCGGCCGTCTCGGTCAGCCGAACAGCCAGCCGACGCCCTTGATGAACAACACGTCGAGACCGCTGATGTACGCGACCATGAACGTCAGGAAGACGAGCACGACGGTGGTGTAGGTGACCATCTGCTTCTTGTTCGGCCAGATGACCTTGCGCAGTTCGGCAACAACCTCGCGGAAGAACTGCAGCAGACGCAGAAACACATTCGGCCGCTTGTCGAGCTTGGCCTTGCCGGACCGAGCCTTGCCCGGAGTGGCCTTCGCGGGCGCGGCCTTCGTCATCGACACGCCGGCGGCGCTGCCACGGGACCTGCCGGACGCACGCTTGCCGGTGGGAGCCACTGCGCCTGCAGCGGCATCATCTGCGGTTGTGTCAGCATCGGAGAGACGGCCCTCGGAGCCAGGTGCGACGTCGTCTGGAGCCGAGGAGTTCTCGAACTCCTCCGATCGACCGTCGCGCTTACCGCGCTCCTCGCTCACGTCGTTCCTCTCAGTTGCTGACACCTTGGGCAGGGGCGACAGGACTTGAACCTGCAACCTACGGTTTTGGAGACCGTTGCTCTACCAATTGAGCTACGCCCCTTCGGCCGAAAACTTCTCGGCCGCTCTGGTGTCCACCCGACGCATTCACGCGAACCCACACAACCTCCGAGGAGGACGCGGGCAGCGCACAGCGCTGGATTACCCCAGAAATCTCAGTGTACTGCACACCCTTCGGAACAGATAAATCCCGTCGTTCCGGCAGCTCGGTGGCCGTCCGGATCGACCCATCATCAGGCCAAGCGAACCGTAGCGGTCGCTCGCCCGAAAATCTTCTTGCCCTCGAACTTCGCCACGATAGCGATGACGGCAGTTCTCTCGTCCGCATCCACCGACTTGATCTTGCCGGAGAACTCGACCGCAGCCGCGGAGTCCTCGGACACGTAGACCGAGCTGGTGAAGCGAACGTTGTATTCGGTGACCGCACCGGGATCACCCAGCCACGACGTGACGAACCCGGCACCGAGGCCCATCGTCAGCATGCCGTGCGCGATCACATTGTCCAGGCCGGCCAGGCGGACGACCTCGTCGCTCCAGTGAATCGGGTTCGGATCTCCCGAGACACCCGCGTAGTTCACCAGATCGCCGCGCGTGAGCATGACGACTCGCTCCGGCAACTCGTATCCGACGGAGACGTCGTCGAAGCTACGAAGCGCCATGCATGATCACTTCCTTGACCGCGTGCGCGATGTTCTCGTCGACCTCGCCGCCGGTACGCGCGACGATGGTCGTCCACGTCGTCTGCACGACCTCGCCGTTCTGGTCGGTGACGATGTTCTTGGTGGTCATGATGTCGCTGCCACTCATCTGCCGGAACGACTCGAGGTGCACATCGCACACCAGTCGATCGCCGACCTGAATCGGGCGGTGAAATTGCAGCCGCTGATCGGTCTGCAGAATCTGGCTCGGGTCGTACCCGGTGATGACCTCTTTGAACATCCGCGTCTGCGCGATGATGCCGACCAGCGAAATGAAGGTCAAGGGCGCGAGGAGACCGTCGTAACCGAGGCCCTTCGCTGCGTCCTCGTCGTGATGCGCGGGATGGAAGTCCTGGACCGCACGCGCGTACTCACGGACCTTTTCGCGGCCGACCTCGTAGAAGTCGTCGACGCGGTAATGAAAACCGACCATGGACGCCGCGTGAGCGGATACATCCATGGCCGGAATTTCAGATGATGCCGCAGCATCGTGTGGTGCTTGTGACACGGTGGAAACGACCTTTTCTACCCTTACAGAAGGGCAGTTGGACCTAGCGAGACTCGCGGTGCGCCCGGTGCGTGCCGCAGTTGGAGCAGAACTTCTTCAGCTCGATGCGGTCGGGATCGTTCCGACGGTTCTTCTTGGTGATGTAGTTGCGGTGCTTGCAAACCTCGCAGGCCAAGGTGATCTTGGGCCGCACATCGGTGGAGGAGGCCACTGGACGCCTACTTTCGGGTAAATCTGATCTGGGTCAATCAGGACTGTTCATGCGTGCTACTTGCCGTGCTTGCCTACTGTGTAGCGGTGACCGGACTTGAACCGGCGACGCAACGATTATGAGTCGTTTGCTCTACCAACTGAGCTACACCGCCTCAGGTGCTCATCGTCCACCATCCCACGAACGGGAGCGCGACGTCGAGCCATCCAATCCAGCGAGCCCCCTAACGGAATCGAACCGTTGACCTTTTCCTTACCATGGAAACGCTCTACCGACTGAGCTAAGGGGGCGGGTGACTACGGGAACTCTCGTTCCGCAGGCTCCACCTCAGAACACGAACAAGCCGTGCGCTGAAGCCTTCAAGAGGTTACACATTCCGAGCACCGACTGCCAAATTGCGAGGTCAGCGGCCCTGATATGTCCTCTTCACATGGAAACCCCAGCGAGAAAATCTCTCGCCGGGGTTCCAGGTGTGGCAGATGTAGGATTCGAACCTACGTAGGCATAAGCCGACGGATTTACAGTCCGCTCCCATTGGCCGCTCGGGCAATCTGCCGTGCTGCGATCGAAGTCCGTGCTGGTCTTCGGCGCGGTGAGAAGAATACAACGAACGTCCCCCCGGAACGCAAACCGGGTGGATACGGTCGGTAGCGGGCCGATAAAGTCCCAGCGGGATGTGGACCGACACCACCGCAGAAACAAATTTTCGATTCGACTGGAGAGTGTGAGAAGTGGCTGATTCGTCCTTCGACGTAGTGAGCAAAGTCGACCGGCAGGAAGTGGACAACGCTCTCGGACAGGCCGCGAAGGAGCTGGCGACCCGCTTCGACTTCCGAGGATCGGACACCAGCATCGAGTGGTCCGGCAGTGGCGAGTCCGAGACCATCGTCATCACGTCCGAATCCGAGGAGAAGGTCAAGGCAGCTCTGGACGTCTTCAAGGAGAAACTGATCCGACGCGACGTATCGCTCAAGGCTTTCGAGACCAACGACCCGGCCGCGTCCGGCAAGGTCTACAAGGTCACCGGCAAACTCGTGCAAGGCATCAGCACCGAGAACGCCAAGAAGATCTCCAAGAAGATCCGCGACGACGGCCCCAAGGGCGTCAAAGCGCAGATCCAGGGCGACGAGCTGCGCGTGAGCAGCAAGAAGCGCGACGACCTGCAGGCAATCCAACAGTTGCTCAAGAACGAGGACTTCGGCATCGCCCTGCAGTTCGTCAACTACCGGTAGAGCGCCGCATGTGAGTGGAACCTCGTAGCAGACTACGAAGTTCCACTCACATGCCGCAGGCTCCGCTCAGTACGGCCGGTGGCCGGCCATGCGCTCGAGCCGCTCGATTCGGTCGGCCATCGGCGGGTGGGTGGCGAACAGCGCGCCCGCTTTGTCGCCGATGCGGAACGGATTGGCGATCATCAGATGCGACTCCGCGGCCAGCCGCGGCTCGGGCGGCAGCGGTGCCAGCTGCACCCCCTGCTCGAGCTTTCGCAGTGCCGACGCCAGCGCCAGCGGGTCGCCGGTCAGCTCGGCACCGGACTGATCGGCCTGATACTCCCGAGAACGAGAGACCGCGAGGCGAACCAGGCTGGCCGCAATGGGTCCCAGCATCGACACCAACAGCAGCGCGAGCGGGTTCGGTCCCCCGTTGCCGCGTCCGCCGAAGACGTTGGCGAAGAAGGCCAGGTTCGCCAGACCCGAGATGACCGACGCCATGGCACCGGCCACCGACGAGATCAGGATGTCGCGGTTGTAGACGTGCGAGAGTTCGTGTCCGAGCACCGCTCGAAGTTCCCGCTCGTCGAGGATCCGAAGAATGCCCTCGGTGCAGCACACGGCTGCGTTGCGCGGGTTCCGCCCGGTGGCGAACGCGTTGGGATTGTTGGTCGGGCTCACGTACAGCGCGGGCATCGGCTGATGTGCCGTTGTCGCCAGTTCCCGCACGATCCGGTACATCGCCGGCTGTTCGAGCTCACTCACCGGCACCGCGTGCATCGACTTCAGAGCCATCTTCGCGCTGTTGAAGTACGCGTAGCCGTTGACGCCGACGGCCAGCACGATCGACCCGATCAGAATCATCGAGTTACCGAACAACGACCCGATGAAGACGATCAGCGCAGACATCCCGACCAGCAGGCCGAATGTCTTCGCACCGTTGGCGTAACTGTTCATCGTGACGGGTGCCTCCTCGTACCGGGTGTTCCTACCCGATTCAACGACGGCACCCCGACGTGCAGTTCCCGACCACCGAGTGGGCGACTACCCCACGCGTTCGACGGTGTAGTTCACCAGTCGGCCCAGGGCGTCGTTGGCCGGTCCCTGCGGCAGCAGTGCGAGCTCGGCGTGGGCGCGGTCGGCGTACTCGCCGAGGGTCTTCTTGGCCGCGACCATGCCGGGTGACCGCTGCAACAGCTCCAGGGCCTCGGTGACCAGCGCATCCTCGGTGACCGGGCCGGCCAGGATCTCGCGCAGGCGGTCGCCGTCGGCACCTTCCTCGCGGAGCGCGAACAGCACCGGCAGGGTGTGCACGCCTTCCCGCAGGTCGGTGCCGGGAGTCTTACCCGACTGCTCGGTGGCCGAGGAGATGTCGATGATGTCGTCGGAGATCTGGAACGCGGTGCCGACAGCGTCACCGAGGCGCTCGAGGCGTCCCACGTGCTCGGCATCGCCGCCACTGAACGTGCCGCCGAAGCGCCCACAGGAGGCGATGAGCGACCCGGTCTTCTCCCACACGACCTTCAAGTAGTGCGCGATGGGATCGTCGGTGCTCTTGGCCCCGATCGTTTCGCGCATCTGCCCGGTGACCAACTCGGCGAAGGTCTCGGCGATGATGCGGACGGCGTCGGGTCCGAGGGTGGACACCAGACGCGACGCATGTGCGAACAGGTAGTCGCCCGCAAGAATGGCCACACTGTTGCCCCAGCGTGAGTTCGCGCTCTCGGCTCCGCGGCGCATCGACGCCTCGTCCATGACGTCGTCGTGATAGAGCGTCGCCAAGTGCACCAGCTCGACCACGGTGGCGGCGGTGACGATCGCCGGATCTGTCGGCGACGGCCCCAGCTGGCCGGTCAGCACGGTGAACAGGGGTCGGAATCGCTTGCCGCCGGCCTTCGCCAGATGCAGAGCAGCCTCGGTGAGGAACTCTTCGCCGTCGGACAGTTCGCTGATCATCAGCTCTTCGACGCGCGCGAGACCGTCGGCGACGGATCGAGCGAGCTCCGGGTCACCCAGGTCGACTCCGGCAACGACCGTTACTGCGGTCGCGTCGTCTGTACTCACGATGTTGATCCCTGTCCTGTCGTCGGCGTCGAGCGGCGATGGATGACGGAAACTGCTGCTCGGGTACTACCGTAGTGAACCTAGTGTGCACACTCGCACGACGGTGCCGCCTACCACAGGTGACTATTCCCTCACCGAACCGAGCCCGAGTCGCTTCCCGACGCGCCCTCCAGGGCCAATGAGTGAACGACGTCACCGCTCCGACGGTGAACACGCCCGACGAGCAGGGCCTCGACAACGGTCGACCGAAGGCCCTGACGGCGCAGCACCGCGGCAGTCGGGATACTGGGATCTGTGACCTCATCCAACCCGGCCCTGCCCTCCTCGACCGATGTGTTGGTCGTGGGCGCGGGCCCCGCAGGATCGTCCGCGGCAGCGTGGGCAGCGCGTTCGGGCCGCGACGTCGTACTCGCCGACGCGGCCGTCTTTCCCCGGGACAAGACGTGCGGCGACGGGCTGACTCCGCGCGCGGTCGCCGAACTCGATCGGTTGGGCCTGGGTGAATGGGTTCGCGGTACCGCGCGCAATCGCGGGTTGCGCCTGAGTGGGTTCGGCCAGGAACTCGAGCTCGAATGGCCGAGCAGATCTTTCCCGGCCGTGGGCAGTGCCGTCCCGCGAACCGAATTGGACGACCGCATCCGCCGCGTTGCCGTCGACGCCGGGGCTGTGATGGCCGAGGGTGCCAAAGCGGTGTCCGTCACCCGCGACGGAAATGCGGTCCGATCGGTGACGCTGCAGACCGGCGAAGGCAGCCACGACATCGCGTGCCGCACTCTGATCGTCGCCGACGGCGTCCGGTCCACGCTGGGCAAGCAACTCGGACGCCAGTGGCACCGCGACACCGCGTTCGGCGTCGCCGCCCGCGCGTACATCACGTCTGCGCGCAGCGACGACGAATGGATCAGCTCGCACCTCGAACTGCGCGACGGCGCAGGCACGCTGCAGCCCGGCTACGGATGGGTCTTCCCACTGAACGACGGCAACATCAACATCGGCGTCGGCACGCTGGCCACCGCCACCCGGCCCGCATCGGGAGCCCTGCGTCCCCTGCTGGACCTCTACACCCAGCAGCGGCGGTCGGAATGGGAACTGACCGGCGAGCTGCGGTCGGTCGCGTCGGCGCTGCTGCCGATGGGCGGGGCGGTCTCCGGCGTCGCGGGGGTGAACTGGGCGATCATCGGTGACGCCGCAGCGTGCGTGAACCCACTCAACGGTGAGGGCATCGACTACGGACTCGAAGGCGGCCGCATGGTGGTCGACCTTCTCGATCACGCCGACCTGACCGACGCCTGGCCGACTGTGCTGCGTGAGCACTACGGTCAAGCCTTCTCCATTGCTCGACGCCTCGCCGGACTGCTGACCGTGCCGAGGTTCCTGCCCGCAGCGGGTCCGGTGGGCATGCGCTCGCGGGCACTGATGAAAGTTGCCGTCCGGTGCATGGGCAACCTGGTCACCGAGGCCGACAGCGACCTCGTCGCTCGTACGTGGCGAACCGCAGGAACCACGTCACTGAAAATCGATTCGCGGCCGCCGTTTTCGTAGCCGCGCGCGGAATCAGGGCCGAATTGCCTTGTGCAGAGCCACGATTCCGCCGGTGAGGTTGCGCCACTGCACGTCCGTCCAGCCGGCGTCGGCGATGCGCTGAGCCAACTGCTCCTGGGTGGGCCACGCGCGAATGGACTCGGCGAGATAGACGTAAGCGTCGGGGTTGCTGCTCACTGCGCGAGCTACTTTGGGGAGCGCCTTCATCAGGTACTCCATGTATGCCGTGCGGAACGGGCCGAAGACCGGGGTGGAGAATTCCGAGACCACAAGACGTCCACCGGGTTTGGTGACTCGGGCGATTTCGCGCAGACCGGCATCGAAGTCGGAGACGTTGCGAAGGCCGAACGAGATGGTGGCGGCGTCGAAACTGGCGTCGGCGTACGGAAGCGCCATCGCGTCACCGGCGACCATCGGCACTCCGCGGGAGAGTCCGGCTCGGAGCATGCCCTTGGAGAAGTCGGTGGCGACGCACCAGGCCCCGCTGCGTCCGAGTTCGACGGTGGAGACGCCGGTGCCGGCGGCGAGATCCAGGACCCGCTCGCCGGGCTTCAGATCGAGGGCTCGGCGGGTCAGCTTGCGCCAGCTGCGGTCCTGGCCGAACGACAGAACGGTGTTGGTGATGTCGTAGCGGCGGGCGACGCCGTCGAACATCGACGCCACCTCGTGGGGCTCTTTTTCCAGGGTTGCGCGCGATGTCGTGGCCACGAACTCCAGCTTACTCAGGCTGCTTCGGTCACCCGTGGCGCTGTGATGCCTTGCACGTCGTAGTAGTGGGAGATCAGCTCGTCGCAGATGGCAGGCCAGGTGCGGTGCAGAACCGATCGGCGGGCGGCGTTGCCGAAGCGGGCGCGGGTGGTGGGTTCGGCGAGGGCGCCGACTGCACTGGGCAGCAGCTCGGTGAACTTGTCGACCGGCAACAGGTAGCCGTTGCGGCAGTGCGAGACCAGATCGCGGGGTCCGCCGGCGTCGGGACCGATGACGGGCACTCCGCTGGCGAGGGCTTCTTGGACTGCCTGACAGAAGGTTTCGTGTTCGCCGGGGTGGACGAAGATGTCGAAGCTGGCGTAGGCCTGCGCGAGTTCGTCGCCGCCGAGTTGCCCGGTGAAGATCGCATTCGGCATCAACGCCTGCAGTGCTGCCGTATCGGGTCCGCCGCCGACGATCACCAGCTGAACCGACGGATCTGCGGCCAGCACGGCGAGCCGCTCGACGTGCTTCTCCGGCGCGAGCCTGCCGACGAACCCGACGATCAGCTTCTCGCCGGCTCCCCATCGGCCGCGAAGGGTGGCCGACGCGGCCGAGGGCGCGAACCGAACCGCGTCCACTCCCCTGGCCCACCGGTGTACGCGCGGGATGCCGTGCTGCTCGAGAGCGTCGACGGCCGAGGTGGACGGTGCCAGAGTGCGGGCCGCTCCGCGGTGCAGTCTCCTGGTCCAACGCCACGCGGCCTTCGAGGTCAAGCCGAGGCCGTAGCTCGCGGCGAATCCAGCGACATCGGTCTGGTAAACGGCGACGGCAGGCACATCGAGGCGGTTGGCGGCGGCCAGGCCGCCCGCTCCGAGCAGGAACGGGGACGCCAGATGCACGACGTCGGGCGCGAAGGTCCGTAGCGCCGAGACCATCCCGAGGCCAGGAACACCGACGGGCAGGGAGCTGACCTTCGGCACCATCACGGACGGCACTCGGTGGACCGGGACGCCGTTGTGCCAGGTCGCCGCTCGCGGTCCCGACGGGTTGTCGGGGGCGACGACGATGGCGTCGTGCCCGGTCTTCTCGAGATTTTCGAGGACACGGATCACCGAGTGGGTGACGCCGTTCATGTTGGGCAAGAACGATTCCGCAACGATGGCTACTCGCACGGTCCTCAGTGTGGGTGGCCACGCGGTCGCCCAGGCATGGACGACGTTACGTGTGGGCCAACGTCACACGAATTGCTGGGCGACCCACGAGGGACTCGGGTTGGTGCGGTGTCCGGTGCCCACGAACACCGTCGGAACCGTCTCGTTCCCGTCGTTCACCGACCGAACCCGCGCTGCGGCAGCAGCATCTGCGCGGATGTTCGTCCACACGGCGTTCTTTCCGCGGAGCAACAGCGCAACCCGCAGCCGAAGGCAGAAGATGCAACCGGGACGCCAGTAGATCAGCGGCACCGATTTCTCGGTCGCAGCCACTCGAGACGCGTCGTCGGATACAGAGCGCGGATACAGCACCGGAGTCGTCAGAACGAGCAGAAACACCACCACGAGCACCATGATCACGATGGAGGACGCGATGTTGCCGAAGTTCACCAACGCGAACCCGGCCACTGCGGCGACAGCAGCGATGACCCACTGCCTGGCATTACGCATCCTGTACCTCCATGCGCTTGGCCTTCATGCGCGGGGCCTCCTTGCGACGTAACCAGAACAACGCCGGCCCGGCGATGAGCCACGTGACGACGATGACCGATCCGGCAGGAACGATCGCTACCGCGGCGTCACGGCCAGCGACACGCACCAGCAGGTCGCTGTCGCTGTCGTTGTCGTCGGAGTCCGCCTTGTAGTACTCGACCTCGATGCGCTGACCCACGACGAGATTGGTGGGGTACAGCACGCCGAGTCTGGGATTGTGGGTCACGCCGTCGGGGGTGATGAAACTGACCGCCGAACGCAATTTGCCCGCCGAGAGCACCTCGGCCGTCGCGACGCCCTTGTCGGAGTCGATGGTGATGTCGTTTCGCCAGGCACCGACCACCAAGAGGACCGACAGAATCGAGATGGCGACCGCGACCACGAGCACGACCAGCCGGATTCTGTGCAGAGTTCGGCTGCCCCTCTCGGTGTCGGTCACAGCATTCAGGTTACTTCGCGGCCGGTTCGCCTCCGCTCCGGTAGCCTCTGTGCTCATGTCGCGCAGCTTCGAGTTCACCGTCGAATCGTCCAATCCGCCCGCTGACGTGCATGCCGCACTCACCAGTGAAGACCAGTGGGCCGCTCGCTTCGCCAAGGCGAAGAAGACGGACGGGTACGAGATGACCAAGCACGACGACGGCGGCTTGACCGTGGACATCACCGAGGAAGTCGGCACGTCCGAACTGCCCGGGTTCGTCACGAAAGTCATCAAGGGCAAGCTGATCGTCTCGCGTACCGACCACTGGGGTCCGCTCGAAGGCGACCACGCCGAGGGCACGCTGGTCGGCGGCACCACGGGTCTCCCCGCGAAAGTGAACGGCACCCTCTCCCTTCGCCCAGACGGCACCGGAGCGAAACTGATCGTCAAGGGTGAGTCGACCGTCAAGATTCCGCTCGTCGGCGGCAAGATCGAAGACCTGATCAACAAGATGATCAAGGACATGATCGATCAGGAAACCGGCGAAACACTCGAATGGGTTGCTGCGCAACAGAATTAGAGACGGGCCCGGATCGCTGCGTGTAGGTCGCGTAGCCCGGACCGTTCCGTGGTCACTTCCAGCACCCTGATTCCGTCGGCGTGGCCGGTGAGTTCGGTTGCCAGATCGGCCAAGTCGACCAGGTGGTGCTCCACGCGGTAGGCCCCGCACAACGCTCCCAGGTCCATGCCGTGCGGTGTTCCGAACACCCGCTCGAACACACCCGCGTACTGCGGGTCGCCCTGTTCGAGAAGCTCGAAGATGCCGCCGCCGTCGTCGTTGGCGACGACGATCGTCAGGTCGTCCGGACTCGGCTCGCCGGTGCCGATGAGCAGACCGGCCGCGTCGTGCAGGAACGTCAGATCACCGAGAAGCGCCACCGTGCGGCGCTTTCCGGCCATCGCCGCACCGATGGCCGTCGAGACGGTGCCGTCGATGCCGGCCACGCCACGATTGGACAGAACCTTCACGCCCGGGATCGGAGTCGAGACCAGGGCCGCGTCGCGCACGGGGTTGGAGGCTCCGAGCACCAGCTGATCTCCGGGCTGCAATGCCGACATCACCGCGTCGGCCACATGCAGACCCGCCGGCTTGGGGTGCTCTCGAAGTTGTTGGTGCACAGCCTTTTCAGCGCGTTCCGATACGGCAGCGCAGCGCGCGATCCACGCGGGATCGGGTGCGCCGGTGGTCACGGCACGCGTACCGGTGGCCAGTACGTTGCCCGAGACGTCGGGCCAGCGTGGGCCGGTGGTGAGCGCGATGACGTCCACCGCCGGATCCGCGAGCAGCGCCGACACCTGCCGGTGCAGGGTCGGGCGGCCGGTGATGACGGCTTGACGCGGCTTCAACTGCGCAAGAGCCAAGGGATGCAACGCAATTCCGTGCAGTGGCGCGGTCGGCTCGGCAACGGTCGGCAGCCCGGCCAACTCCGGGCGAACGGCTCCGCCGTGCCCGGACACGACGACGGTGTCGACCGACAGATCGAGTTCGACCGGGACGTCGAGGGTCGCCTGGGTGGTCGAGGTCCACGGCATCCCGTCGGGACGTCCTTCGGGCCGAGCCCCAGGATCGCCGAGGGCGGGAACCAACGGTTCACGCAGTGGAATGTCGAAGTGCACCGGCCCGGCGTTGCCCGAGCGCGCACCTCGCGCAGCAGCGATGACCCGCGAGACCGCGCTGCGCCACTGACTGTTCTGCTTGGGTCCTTCCTCGGCGAGCCCGAGGCTGATCGTCGCGCGGACCTGCGAACCGAACAGACCCAACTGCTCGATGGTCTGGTTGGCACCGGTGCCGAGCATCTCGTACGGCCGGTTGGCACTGATGACGATCAGCGGGATCCGGGCGTAGTTCGCTTCGAGCACCGCGGGCCCGAGGTTCGCCACCGCTGTTCCCGACGTCATCACCACCGGGACAGGTTGGCCGCTGCCCAGGCTCAGTCCGATGGCCAGGAATCCGGCGGTCCGCTCGTCGATCCGCATGTGCAGTCGTAGCCGTCCGGCCGCGTCTGCTTCCTGCAGAGCGAAGGCCAACGGGGCGTTGCGCGAGCCGGGACAGAGCACGACGTCTTCGATCCCGCTGCGCGCCAGTTCGTCGACGACTGCAGTGGCCTGAGCGGTGGACGGATTCACAGTTTCCAGAGTGTCAGATGCTCCGGTCGGCCGCCGCAACCGGGCTTTGACAGTATTGAGACGTGCGTACAGTCTTCCGGCCCGACGAGGTCTCCTCCCGCCGCTTCTACCAGCTACTGACCGCGTCGGTGGTCCCCAGGCCCATCGCCTGGATCTCCACGGTCTCGGCCGACGGTGTGGCGAACCTCGCGCCCTACAGCTTCTTCACCGTCTCGTCCGTGGAACCGCCGGTCGTCCAGTTCACGTCCGTGACCCGCAAGGACAGTCTGCGCAACATCGAGGCCACCGGCGAGTTCGTCGTCAATCTGGCCACGGCACCGTTGGTCGATCAGGTCAACGGCAGCTCGGCGAGCTTCGAGCACGGCGTCAGCGAGTTCGAGGCCGTCGGCATCGAGAGCGAACCCAGTGCGATCGTCACGCCGCCGCGGGTAGCTGCCGCCCCGATCGCCATCGAAGCCACGCTGCACCGCGTCGTCGAGGTGGGAAACTGCTTCGTCGTCATGGGCAGCGTCGTCGCAGTGTCCGTTCGACCGGAATTTCTCGCCGAGGACGGCCTGCCCGAGTTCGAGACCATCGCACCGCTCAGTCGACTCGGCCGTACCGAGTGGGGACTGCCGCCCGAGGTTCGCGAGATCGAGCGACCTTCTTGATTCGCTGGCTGCTGCTGGTTCTCGTCACGGTCGCACTGACCGTCGGGGCCGATGCGCTCGGTGTGCCGTCGGCTGCGTTGTTCGTTGCACTTCTGGTGGCGATCGTGTTCGCGCTCGCCGGATGGGCTCCGACGACCGGAACCGAGCGAGCGCCGCTCCCCCGCAGACTCGGCATGGCGGCGCAGGCAATCCTCGGCGTCGAGATCGGCACGCTCGTGCAGAGCGACACTCTGAGCTCGCTGGGCGATACCTGGCTGCCGGTACTGCTGGCATGCATCGGCACCCTGTTGCTGTCGATCGCGGCCGGCGCACTGTTGGGGCTTCGTAAAGACATCGATTCACTGACCGGTTCGTTGGCGCTGGTCGCGGGCGGAGCCTCGGGACTGGTGGCGATCACCCAGGAGTTGGGCGGCGACGAACGCGTGGTCGCGGTGGTGCAATACCTGCGTGTCGTGCTGGTGACCACGACGCTGCCGCTGGTCGCAACCCTGGTGTTCGACGCCCAACCCGGACAATCGTCGGTCACCGCCGACGTGCACGAGGCGCTGTGGATCGATCTTGCGTTCGTCGTGGTCTGCGGCGTCATCGGGGTAATGCTGGCCAAGGCGATTCGGCTGCCTGCCCCCGCCCTGCTCGGCCCGCTGATGATCGCCACGCTCGCCGACGTGCTCGGCGTCTCGTTCGACGCGTCCGTCCCGACGCTGTTGCTGTGGGCGGCGTACATCGTCATCGGCTGGCAGGCCGGACTGCGGTTCACCGTCGCCAGCTTGAAGTCGATCTCGCGGGTCTTGCCCGCATCGCTGATGTTGATCATCGCCGTCACCGTCTGCTGCGCGATGCTCGGCCTGTGGCTGGCGTCCGCGACGGGGACGAGCGGCTACGAGGGCTACCTCGCGACCACTCCCGGCGGGGTGTACGCGGTGCTGGCCATCGCCGCGTCGACCGGGGCGAACGTCACCTTCGTCGTGGCCGCCCAGGTGATCCGCGTGTTCATGATGTTGTTCGCAGTACCCGTCGGAGCCAAGGTGGTCCAGCGCTACCGGCGCGGTCGGCCCGAGTGAGAAATCGAGGGAACCCCATCGCAGCTTAGGGTCGGCTAACCTGTGCTGCATGGGTAAGTACCTCAAACCGGAGAACCCCGCGTTCTACCGCCTGACCGTGCTCGGGAGCGACCGAATCAGCCCCAGCTTCATCCGGGTGACCCTCGGCGGCGATTCGTTGTCGAACTTCCGCTACATGGGCTACGACCACTGGTTTCGCCTGTTCCTGCCGCAGCCGGGCCAGGACGAGCCGCGCATCCCCAGCGCCACCTCGATGCTCTGGTACGCCCAGTATCTGACGTTCTCCAAAGACACCAAGCCGGCGGTCCGCAACTACACGGTCAGCCGATACCGCGCTGAGGGAGAGGGCACGTACGGCGACGGCCCGGAGCTGGATGTGGACTTCGTGGTGCACGGCGAAGTAGATGGTGGCGGCGGAACCGGTGGTCACAGTGGCCCGGCGTCGTCGTGGGCTACCAGGGCGGTCCCAGGCGATCGCGTCGCGATCTTCGACGAAGGGCGCATCTACACGTTCGAGGGACAATCGAGCTGGCAGTTGCTCGTCGGCGACGAGAGTGCTGCCCCGGCGATTCTCGGCATTCTGCGGTCGTTGCCGGACGACGTTCGGGTCAAGGCCTTCGTCGAAGTGCCCACCGAGGCCGACATCCAGAAGCAGGACGTGCACGCAGGCGTCGAGATCGAATGGATCGTGCGCCCCAACCTGCTGGCCAAGCCGGGCGAGGCCGCGTTGGCCGCGGTGCAGAAAGCCGAGCTTCCGGACGGCGATCCGTTCGTCTACGTAGCAGGGGAACAGGGGCTGGCGACGGGCCTGCGTAGATACCTGGTGAACGAGCGTTCCGTACCCAAGTCTCGGATCTGCTTCACCGGATACTGGAAGTTCGGTAAAGCCGCCCCGTAGCCCTCGATTAGTGTGACTTCACATGCCCGGCTCCGGAAAAGGTCATACCGTCGTCACCGACTCGGCAGCAGTCGACAGCGCGCCGTACGCATCGTTGCGTGCGCGGCCACTCCCCCGAGCCGAACGATACGAGCTGGGTCGACGCCTGCGCGACAAGGTCCCGATCGCATCGCTGGGCGACTGGACACCGCCACCGGATCGCCCGGACCCGGTGCAGCAGATCGAGTACTCACACCAGGGCCGGATCGAATGGCTCATCCCCACGCGCCTCGAGCGCATGGTCGAATCCCCGTACGGCTTCCTGCGCGGGACGGCCATCGTCATGGCCCGCGACGTCGCGATGCTGCCGTCCACCGGCATCAACCCGGTGATCAGCGGCGACGCCCACCTCGGAAACTTCGGGTTCTACGCCTCCCCCGAACGCGACCTCGTCATCGACCTCAACGACTTCGACGAAGCACACCCGGGTGCCTGGGAATGGGATCTACGACGCCTCGCCGCGAGCATCTGGGTGGCCGGCCGACAGAACGGACGCAGCGAGGATCGGTGCCGCGATGCCGTCGCCGCCTGCGTGTCCGCGTATCGAATCGAGGTCGCGCGCCTCGCCGACGAACCGCTGATGTCGCGGTCGTTCCAACGGCTGACGGCCGAGAAACTGCAACGGGACGCCACCGCGGGATCGTTGCGCAAGGAGATCAAACGCGCCACCAAGAAAGCGCGTCGACGCACGAGTGACCGCGTCCTGCCGCGATTCACCGAGGAACACGAGGGCACTCGCAGGATCGTCGAGGAGCCGCCGATCACCACCCGAATCTCGGCCGAGGACGAGGAGTTGCTGGCCGTCGGACTGGACCAATACCTGGGCACTCTCACCCCGCATTGGCGTCGGGTGCTGGGGGGATACACGTTGATCGACGTCGCGCATCGCGTCGTCGGAGTCGGCAGTGTCGGGCTCCGGGCGTACGTGGCACTGCTCGAAGGCACCAGCGCGGACGACGTCGTGTTCCTGCAGCTCAAGCAGGCCAGACGGTCGGTGCTCGCGCCATATGTGCACGGCGAATCGGCCTGGCACGACCATCAGGGACAACGCGTGGTGGAGTACCAGCAGGATCTGCAGACGGTCAGCGATCCACTGCTGGGGTGGTGCACCATCGCCGGACGGCAGTACTACGTGCGGCAGTTCCGCAACATGAAGGGGACGATCGACCTCTCGTCGATCGATGCACCCGCGCTGGTGGACTACGCGCGGGTGGTGGGTCGACTACTGGCGAAGGGACACGCTCGCACCAGCGGCGCGTCGATGATCTCGGGATACACGGGCGATTCCGATGAACTCGACGTTGCACTGTGCCGCTTCGCGCGGCTCTACGCCGACCAGACCGAGGCCGATTGGGAGCGTTTGAGCGCTACGCGCATGTGAGTGTGGAGCCCTCGGGTCGTTCCGCGGGCTCCACTCCCACCTCGTAGCCTGCTACGAATTTCCACTCACATGCGGCGAAGCCGCTCAGGCGTGCTTGGCCACCAGATCGCCGACGCGCGGCAATGCCTCGGTGACGTTCTTCTTCGCCGAGCCACGCAGGCTGCCGTAGAACTTCTTGACGACGGACTTGTCCGTCTCCTCGATGCGCGCATCGGTGACCGAGAGCAGAGCGTCGGACGCGGCATCTCCGTTGGCGGCAAGGTACTCACCGAACGTGCCCTGCGGGGCAGCGTTGTACGACTGCCAGAACGGGTCGAGCTTGTCGACGAAATCGGGCCACAGTGCCGAGACCGCATTGTCGATGTAGGACGGGCCGACCTTCTTCACTGCGCCGTAGCCCCCCTTGACCGCGAGGCCACTCGCGCCCTTCTTGTCGGCTACCTCGGCGTCGATCAATGCCAGCACGTCGACGCGCAGAGCGTCGGCCTTCGACTCGTCGAGCAGCGAATCCTTCAGTGCAGCAACCACTTCGAACTTCCTCCCAGATGTGTCGGCGGCCCCACGCGGACCGGGCGCAACACTACCGCAGCAGTGCGTGGCAGCGCCGCACTCGCTCGATCCACCACCGGGTGCGCTCGGCGTCGGCACCGAGTTCGATCAACGCGTGCGGATCCGGCTCGACGCTCTGGACCGGATACGTTCCGTCGACCACCTCGGGTGCCGGTGCGACGTCGCGAACGAACAGGCTGCCCGTCCCCAGTCCGCAGGCGAATTCGAGATGCGGCAGCGCGGCGGCAGCGGCGAGCCCGGAGGCGATGCCCACAGCCGAATCGAGTGCACTCGACACGACCACCGGCACGCCGTACTCCCCCAGTTCGCCGGCCAGTTCGAGCAGTGCGCGCATGCCGCCGAGCGGAGCGACCTTGAGTACCGCGATGTCCGCGCCGCCGGCCCGCACGACCTTCATCGGATCCTCGGCCCGACGGATGCTCTCGTCCGCGGCCACCCGAACTCCCGGAGCCCGGCGGCGCAGCTCGACGAGCTCGGCAACCGTGGCGCACGGCTGCTCCGCGTATTCGAGTGGCCCGTCCGCAGTGAGAGCAGCCAACGCAGTGATTGCCTCGTCGACGGTCCAGCCCCCGTTGGCGTCGATCCGCACCCGCGGCACCAGCTCGCGCACCGCACGAACGCGAGCCACGTCGTCGGCCAGGCTCTGCCCCTTCTCGGCCACTTTCACCTTCGCCGTTTCGGCCCCGGGTGAGCGGCTCAGCACGCCCGCCACATCGGAGGCGTCGACCGCGGGCACGGTCGCGTTGACCGCGATGCGTCGACGCACCGCATTCGGCGGGCCATCCCACGCGGCCTCGATCGCCGACGCCAACCACGGGGCGGACTCGACGTCGTCGTACTCGGGGAACGGAGAGAATTCACCCCACCCACCGGGACCACGAATCAACATCACCTCACGGGTGGTGATCCCACGGAACTTCGTCCGCATCGGCATCGAGAGCACGTGCGCACCGTCGAGCAGATCGTCGATCGGGGGAATCATTGCTGCCCCGGGAGCAACTGCACCATCAGTGCCTCGCAGTCGGCGAGCAGGTTGCCGTCCAGATCCGTCAGCCTCGCGCTGATGAACGTCTTACGACCCTCCACCTTGTCCACGGCACCCTCGACGACCAACTCGGTGTTCAGTGGGGTCACCTTGCGGTAGTTGATGTGCAGATATGCGGTCCGGCTGATGGGCCGACCGTATGCATGCTGGATCAGGCCGAAGAGGTCGTCGAACAGCAGCGGAAGGGTGCCGCCGTGCGCGGCGGCGTTGCCACCGAGGTGGAAGCGACGGAACATGCCACGGCTGCGGACGCCGTCGGCTGCGAATTTCTCGATGATCCACGGCGGCAGCAGCAGCGAACCACGGCCCGGCAGAGCAGGTACCCGCCCCGCGGTCTGCTTGCCTTCGGCGACCACGTGCGGCTCCAACAACTCGATCAATTCTCGAGTCTTGCTCGCGGCTGCCTCGGTGACGTCTGCGGGCAACGACGTGGACACCGCGAGATCCTGGACCGTGCGCAGTGCCTCGAGCAACTGTCCGTATTCCGGCCCCACCTTCGCCGGAACGAAACGCGGGAAGCCGCCGTGGTGGTCGTAATCGGGGTCGGAACTGCGGTCGAGCTGCATCGGATCGGTCATGACCTGCACGCTAGCTGCACCGCCCGGCCGCAGCGGATTCAGCCCTCGCCACCGTTAAGCTGGCCCACGTGACCTTCACTCCCGCACTGTGGCGTCCCGTTCCCGGCTTCGAAGATCTGACCGACATCACCTATCACCGCCACGTGTCCGACGCGACCGTGCGGGTGGCGTTCGATCGTCCCGAGATTCGCAACGCTTTTCGGCCGCACACCGTCGACGAGCTCTACCGCGCGCTCGAACACGCACGCGTGAGTTCGGACGTGGGAACGGTGCTGCTCACCGGAAACGGGCCGAGCAGCAAGGACGGCGGCTGGGCGTTCTGTTCCGGCGGCGATCAGCGCATTCGCGGACGAAGTGGCTACCAGTATGCGGACGGTGAAACGGCCGAGACGGTCGACAAGGCTCGCGCGGGCCGACTGCACATTCTCGAGGTGCAGCGGCTGATCCGCTTCATGCCCAAGGTCGTCATCTGTCTCGTCAACGGGTGGGCAGCGGGTGGCGGTCACAGCTTGCACGTGGTGTGCGATCTGACGCTCGCAAGCCGCGAGCACGCTCGCTTCAAGCAGACCGACGCCGACGTGGGCAGCTTCGACGGTGGTTACGGCAGTGCGTACCTGGCCAAGATGGTCGGCCAGAAGTTCGCCCGTGAAATCTTCTTCCTCGGCGAGACGTACTCGGCCGAGGAAATGCACCGCATGGGCGCGGTGAACAAGGTGGTCGATCACGCCGAACTCGAGAACACCGCCATCGAGTGGGCCGCGAAGATCAACGCCAAGTCGCCGCAGGCGCAGCGGATGCTCAAGTACGCGTTCAACCTGCAGGACGACGGTCTCGTCGGCCAGCAGTTGTTCGCCGGTGAAGCCACCCGGCTGGCGTACATGACCGACGAGGCCGTCGAGGGACGCGATGCGTTCCTGGAGAAGCGCGAGCCCGACTGGTCGCCGTTTCCTCGATATTTCTGACGCTTCGTGACCCCGAACTCGCATCACCGCGATCGCGGTACTGCCGTGGGTGCTCTGTGGGCCTGGTTCACGCAGCCGTACGACTACCGCTGGATGGCGGACTTCCAGAACTCGCGGCCCACCGGAAAGCTCATCCGATGGGTGATGGCGATCCTGACGCTGAACTACGGCGCTCTGGCGGTGGTGGCCCTCTTCTCCGACGGTGCCACGCGGAACGCCGCGGCGATCGGCTGGAAGGCATTCCTGGTCGTCATGGCGGTGGCGGTCGCGGCCGCGTGGATCGCCAAGCCGTTCCCGGGCCGTCTCGGGGTGGTCGCATTCGCGGTGTTCGCCGATCTGGGCACCGCGTCGTCGATCCTCGTCAACCCGATCGCCGATGCGATCTTGACGTGCGCGCTGTTCGCCGTCATCGGCACGTTCTGCACGTTCTTCGTCAGCCCACGGTGGCTGGTGGCTCACCTGGTCTTCTCGGTGGCGTGCACCGTCGCTGCCGCGGCGGCGACGTACCGCACCGGCGATGTGGACGTCGCGTCACTGATCTTCCGGACCGACGTGGTGTTGCTCGCGATCGCCGGGGTGCCGCTCACCTCGCATCTGTTGGTCACCGTATTGACCGACGACGCCCGTAGTTCGTTGCTCGACCCGCTCACCGGGTTGCTGAATCGGCGCGGGCTCGAATCGGTGATCCACGACGTCTGGTTGCTCGGCCGCGAGGAGGATCGCTGCTCGGCCGTCGTGGTCGTGGACATCGACCGATTCAAAGCCGTCAACGACGACTACGGGCACGAGGAGGGAGACGCCGTCATCGTTCGCGTCGCCGAGCGTCTGGGCGCACACATGGGGAGATACGGCGTGATCGCGCGCACCGGCGGCGAGGAATACCTCGCCGTGGTCTCGACGTCGCGCCTGCACATCGATGCGTTGATCCACGGTGTTCGACGAGCCATGCGCGATCCCGACGACGGCGTCGCCGTGACGGTCAGCGTGGGGGCAGCCATCCTGCACGCGAGTTCACCCCTGTGGGAGCAGAACCTCGACCTCGTGACGCGGGCGATGCGGGTGGCGGACTCGATGATGTACGAGGCCAAAGCAGCCGGCGGAAACCGGATTGTCACGACGGTGCTGTGATGCCACTGATCGACGCCACTGATCCGGGTCGTTCCGCAGGCTCCACTCCCGCTGTGACCATCCTGCGGCAGTGATGGTCGGTTGCGTGATATCCATGCGAGGTGGACATCCTCGCTGCACGTACCATCCTGCGCCCGGTCGACTACCGGAAGACCCTCGAGTTCTATCGAGACGGCCTGTCCCTTGCGGTGTGCCGTGAATATCCCGGCGGCACGGTGCTGTTCGCAGGCCAAGGGTTGATCGAGATCGCAGCGCACGGCGGCGCCGAGGAGTCGGGATCGTTCTCCGGGGCACTGTGGCTGCAGGTGCGCGACATCGATTCTGCCACAGCGGAATTGGAGCAGGCCGGCATTGCGATCGTGCGGGCGGCGACCACCGAACCCTGGGGACTCATCGAGATGTGGATCGAGGATCCCGATGGAATCCCCATCGTGCTGGTGCAGATTCCGCAGGACCACCCACTACGCCGGGATACTCGCTAGCCACCCGAGACGGTTCGCAGTACCGCCGACGCCGATTGCGGCCTCGACCACAGATATCCCTGCGCCAGAGTGCATCCGAGATCGAGAGCGGCGTCGGCCTGAGCTCGACTTTCGATCCCCTCGACGATCATCGTCAGCTCCAGATCGTTGGCGACCGAGGCCAACGACTTGATCATCGCCCGACCGGCCACGGTGTCGATGAACCGTGTCAGATGTCCGTCGATCTTGATGCCGTCCGGTTGCAACGTCACCAAACGTTCGAGAGACGACCAGCCGGAGCCGAAGTCGTCGAGCAGGACGCGGAAACCCAGCCGGTGCACGTCGTCGATGTGCTTGCGCAGCAACGGCCCTGGCGTCACCGACGAGGTCTCGGTGAGTTCGAGCGAAATGGATTTCGGCGACACCTCGGTCGACGCGATCGCACGTTCGAGTTGGCCGACGCCGTCCGGATGCGCCAGATGACGTCCGGAAATGTTGACGGTCAGCCGCAGGTCCGGTCGGTGTACGTGCCACTTCTTCATCTCCGCGGCCGCCTGCGCGAGCACGCTCAGATCCACGTCGATGATCAGTTCACTCGCCTCGGCGAACGGCACGAAGTCCGCGGGCACCACCAGACCCCGAGTGGGATGGTGCCAACGCGCCAATGCCTCGAAGCCGACGATCTCCTCTGTCCGTAGGTCCACGATCGACTGGAACCACGGCACGATGTGACCGTCGGCGAGGGAGTCGGCGATGTCGTTGTCGCTGCCGAGTCGGGTGGATCCCGAGCCGACCCGCCGATGCAGATCGAGCTGCTCCTCGAGGACGGACGCGAACTGTTCGAGCTCCTGCATCTGGTCGTTGGAGAGGGGCCTCGAAGTGCGGTCGAGCAAGCACAGAGTGCCGATCACCAGACCTTCTCGTCCGCGAAGCGGAACCGAGGCATAGGACTCGATGCCGTTCTCGTCGAGCAGCGCGCGTTGCCGGGTGGTCGCATCGACCCGGCCGTGGGCGACGACCGCAGGCACTCCCGTGCGCACCACGTCGTCGCACAGGGTGTCGGCCCGCACCACGGTGGACATCGGCGGACCGCCGATGTTGACCAGTGTGTACTGGGTGTCCTCGTCCAACACGTTCAGCTGGGCGATGGCGAATCCGACACTGCGTGCCGCGAATTCGACGGTGGAGCGCAACGCGGGTGTGGTTGCTTCCAGATCGAGGTAGCGGCGAGCCGAGTCGCTCTGCCGCCGAGACTGGGAGCGTGCGGTGTCGTGCACCTCACCGTCCACCAGCATCTCCTCGCAGCCGACATCCGGGCACGCTCTCGACCCGCGTGGAACCGAGTTTAACCGTGCACGAACGGCAGACCGCAGGCAAACCCCATCTCGAGCTCGTCACAATGCCGGGAAGCGTGTGTGCAGGAGCCGATGACGCAACACAGCCGCGGCCACCCGTGCGCCTTCGTCGGTTGCGACGCGGTTGTCGGCCGAGCGGAACGCTCCGAGAGCGTCGAGTTCTGCGATCAACGTGTCCGCCAGAGTCTCGGCGTGCTCCGACTCCGGCTCCTCCCCCGCATGGGTCCATCCCTCCGCACGCAACAGTCGCGCCGAATCGTCGGCAGTCGCCTGAGCGTCGGCGATGTCGTTGCCCAGGATCATCCGGGCCAGGAGAACCTCCGCAGCGATCGAGTCGGGGTGGTAGTCGCTGCCGACGATTCCCCCGGTGAGCACGCGCCACAATCCGTCCGAGCTCAGCTGCCGGGTGCGCGTCGTCGGAACCAGCCTGCCTGCGGAGCGCCGCATCAACCGAAGTCGCATCACCAGACGCCGGAGAGCGAGGACCTTGTCGGTATCGAGTTCGCGTCCGACGAACTGCGGACGCTCGGCTACCGGAAAGACGGTGCGAGCGATCCGCGCCACCAGATCGTCCGGCAGATACCCGGCATCGGTCAGCGCCACGCCGTCGCCGATGCAGCCGATGAAGCTCTCGAGTCTGCGCACGCACCCGTACACCGGCTCGACCGCCTCGTGCAGCGCCTCGCGCAAGCCCAGGTAGAGCTCGGCGCGTGGAGCGCTGTAACTGCTCCACAGTTCGATGCGGTGGTCGAGAAGTTGTTCGAGCAGAACGTCGTCGGTGCCGTTCTTGCCCTGCTCCGAGGTCAGCACCGCGTCGGTCACGCCGCGACGACGCGTCGCCCGTGCGGTGACTCCCAGCGGCCTGCCGCCGGGCTTCGACGGCTCGAACTCACCGGCAATGGTCGCCACTTCGAGTGTCTCACCGATCTTTTCGACGATGGCCCGCTCGACCCCGGTCGGACCGTCCTGCCACGTCACCAACTCGGTGTCGACTGCTCCGATACCGGATTGCTCGGTGGCGGCGCGATACTGCTGCAGCCAGATCGCATCGTCGGTGGCACGTACGAGCTCGTCCGTCACGCCGCTGCGTGCGATCTCCGCATACGCGACGCGTCCCAGCCGCTCGAGCAGATCCCCGAGCGCTCGGGCGATGTCGACGGCCCGATCGGGGCCCTCGGCCGCGTGGCGCAGATAGATCCACAGAAATGTCTGTACGGAATGCTGTGTCGGCCCCGCAGGCGGCGACACCGCGGCCAGTCCGTCCCACCCGAGCCGGGCGTCGGCGGCAAGAGCCGGATCGACGGAATCGAAGTACGACAGGGCGGCCGACACCGCATCATCCATACCCGATCCCTTCACGTCGTCCACTGTTCCACAATGCTTCGACCGGAGGAGACCACCGCCGTGCGCTACGCCACAGACGAAGTGGACATATAAGGCAAAAAGGTGAACTGGAGGTGAACTGGAGACGACTTCGCGGCACCCGAGAAGAACACTTCGCAAGAAATTTCCTCCAATGACCGTTCGTGTCCCACACTTTCCACCGTGAGCGCTGAATTTCTCGTACTTCTCGTGGTGGTCGTGACGGCCCTGGCCTTCGACTTCACCAACGGTTTCCACGACACCGCCAACGCCATGGCGACGTCGATCGCAACGGGGGCATTGAAGCCCAAGGTCGCGGTCACCCTGTCTGCCGTCCTCAACCTGGTCGGCGCCTTCCTGTCCGTAGAGGTCGCAGCCACCGTCGCGAAGGGGATCGTCAATCTCGGCGACACCGGCGGCCAGGCCCTGCTGACCATCATCTTCGCCGGCCTCGTCGGCGGCATTCTGTGGAACCTCGCCACCTGGCTGCTCGGCATCCCGTCGAGCAGCTCGCACGCACTGTTCGGCGGCCTCATCGGTGCCACGATGGCGGGCCTGGGAACCAGCGGCGTCGTGTGGGACGGGGTGTGGAGCAAGATCGTGTTGCCCGCCGTGCTGGCCCCCATCGTCGCCGGCCTCGTCGCCACCGTCGGCACCTGGATCATCTACCGCATCACCAACGCAGTTCCCGAGAAGTCCAAGGAGCGCGGATTCCGTTGGGGCCAGATCGGTTCGGCCTCACTCGTCTCGCTCGCCCACGGCACCAACGACGCCCAGAAGACGATGGGCGTGATCTTCCTGGCGCTCGTCGCGTACGGGACCGTCTCGCCGGACGCCGAGATGCCCCTGTGGGTCAAGGTCACGTGCGCCCTCGCCATCGCGTTGGGCACCTACCTCGGCGGCTGGCGCGTCATCCGCACCCTCGGTAAGGGCCTCGTCGAGATCGCATCCCCGCAGGGCATGGCAGCCGAGTCCTCGTCTGCGGCAATCATTCTGACGTCGAGCCACCTCGGCCTCCCGCTCTCGACCACGCAGGTCGCGACCGGCTCGATCCTCGGATCGGGACTCGGAAAGCCCGGTGCCGCCGTGCGCTGGAACGTCGCAGGACGCATGGCCGTCGCCTGGGTCATCACCTTGCCGCTCGCCGGCGTGGTCGGCGCTGCATGCTGGCTGCTCGCCCACACGATCGGCGGTCTGCCCGGCATCCTCGTGGTCTTCGCCATTCTCGTCGGACTGGCCACCGTCATGTACATCCGCTCGCGCCGCGAACCCGTCGATCCGGACAACGTGAACGCCGAATGGGACGGCGGACTCGTTCCTGCCGCCGCCGAAACCGACTCCCCCGCGAAGGTCTGAACAACATGGAAACCCTGAAGCACACACTCGATTCGCTCTGGCAGGTTGTTCTCGTCGGCCTGCTGCTCGGTGCCGGACTGCCCGCGATCTTCGCTTTCGGACTCAAGGCACTCTCGGTCGGTGAGCCCTCGGACGAGGCCACTGCCTCGGGCACCACACGCGTGGCCCGACCCGCAGTCGCCACCGCCGCGGCCGTCCTCTGTTTCGCAGTGGTCGTCGTCGCGATCGTGGCCGGAATTCTCTTCATCATGAAGAACTTCCTCGACAGCACATTCGGCATCTCCGTCTTCTGACACACCCGAGAAGGGGTACAGCTCTCATGACCGACTCCACCAAGACCGCATTCCCGGCCTCGGTGCTCGAATGGCTCCGAGCCGGATACCCCGAGGGCGTTCCGCCCAAGGACCGATTCCCGCTCGTCGCCCTTCTGCGCCGCGCCGCACTCACCGACGCTCAGGTGCAGGAGATCGTTCTCGAACTCGTCTCTCCCGCCAACGGTGCACTCGACGACGGTGCCATTTCGACCGAGGAGATCGCGACGTACATCCGCGACCAGATCGACGCCGAGCCGACGGCCGAGGACATCTCCCGTGTCTCGGCACGACTGGCCGCCGGTGGCTGGCCGCTCGCGGATCCGGCTGCCCTGTAAGACCATGGCGGTCCCGTCGTTTCTCCACTCGATCGTCGAGTGGCTCCGCGGCGGGTATCCCGACGGGGTACCCGAAGCGGATTACGTTCCCCTCCTTGCCCTTCTGAATCGGCGACTGTCCGACGACGAAGTGCAGTCGGTGATGGATGCCCTCATCGCCGACGGCCAGCTACCTGCCGACAAGGCCGGAATTTCCGTCACCATCACCAAGGTCACCAACGAGCTGCCCCGAGAAGAGGACGTCAATCGGGTGCGCGCGAACCTCGCCGCCGGGGGTTGGCCTCTGGCCGACCCGTTCACGATCCGGCGCAAGGACTAATCTCGCCAGTGTGCTCGAGAGCGTTCCCATTCCAGCAGGCTCGGCCGCGGCAGACATCCTGCCGCGGCTGAGCCGTCTGCTGGCCGGCGACGGCCCCGCCGTCCTCCCCGTCCCCGCCGACGATCCACGCGAGATCCGTCGCCTGCACGACGCGTTGGCCCCCGGAACCCCCATCGACGACGACGTCGCATTGGTCGTCGCGACATCGGGGACGACGGGAATTCCCAAGGGTGCCATGCTGTCTGCGTCCGCACTGGTCGCGTCGGCGACGGCAACCGAGGAGCGCCTCGGCGGCCCCGGCTCGTGGCTGCTGGCTCTGCCCGCACACCACATCGCCGGGATGCAGGTGTTGCTGCGCAGCGTGCTCGCCGGCACGTCGCCGGTGATCATGGACGTCTCTGCCGGCTTCGACCCGGCCGCCTTGGTCGAGGCCGTGGGACGGATGTCGGGTCCGCTGCGCTACACCTCCCTGGTGCCCGGCCAGTTGGTCAAAGCACTCGAGAACCCCGAGGCCACTGCTGCACTGGCATCGCTGGACGCCGTGTTGCTCGGCGGCGCTGCCACGCCGATTCCGTTGCGCGAGAGAGCCCTTGCCGCGGGTGTTCGATTGGTACGCACCTACGGCATGAGCGAAACCGCGGGCGGCTGTGTGTACGACGGAGTTCCGTTGCACAGCACCGTCGTTCGGATCGACGACGGACGAGTGGTTCTGGGCGGGCGGACTCTGGCCTCGGGCTATCGCGGATTACCGGACCATCCGGCATTCGCCGAGCCGGGATGGTTCCGCACGGACGACGCAGGCACGATGATCGACGGGGTGCTGAGCATCACCGGTCGACTCGACGAGGCCATCTCGACGGGCGGCTTGACCGTCGTACCACAGGTGGTCGAAGCCGCGCTGGCAACGCATCCCGCTGTCCGCGAGTGCGCTGTCGTCGGATTGCCGGATGAGCGCCTCGGCCAGAAGGTGGTGGTAGCAGTGGTTGCCTCTGCGCCGGTGACGTTGGCGGAGTTGCGCTCTCACGTCGAGCAGTCGCTCGATGCCACCGCTGCACCGCGGGAGCTGTTCCTCGTCGACGCACTGCCGACGCGGGGTCCGGGAAAACTGGACCGCGCAGGATTGCGAGCCGAGTTGGCGGCGCGGTGAGAGCACCCGACGCGCGTATCCGTCAGAAGACGATTCGACCGTCCTCGAGTCGCACCACTTCGTCGGCCGCGGCCAACACCTCGGGATCGTGAGACACACACGCAACGGCAACTCCACGCATCGTCTCCTCACGCATGACGGCTCGAATCCGTTGTCCACTGGCGGCGTCGAGACCTGTCGTGGGTTCGTCGAGCAACAGGAGATCGGCCCGGCGGGCCACACCCTGAGCCAGTAGGGTGCGCTGACGCTGCCCTCCGGACAGGTCGGCGAACGGCATGCCGGTCAGTTCCGCGATGTCGAGGCGCTCGAGGGCGTCGCGCACCGATGCCCGAGCCTCGGTGTTCATCGGACGCCACCGGCCGAGGCGTCCCCACGCACCCACTGCCACGACGTCCCATACGGTCAACGGCAACCTATCCGGCACAGCAGCGCGCTGCGGAACGAATGCAATTGCGCGAGTTGCGCTTCGGGTCCCGCCCGTCAGTGGCCGGGTGCCGGCGACCACCTCGAGCAACGTGGACTTGCCGGCACCGTTCGGCCCTGCGATGGCCATGAGCCGACCGGGTAACAGGTCCAGATCGACGCCTGCGAGTGCCGTGTGGCCGGAGAACTCGACGCGGACGCCCCGGAGGCGAGCGAACTCGGACGACGCGCTGACAGCTGAGGTGTTCATATTGCCACTATACGATTTTGAATATCGTTATCAATCTCATTAGGCTCCCGAATGTGCCATTTCAGACAATCGACGCGCTGTTCGAGCCGTTCGCCCTCGGTTTCGTACAACGCGCCCTGTTCGGCGGAGCCCTGGTCGCCGTGCTGTGCGGGGTGGTCGGAACGTGGGTGGTGATCCGCGGCATGGCATTTCTGGGTGAGGCGCTCGCACACGGAATGCTGCCCGGTGTCGCTCTCGCGACCGTTTTCGGAGTTCCGGTGATGATCGGCGGCGCACTGAGCGCGGTCGCCATGAGCCTCGGGATCACCGCGCTGCAACGCCGCGGAACACTGTCCTACGACACGAGCATCGGGATGTTGTTCGTGTCCATGTTGGCGCTCGGCGTCATCGTCATCTCCCACTCGGGGAGCTTCGCCACCGACGCCACGTCCATACTGTTCGGCGACATTCTTGCCATCTCGCACACGGACCTCTATCTCCTGGCCGGAGCGGCCGCACTCGGAGTCGCCGTCGCGGCGCTGTTTCATCGACCGCTGGTCGCCGTTGCGCTGGACCCCCGAATTGCCTCGGTGCTCGGACTCGGGCCGCGCTCGGCTCAAGCAGTTCTCGTCGCACTCGTGACGCTGGCAGTCGTCGCGTCGTACCAAGCCGTCGGCTCGCTGCTGGTCGTCGGACTGTTGCTCGCCCCTGCCGTCGCCGCCGGGCAGTGGACCACCCGCATTCCCACTCGAATGCTGGTGGCGGCCGTCCTCGGCGTGTTGTCCGTGTTCGGCGGCCTACTGATCTCCTGGCACGCGGCCACCGCCGCCGGTGCCTCCGTGGCGGCGACCGCGATCGCAGTGTCCGGCCTGTCGTACGCGATACGCAGTGCCGTCACCGCCATCCGTCCTCGCCCCACTTCACCCGAAAGGAACACGTGCGCCCCCGCATCCTGACCACCACAATCGCCGTCGGTGCCCTCGTTCTCGCATCGACGGCCTGTTCCTCGGAGACGAACGTGCCACGCACGGACGAACCCGCAGGCGAAGGCCACGGGGCAATAGCCGGTGCCGCCGAACTCGCCGAACCGCGGCTCGGGCTCACGTCCGTGGACCCGACGGGGCGGGTGTCCCATCGCGATCTGCTCGACGACACCGTCACCGATCTCGGGACGATCGGAGCCCCGCAGGCTCTGCACACCGACGGCCGCTACCTGTTCGTGCAGACCGACGCGGGCGTCGAGATCGTCGACAGCGGGGTCTGGACCTGGGACCACGTCGACCATTTTCACTACTACCGCAGCGAGCCTCGACTGCTCGGCACGGTCGGCGGCTCAGGTACGGCAACCGTTGCCACGTCCAACCTTTCGACTTCGGGAAGTACCGGACTGTTCTTTGCCGACTCCGGCGAGGCTGTGCTGCTCGACACCGAGGCCCTGTCGAAAGGCACAGTCGTGGAACGATTCCGAAAGGTCACCACGCCCGGTGCCGGAATGGTCGTTCCCGTCGGCACTTTCGCGCTCGTGACCGAGGGATCCGGTCCGTCGACCTCGGTCGTCGGGTACACCGCCGACGGCGAACGCACCGGGCCGGTCGAGCCGTGCCCGCAGGCCCGCGGCACGATCACCACCAGGGTCGGTGCCGTGATCGGGTGCGCAGACGGCGCACTGCTCGCCTCGGCCACCGGTGACGAATTGGCGGTCGAGAGAATCCCCTACCCGGCCGGCGCTACCGCCGCGGCAGCGACGTCGTTCGACAACCGCGAGGGCCGCCCCACGGTCGCAGGTTCTGCCGGTGCAGAGGGCATTTGGATGCTGGATACCCGCGAACGGTCGTGGTCCCTACTCCCGGCACCGGCACCCCTGGTGCACGTCACCGCCGTGGACGATGCGGACGAGCACGTGCTGGCCCTCACCGAGGATGGCCGAGTCCTGATACTCGACGGCAACAACGGTGCAATTCTGGCCGAAACCGAACCGCTGGTGGCCGAATCACTCGAGGCCGGCGCGTCCCCGACTCTCGTCGCCGACGATCAGCGCGCCTATCTCAGCGCCCCGACCGAACGACGGCTGTACGAGATCGACTACGCCGACGGTGCCCGCATAGCGCGGACCTTCGACACCGCCACCGAACCGGCCTTCACCGCGGAGACCGGACGATGACGAGCGGACGCGTCAGCCGCTTCTCATCGGCAGTGGCGGTGGCCGCAGCAATCGGACTGTGCCTGAGCGGCTGCTCCGCCGACGGTGACGACCGCCCGGTGGTGATCGTGTCCACGAACATCCTCGGCGACGTCGTGCAGCAGCTCGTCGGCGACGAGGCAGACGTGGTGACGCTGATGAAGCCGAACGCCGACCCGCATTCCTTCGAGATCTCGGCGCAGGAAGGGGCCCGCCTACGCACGGCAGACCTGATCGTCTCCAATGGTCTCGGCCTCGAAGAAGGTCTACAGCAACATCTCGACGAGGCAGCGGCGGAGAACGTGCTCACCTTCGTCGCGGGCGACGCCATCGACGTCCTCGAGTACACGGAAGGGGACGCCGCAGGCAGTCCCGATTCGCACTTCTGGACCGATCCCGCGCGCATGACAGCCGTCGTCGATGCCCTCGAGCCGGCGCTCGCCGGGCTGGACGGTGTCGATTCTGCCGAGATAGCCGACCGCACAGCAGGTTACCTGCTGCAGTTGAAGGGGCTCGACGACGACATGAGCGCCACCTTCGCTGCGATCCCGGAGCAGCGCCGCGCACTCGTCACCAATCACCATGTATTCGGTTATCTCGCAGACCGTTTCGATTTCACGGTGATCGGGGCAGCCATTCCCGGCGGCACCACCCTGGCGGCACCGTCCGCTTCCGATCTGGCCGAACTCGTCGGAGCCATCGAAAAGACCGGTGTTCCCGCGATATTCGCGGAATCGTCTTCTCCGGATCGTCTCGTCCAGGCCTTGGCGAGCGAGGCCGACATTCGCGTCGCTGTGATCGAACTGTTCACCGAATCCCTCACCGCACCCGACGGCGGTGCCCCCGACTACCTCACCATGATGCGCGTCAACACCGAGCGCATCTCCGATGGACTCACCAGCTGACCGATTCGTCACACAGAAAAGGAACAATCATGCGTGTCAACCATTTACGAAGGGTGAGCGTCACCGCGCTCGCCCTCGGTGCGGTAGCGACCCTGGCGGCCTGCTCCTCCGGCACCACACCCGCGGCCGAATCCACATCGATTGCGGCCGGGCCACGGGTCGCAGTGTCCTACGAAGGCGGCCTTCGGGTGCTCGACGCCGACACGTTCGAGACCGTCGCTGATTTCGACTCCGAGGAGTACACGCGCCTCAACCTCGCCGGCGACGACCGCAACGTCATGGTCACCACGAGCGAGGGCTTCCGTGTGCTCGACACCGCGGCCGGGACGACCGAGCAACCGCAACTGACCGACACCGTCTTCGAAGCCGAAAAGCCCGGTCACGTCGTACGACACGGCGGCAAGACCATCCTGTACGCCGACGGCACCAGCGACACCACGATCTTCGACACCGCAGCACTCGAATCCGCAGACGGGCTCCCGGAGACCGAGAGCATCCCCGGTGTCGACGCGCACCACGGCGTCTCGATCGTCCTCGAAGACGGCACGTTTCTCACCACGGTCGGGAACTCGAACGGCCGCACCGGCATCGAGGTTCGTGACGCATCGGGCGCGGTCGTCGCCAAAAACGATCAGTGCCCCGGCGTCCACGGAGAGGGAACAGCGAAAGGCGAGATCGTCGTCTTCGGTTGCGAGAACGGCGCTCTGATCTACGACAAGGGCCAGATAACCAAGCTCGACGCCCCGGACCAGCCCTACGGGCGGACGGGCAACGCGTACGTGAGCGAGACCAGCCCCCTCATCGTCGGAGACTACAAGGACGACCCGGACGCAGAGGGCTCACTCCTACACGCGGTCACCGTCATCGACCCCGCGGCCAAGACCCTCGACGTCGTGAAGCTCCCCGACGGTGCCGAATACACCTGGCGCGGAGTCGCCCGAGGCCCCGGCGACCTGGCCTACATCATCGGATCGGACGGCGCAGTCCACGTATTCGATCCGACGACAAAGACATTCACCGCCTCGTACCCCGTCATCGACGCCTGGGAAGGTCCCGCGAAATACCAGGACGCCCACCCCGGCATCTCCATCGCGGGTGACACCGCCTACGTCACCGAACCGGCCGGCAACAGCATCCACGCCGTCGACCTCACCACCGGAAACGTCACCGAGAGCAAGCAACTCGATGTCACGCCCAATGAATTCGTCGTCGTGACTGCCTGACCCTGCAACCCGGGGACGCAGAAATCCACGTTGCGTCCCCGGGTTCGGCTACCCCGTCCGATCCGGCGGACCGTCGACCACAGGTGTGCCTTGGTGATGCACCAGTTCCCATCCATCGGGGGCGCGTCGCCAGATCGACGATCGACGGGCTCGACGTTCCGACCGTCGTGACGTCCACTGCACCAGAACGACACCCGCGCCCAGTATCCGTCCGGAGAAGTCGTGGACCTCGATGATGCCGTCGTCCGCACTTTCTCCGCCCAACAGCTCGAGTGTCGATTGCTTGGTCCACACCACCCCCGACGCTCCGATCTCGACGAAATCGTCCGCGAGCAGCGCCACGAGTCTGCCTCTGTCACGCCGGGTTTCGGCCCGCTGCAACTGCCGCTCCAGCTCCAACACCTGGCCGACCTCGTCGTTCTCCGGCACCGATGTCAACCCGCCATTTCGAGGTACAGCCGCTCGACGTCGGCGTCGGACCATCCCGGCGGTTCGAGAATGTCGGCCCACATGCGCACTGCGTCGGCTCCGTAGCTGTGGCCGTGCCCGTCGTCGACGTCGGTGGAGAACACCTGGTCGAAGGTCAATTGCCAGAACGTCACGAACGGGAACCACTGCACGCCCGGATCGACGTCGGTGCCGCGCGGTTCCCGCAGCCAGTCGGGCCTACCGAGGATCAGATCGGGTGACCACCACACGATCGGGTCGGATGCGTGCTGCCAGTATACGATTCGCGGCTCTTCCCACGGACCACCGATGTCGAGATCCCCGGAAGACCCGGCGAAACGGACGTGTTCGCCGCCGTCGATGACAGGCAGGATCTCGCGGGAACCGGCGTCACGTCCGCTCGTGATACGCGCCCACTGAGGCGTGAAATTGGGGTTGCCGACCCACAGAGCACCGTCGATGCGCGCGATCATGTCCTGCGCACCGCTGAATGCATCCTGCCCGCCGTAGGCGCCGAGGCTCTCGCCGAACAACACCAATTTGGGTCGTGAATCTTCCGGGAGTTCGCTCCACACCGCGTAGATCGCCTCGAACAGGGCTCGTCCGGCATCCTGCGGGGTCTGCCGATCGGCCAGAAATGCCATCGGGCTCGGCAGGAACGAGTACTGCATCGACGCAATCGCCGAATTGCCGTCGAACAGGTATTCCAGTGGACGAGCCACGGATTCGTTGACCCATCCGCGTCCGGTGGTGGTCGCGACACCAAGCACGGCCCGAGAAAACGCATCCGTGCGTTCGAGTTCGGCCACCACCCGCTCTGCCACACCCTCGACCGTTTCGGCCGACTCGACACCGGCGTACACGCGGATCGGTTGCACTGCAGGCCTTCCGGTGAACTCGCCGATCTCGTCGGGCGATGCTCCCGAGACGACGAACCGTCGACCCTCCTGACCCAGCGACTCCCAGTCCTCGTTCGACGCATCGGACCCCGAAAGTTCTGCTACATCAGGCTTTTCCACCCCATCGTGGTTGCCGCGATCGGCGGTCGAGGCCGACTTTTCCGCGACGGCCACAATTCCCCGAATCAGTGCACCGTTGACGGCGAACACCACCAGCAGGGCAACGACGATCACGCTGGCGATCCGCGCCACCGGCCTCGGCACGTACTGCTTGCCCCATCGCGTCAGTGCCCGAGTCGCTCTGCGCAGCAGGCGGCCGAGAGCAAGCACCGCCACCGCTACCACCAACGAGAGCACCAGCACCGCGACGTAGAGCGGCCGGCCAGGATCCTCCACGCCGACCAGCTTGCGCACGATCTGCTGCCACCACGAACCGAGGATCAGGAAGAGCGGAATCACCACCGCCGCAGCCGCGGCCAACGCCCACCAACCACGTCGACGCCACTGCTCCGACCAGTTCGGTGACACTCCGCAGCGCCGGACCACCCAGGCAACGAGGCACCCCACGCCGTACCCGATCGCGACGCTGATCCCCGTGGCCACCGCCTGCAGGTACCACACACGAGGTAGCAGAGACGGAGTCATCGACAGCGCGAAGAACACCAGAGCGAAGAAGATCCCCACCGGATGTAGTGCGCGGCAGTACCGATCCGCTCGCGAATGCCGCCAATACGAACGTATCGAGGCCGACCGCCGTGTGGTCACCCATAGATCGTATTGGCCCGCCGACTGGGCCGCACCCACTTCGACGTGCAAGCATTCACGCCATGAGTGTTCTGGTCTGCTTCCACGCGCATCCCGACGACGAAGTGTTCGGCACGGGCGGCGTCATGCGGCTCGCGGCCGACGCCGGCCACCGCGTCGTACTCGTGACGGCCACCGACGGTGCCGTCGGCGAATATCCCGACGGCATCCTCGCCGACGGAGAGACGTTGGCCGAGCGCCGACACATCGAATTGGACCGTTCGGCTGCCGTCCTGGGCGTCGCGCGCGTCGTTCGCCTGCACTATGCCGATTCCGGAATGGCCGGCACGCCGGAGAACGGCAACCCGGAGGCGTTCTGCAACGTCGACGTCGACATTGCGGCTAAGCGATTGGCCGACGTGTTGCGCGAGGAGCAGGCCGACGTCGTCACCATCTACGACCCGAACGGTGGATACGGCCACCCCGACCACATTCAGGTGCACGTCGTCGGCAAGCGCGCCGCCGAGATCGCCGAGACGCCGTACGTGTACGAGACGACCACCAACCGTGACCACATGCGCAGGTTGATGGAAGCCAATCCCCACTGGAGCGAAGAGGCGTCACCACCGGACATGGAGTCGTTCGGACTGCCGGAAACCGAAATCACCACTGTCGTGGACGTGTCGAGCGTCATCGCGGCCAAGCGGGCCGCGATGGAAGCGCACGAAACGCAGGTCGGCGATTTCGGGCCGTTTCTCGCAATGCCGATCGAACAACTGACCACAGCGTTCGGTCTCGAATGGTTCCGCAAACTGCGAGGTACCGGCGGGGTCGGACTGACAGAGACATCGCTGCCGCTCTGACACCACCGGGTCGCCGGTCGTGAGGTCCGTCGTATTGGGGTCGGAGGCCGCCCGTCGAACACCCTCGACCTGACGTTCGGATTGTTTTGGACCTCTAATCAAACCTCGAGACGGTACAGTGTCCACGTCGCCGTACAGGAGAGGCCGGTTGGAGATGCGTTCGTCGGTAGGTGTGTCCCTGGGAACGTGCGGCATCCGCACGTCTCGGACGACCGAAGACGGCACGTGGACAGACGCCGCTCCCTTCGACGACTGGCAGCTCTCCCCCTCCCCCGAGGACGTCGCGCGGGTCGTTCGCGGAATCGTCGACCGCCCGGACGCGCCGCAATCGCTGGGCATTGCATACCGGACCGCCGACGAGCGTGATCGCATCACGAACGCTCTGGCCGAGGAATACGTCTCGGACGTACATCTGATCGACGAGACCGACGCTGCCCTCGAGTACCTGCGTCCCGGCCTGGCCAGCCAGCACCGCACCATCGCCCTGTTCGACGCAGGCGAGACCGGTGTCGACATAGACATCGTCGACGTCGAATCCGGCCGCTCCTACGGCTCGACTCGTACGACAGCAATCAGCGGAGCCTCGTTCGACGCGGTGGTTCGGGAACACGTACTGGGCCTCGGCATCGTGCGAGAGCCGCACACACACGACGAGGACACTGCTCTGACGGCATTCTGCCGTGGCATCAAAGAGGCACTGTCCACGCACGAGACCACCAGCACGCCCGACGGCGAACACATTCTTCTCGAGCGCCACATCTTCGAGCTGTCGATCGCCCGGGCCACCGAACAGGCGGCCACCACGGTCCGCCAACTGGGGCTCGAAGCCGAGTTCTATCCCGACGCCGTCATCGCCATCGGCGGTACGAGCAATGTCCCTCTGGTCCGCACGACACTCGAACGGTTTCTGCAGCTGCCGATCATCGTCCCCGAGCAACCAGAACTCGTCGTTGCAGGTGGGGCGGCCGTACACGCTGCGCGCGTCGACGTCGACCGCATTGCACCGGTCGTCTCGCACCGACCGGCGTTGGCGCGGCTCGGATTGATCGCGCTACCGATCGTGGGCGTCATCGCCGCCGTCGGACTGTTCTCGGGCCTGAGTTCCGAGAGCGAAGACCAACCGCTGAGCACCCCTGCCAGCGTGGACGAGGGCATCCGGCAGACCACGACACCCTCGGCTGCACGGACCACCACCGCCACCCCGTCACCGACCCCGGACATCTCGGCCCCGCCGCCGACGTCCGCTGCACCACCTCCAGCCGCCGACCGCGCGCCGTACGTGCAGTATCAACCGCACTACAACCCGCCGCCACCGCCGCCCGCTCCGACGGTGCCGCTACCGCAGATCCCCGGTGTCCAGATGCCTGTCATCCCGCTGCCGGTACTGCCGCGCCTGCCATTCTGACCGGCCGCGTCCGCACCCTCCCGGCAGATACGGAAAGATCGTCGCTCATGGCCACCACAGCACAATGGATCGAAGGGGCGCGACCCCGAACGCTCCCCAACTCTATCGCCCCCGTCCTCGTCGGCACCGGTGCAGCCGTGTCCCTGGACGCAGGCGTGTGGTGGAAGGCTCTACTGGCACTGATCGTCTCGTTGGCGCTAATCGTGGGCGTCAACTTCGCCAACGACTACTCCGACGGAATCCGCGGCACGGACGACGACCGAGTCGGCCCACTCCGACTCGTCGGCTCCAAGGCCGCCTCGGCAGGAGCCGTCAAACGGGCCGCCATCGGCTGCTTCGCGGTCGGTGCCGTCGCAGGTCTTGTCCTGGCCGCCACGAGCGCTTGGTGGTTGGTGATCGTCGGCCTGATCTGCATAGCCGGTGCCTGGTACTACACAGGCGGCTCGAAGCCCTACGGCTACAGCGGATTCGGCGAGATTGCCGTATTCGTGTTCTTCGGACTCGTCGCCGTGCTCGGCACCCAATACGTGCAGGCCGAGCAGATCGACTGGGCGGGCGTGCTGGCCGCGGTAGCCGTCGGATCTTTCTCCAGTGCCGTACTCGTCGCGAACAACCTTCGGGACATCCCCACCGATACCGAATCCGGAAAGCGAACGCTCGCAGTGCGATTGGGCGATACCCGCACGCGCTATCTACACCTGGCACTGTTGGTCGTCCCGTTCGCCATGACCGTCGCGCTGACCGCCCGAACCCCGTGGGCACTGGTTGCCCTGCTCGCGCTACCTCTCGCTGCGCGCGCCAATTCGCCGGTTCGCGGCGGCGCTCACGGCTTCGAATTGATACCGGCGCTGCGTGATTCGGGACTGGCAATGCTCGTTTGGGGTGCCGCTACCGGTGTGGCGCTGGCGTTCGCCTAACGCTTCTCGGGCACGAATGCGCCGAGCAGAAAGTTCACGATCGAGATGATGATCGCGCCCCAGAACGCGGCAGCGAAACCGACGATCTCGAGGCCGTAACCGGTCTGCGACGACAGCCACCCCGTCAACACCAGCATCAACGCATTGATGACGAGGGTGAACAGTCCGAGGGTGAGAATCAGCAGCGGCAGCGACAACAGCTTCACCATCGGCCTGATGAATGCGTTGACGATCGTCAACACGGCCGCGATACCGAGCAGAACCACGATGTCCCACCCGTCACCGCGGCCCGAGCTGGTCACGGTGATGCCGTCCACGAATTCCTTGGCAACCCAGATGGCGACGGCATTGATCACGAGCCGAATCAGAAAGTTCATGGCGCCCATCGTAGGGTTCGGAACGGCTCGGAGCTACGACGTGCGAACCAGCAGGACGGCGTCGCGCAGATCGTTCAGGCTGCCGCGAACACTCACGAGCTCGGTGAACGACGGATCGGCACCTGCGATCACACCGAGAAGCATGTGCTCGACGCCGATCTCCCTGTCCCGCAATCCGACGGCCTCCTTCAAGGCCAGCTTCAGCGCTTCCTTGGCCGACGGCGCGAACGGCAGGTGAGAATCGTTCGAATGGTCGACGTCTCCGAACCCCACCGCAGTCTCGACGGTGTCGATCACGTCGTGAAGGTCGATGCCGATGGACCGTAGGGCCCGGGCGTCCCTCGACAGCACGTCCTCGAGCGCGTTGTCGAGGGTGAACCCCGCCTCGGCCAGCGCAGACCCGAGCGGTTCGTCGGCCTTGTCGAGCGCACCGAGGAAGAGATGAATGGGTTCGATCCGCTCCGAGTGCAACGCCCGGGCGTGCAGCCGGGCACTGATGACGACCGCCCTGGCCTGAGTGGTGAATCGCTCGAACATGGTTGTCTACCTTCCCTTTCCGCCGTGCTTCTTGTGAACGGCCTGCCTGCTGACACCCAGCGAATCCGCTATCGCCTGCCACGCCCATCCCTGATTCCGCGCATTGCGAACCTGGACGGCTTCCAGACGTTCGAGTAGACGGCGAAGTGCGGCTACGGCACGCAACCCCTCCCCCGGATCGGAACTGGCGGCCGCGGCGGCCAATGCAGTGGCTTCTGTCATGAATGTCAATGTAGGTTGACAGAGAGGGGGTTGTCAACCTTTATTGACACACAAGTCAGTGGTCCACAGCGATATCGACAGAGACCCGCCCACGGTCGTCACGGGTCGCCGTCGCGAGGCCGGAGTACCGGACGCCGCCGAGGTCGACATCGACACGACCGCCGCCGTCCACGAAATTTCGCCACCAGCTCTTCTTGTCCGGCATCGCCACCCTGACCTTCAGGTGCTCGCCCTTCCGGCTGATCGCAAGCGGCAATGTGATCCTCTTGCCGGACTTCCGGCCGGTGTAGGTCAAAATGCCCATCGAGCGTCCGAGCACCCTGTCGAGCACCGGTGCCTTCATCACGACCATGAAGACCTTGTTGAACCCTGCCGCCGACTTCTGAAATGTGTTCATCGTGTCCGCCTTACGAATCGCCCCGCACGTGTTGGCGAGCGTAGCCGTGACACAGGCCGACGGGAACGTCACCGAGACGGCAGACCGGACTCCATCGACTCGGCGAGCGTGGTCAGGGCCTCGAGAACACGGTTTCGACGTGCACCCAACGCATCGAACAATCGTCCGTGCGCTTCGAGCTCTCGGGGAAATACATCATCCACGATGCGCCTCCCCTGATCGGTCAGGGTGATCGACGCAGACCGTCGGTCTTCGGCGCTGGGCACGCGCTGCAGAAAGCCGCGGCGTTCGAGCTTTCCGAGCGTCTTGCTCACACCTGCGCGGGTCATGCCGAGCAGCTCCGCCAACCGCGCTGCCGTCACCGGTTCGATCGCGTAACGCAGGGGCACCATCAATTCCACCTCGGCGACGGATACATCGGCCGCGGCGTATATCGGTTCGACGGCCACGTCGAGCAGCGCGACGATGCGCTTGATCTCGGCCACCACCTGCATCGGCGAGGTGTCCAGCTCCGGGTTGAACTCGGCCCACCGTGCACAGGTCAGCTCACGAAGCGAGGCATCGGTCATCGGCACCACCAATATTGTTAACTAGTTGACAGTTCTGCTACGTTCACAACATATCGCACCACCGAGGAGGCATCTTGACGTACGACACCGTGGTAATCGGTGGCGGCCCAGCCGGACTCAGTGCCGCGACACTTCTGGCTCGCGCCCGCCGAAAGGTGATCGTTGTCGATGCCGAAGAACCACGCAACGCGCCTGCCGACCATGTTCACAACTTCCTCTCGCGCGATGGTTCCACACCCGAGGAGTTGCATCGGGCTGGATGCGAGGAAGTCCTCCGATACGGCGGAGAAATTCTGCGCGGCAAAGTAATTGGACTCGACGAGGGATTCGAGGTCCGCCTCGAGGGCGGCGAGTCCCGGCACTCGCGGTCGGTCTTGGTGGCCACCGGGCTTCGAGACGAACTGCCCGATATCCCCGGCGTTCACGAACAGTGGGGCTCGGGAGTGCTGCATTGTCCGTACTGCCACGGCTACGAAGTTCGGGATCAGCCGATAGCCGTGGTCGGCGGATCCAACCGACCGTTCACGATCCACCAGGCGTCGCTGATTCGCCAATGGTCGGACGACGTCGTCTTCTTCACCAACGGCATCGAACTGAGTGAAAACGAACGCCTTCGACTCGACGCGCGGTCCGTCGGAATCGTCGACGTACCGGTTGCTCGAATCGTTGTGCAGGACGGTCGCGTCATAGGCATCGAGCTGACGAACGGGACCGTCGTTCCTCGAACAGTCGTGTTCGTCGGGCCGACGTTCGTTCCGAACGACGCGCTCCTGCGATCGATCGGATGCACTCGCCTCGACAACGGCTGGGTGGCCACCGACCCGACCGGGCTCACCAGCGTCGACGGCCTGTGGGCTGCGGGGAACGTCTCGGATTCCCCCGCCCAGCTCATCAATTCGGCAGCAGCAGGATCGAAGGCTGCAATCGCCGTCAATCACTACCTACTCGAACTCGATGTGACCCGAGCCGTCAGCGCGGTCTGACGCCTCCTGCCAGCGCCGAAGAATGTGTCGGTGCCCTGTTCTACACTTGCCGCAGTGGATCGAATACGTGTTCGATCTTCAGTCGCTGGGGGGTGACATGGGGCTACGGAAAGCGGTGTGGGTGACGGGGGACCATTCTCCGCTCGCCGACGTTCTGGGAGCGCGACGGACGATCAACGCTGCCGTCGCTTCGGAACTTGCTCTGCTGGACGAGTATGTCCGCAGCCGAACGGCCGGCGCGTCACCGTCGGACACCGGGGTCACCGAGAGAGATCTGTTCAACTCGGCAGTCTGTGAACTGGCGGCGGCTCTGTCGTCCACGTTTGCCGCCATCAACAACAAGGTGCAGATGTGGCGTCAACTGCGCCCTCTCGTGCGTCAGGGCTTCATCGACGGTGCCCTCGATCTGGAGCGAGTCAGAACGATCCACGATCATCTACTTCATGCCCGTCCGGAGACGGCCGTTGCCCTGGAGACCGAGATTCTCAAGGCCGCCCGGGAGATGGCACCGGGAGCTCTGGGCCGCGAAATCGATCGACTGCTCATCGAGGCCGATGCCGACTGGGACCGTGCGGTACGCAAGCGTGCCGCACGCACCGAGAAGCGAATCCGCCTTCGTCGCCGGGCACGAGGACTGTCGAGCCTGACCACACTGATGACCGACGGCGAAGCCGACGAACAACTTGCGCGGATCGACGCCGAGGTCATACGCCTGCACCCGGAGGATCCGCGGTCGGACGACCAACGACGGGCCGACGCTCAGACCGCCTTGATGCGCGGGGAGACACTGCTGTGCGAGTGCGCGACATGCCTGACGCCGCGCGACGGCGACAGGGCCCCCGAGCACGATGATCCGGACACAGCGGACAACGAACCATCGGACACCGACTGCGCCGCAACCGACGGAACACGCAGCGGCAATTTTTCTTCCGCTGCACCGGGGGACGAGCCGCCGACGAGCCAATCACCGAACACGATCCCACCGGACGCACCGCCACCCAGGCTTCCCACGCCCGGCTCTGTGAATACCAGAGCTACCCGATCGCGGCCGGGTGGGGGAACGCTGATCGAACGGTGGCGTGCCACCGTCGGGGACGACCCCATCGGGATCCACGCCTTGTACCCCGACGGCCATGGGGGCATGAAACTCCCGCCGCCAGGCGCGCTGAGCTATACGCCCAGTCGAGCTCTCGCGGCGAAGGTTCGAGCCGAGAACCCGTACTGCCTGCATCCTGGCTGCAACGTGCCCTCGGAACGATGCGACCTCGACCACATCGTCGAATTCGACCGACACCGCCCCGAGAAGGGCGGCTGGACCATCCTCACGAACATCGGTCCGCGCTGTCGGCTCCACCACAACCTCAAAACGCGCAAACTTTGGCGCACCGAACTGCTTCCGGATGGAGTGCTACATATCGTCGATCCACTCGGACGTCACTACTTCACCCCACCCGCCCTGTGAAAAACAATCACCTAGGGTTGGTTCGGTGAGCACCGCGAATCTGACCCGAACCGAAACTCGCAGGCGATCGCGCCACATAGACGGGGTGAAGTATCTCGTCGATCTGAACCTCCTGCGCGCCGAGAACACGGACGTCGACACCTTCGAGTCGGTGACGACCATCGAATTCGATGCGACGACGGCGGCGACATGGGTCGATTTCATCGGTGCCGCCGTGGACGAGGTCACCGTCAACGGCACCGATGCGCAGGTCGATTACGACGGAGCTCGCATTCAACTGGTCGGACTCGCCGACCACAACGTCGTTCGGATACGTGCACGCGGGCGGTACAGCAGGTCGGGTGAAGGACTCCACCGCTTCGTCGACCCCGTCGACGACAACGTCTACCTGTACACCCAGTACGAACCTGCCGATGCTCGACGGGTGTTCGCGAATTTCGAGCAACCCGATCTGAAGGCCTCGTTCACGCTGAGGGTCACAGCACCCCCGGCATGGACGGTCCTGTCCAACCGCGCGGGAGTCACCGACGGCACAGTCACCACGTTCGCCCCGACGCTGCCCATATCGACGTACATCACCGCGGTTGCGGCCGGGCCGTACCACGGCGTCGAATCGTCCTGGACCCGAGGCGATCTGACTGTCCCGCTCGGCGCGTACTGCCGCGCATCCCTCGCCGAGTATTTCGACGCCGAGGACATCTTCGACATCACCGAGCGTGGCCTCGACTTCTTCCACGACAAGTTCGACTATGCGTACCCGTTCGGTAAGTACGACCAGATTTTCGTCCCCGAATACAACCTCGGTGCGATGGAGAACCCCGGGCTCGTCACGTTCACCGAATCGTACGTATTCCGTTCGGCAGCAACCGAAGCCCAGTACGAGGCTCGGGCGAACACGATTCTGCACGAGATGGCGCACATGTGGTTCGGCGACCTCGTCACGATGCAATGGTGGGACGATCTGTGGCTCAAGGAGTCGTTCGCCGACTACATGGGTGCGTACGCGTCGGCCGAAGCCACCCGGTTCACCGATGCCTGGGTCAGTTTCGCGAACCGCCGAAAGGCGTGGGCCTATTTGCAGGACCAGCTTCCCACCACTCACCCGATCGTCGCCGACATCACCGACCTCGAGGCAGCCAAGCTCAACTTCGATGGCATCACCTACGCCAAGGGCGCAAGCGTGCTCAAACAGTTGGGGGCGTTCGTCGGTGCCGACGCCTTTTTCGCAGCGTCCCGCAACTACTTTCGTACGCATGCCTTCGGTAATACGACCCTGACGGATCTCTTGAGCGAGATGTCCACCGCCAGCGGGCGAGACCTCGAGGCCTGGGCGGGCGCGTGGCTGCAGACCACCGGCGTGTCCACACTGACTTATACAGGCGACGCCGTCGAGCAGTCGGATCCGCGTCCGCACCGCATCGCGGTCGGGCTCTACGATCCGGACGAGGCCGGAAATCTCACGAGGACCCACCGCTACGAACTCGACATCACCGACTCGCGAACGCCCGTCGACTTCCCCGATTCTGCACTGGTTCTGCTCAACGACGACGATCTGACCTACGCCAAGATCCGATTCGACGAGCGCTCCACCGCCACCGTGCGGACCTCACTCGATCGCATCGTCGATCCCCTTGCACGAGGGCTGGTGTGGTCGGCACTGTGGAACTCCACCCGGGATGCCGAGCTCTCTGCGATCGAATACCTGGACATCGCAACCAGATTCGCGCCGACCGAACCCAAGATCGGGTTGCTCTCCGCAGTCACGGCCAACGTGGCGTACACACTTGCGCACTACCTCCCCGAAGACCGACGGGACCAGCCCACCCGGCATTGGCTGGAAGCGTCGTGGCGGCAGCTGCAGTCGAGCGAACCCGGAAGCGACGCGCAGTTGGTGTGGGCGCGGGCGGTCGCCTCGGCTGCGCAGCTCGACGACTTCCTGGCCGACGATCTACGCTCCCTGCTCGATGGCACCGCGACCATTGCCGGGCTGAGGCTGGACCCCGATCAGCGCTGGGCATTCTGGCTGGCACTCGCCGCCACCGGACACGCAACTATCGCAGAGCTGGATGCCGAACTCGGTTCGGACGACACACTTTCGGGGCGCACTGCCCACACCGCGGCGGCGACGGCGATCCCTGACGCCACAGTCAAAGCGAGCGCGTGGACTTCCATCACCGAGCGCGACGACGTGTCCAACGATGTTCTCGACGCCTACATCACCGGGTTTGGGGCGGGTCACCGACCGGACCTCACTCAACCGTACGAGGACCGGTATTTCGAGTCCATCTCCTCGTTGTGGACCTCACGCAGCATCGAGATCGCACGGAGGATAGTTGTTCGCCTCTTTCCTCAGCAATCGTCGACCGACAGTGCAGACGTGTGGCTCGCCGAGCACGAGTGGGCACCGGCTGCGTTGCGGCGCTTGGTGATCGAGCAGAGAGATCACCTGGCCCGGAGTTTGCGCGTGCAGGCTCGGCTAGGGTGACGATCATGTCCGACCATGATGCTCGACGTTCGTTCGCCACATCCGCTCTCGCCGCAGGCGGCTTGCTCGGCGGCTTCGCTGTTGCTCGCCGGTCGCACAATCGCCAACTCGGCGGAGCAGTGCTCGCTGCAGTCGGCGTTGCCTGCACCACGCAATGGCAGAAGTCGTCGGGCTCGGCTCGTGCCGGCGCACTGCTCGGGACGTACCTCGTGGCGTTCGGTGCGTCGCATCCGCTCGCGAAGAAGATCGGTGCGTGGCCGGCCGTCGGGACGGTCGCCGCTGTCACTGCGGTGACGTCGATGGTCGTGACCTGGTAGATCTGCTCAGAACACCCCGGTACGGATGAACTGCTCGAGCACGGCGGTCGGTTCGTCGAGATCCATCCCCTGGCCCGCGACCCAGGTGTCGTCGAAATAGGTTTGCGAGTAACGGTCTCCGCCGTCGCACAACAACGTCACCACACTGCCGGTGCGTCCCGCGGCAATCATCTCGGAGATCAATCCGAAGGCACCCCAGATATTGGTGCCGGTGGATCCTCCCACTCGTTTACCGATCGCAGCCGAAGTGAATCTCGCGGCCGCCACCGACGCAGCGTCGGGCACCGCGATCATTCGATCGATCACTTGGCCGACGAAGGACGGTTCCACCCGCGGGCGCCCGATGCCTTCGATACGTGAAGACTTACCGGTCTCGAAACTCGCGTCACCGGTTTCGTAGCCTCCGATGAAGGCTGAATTCTCTGGATCCACCACAGCCAAACGCGTTGCGTGCCTGCGGTATCGGATGTAGCGACCGATGGTGGCGCTCGTTCCGCCTGTTCCCGCACCGACGACCACCCAATCGGGGATGGGACATTTCTCGAGCCGGAGCTGATCGTAGATGGACTCGGCGATGTTGTTGTTTCCTCGCCAATCGGTGGCCCGTTCGGCGTGGGTGAACTGGTCCATGTAGTGGCAGTCGGGCTCGGCCGCGAGCCGGTGCGCCTCGGTGTACATCTCGCCGGGGTGGTCGACGAAGTGGCATCGCCCACCGTGCGATTCGATGAGGGCGATCTTGGCGGGACTTGTACTTCTGGGCATGACTGCGACGAATTTCAATCCCAGCAGGCCGGCGAAATATGCCTCACTGACCGCCGTGGAGCCTGACGACGCCTCGACGACCGTGGTTCGCGCGGCGACCCAGCCGTTGCAGATCGCGTACAGAAACAGCGATCGCGCCAGCCGGTGTTTGAGGCTGCCGGTGATGTGAGTGGATTCGTCCTTGAGGTACAGCGAGATTCCCCATGCGGCAGGCAGTGGATAGCTCAGCAGGTGTGTGTCGGCACTGCGCTGAGAATCGGCTTCGATCAACCGGACTGCGTTGTCGACCCACTCACGCGATCCGGAGTGGTCCACCGATCCGGTCACTTGCGGCCGTCTTCACCGCGCAGCTTGGACTGCAGGTCCGCGCGAGCGGTGCGCCGGTGTTCGTCGACCGCAGCGATGGACTCGTTGACGCGGATGCGCATCTGCTTGAACAGAAGCAGGGACAACGGCAGCGAGATGAGGACGCCGAAGATCGCGGCGACGAGGATCGGAACCTCGATGCCGAAGAGTAAACCGACACCGATGATGATCGCGGCAATGACGATGACGAGCGCCAGACGCGCGAACGTGTACACGGCGAGATTGACGGCAAGGGACTTCTTCGCAGAACGGCCGGGCGTGGGGTTTCCGCTGGTCGGGTCGCTTCGGTCGGCATTCGTCGCATCGCTCACGAGCTCAAGGTTACCGGGCCGTGCGGGGCTTCCCACCCACCCCTGGCGTGACCGATTTGTCCATTACCTCCCCTTTACCAACCTTGTATCAGTCGAGTACCTAGGGGTCCGAGTGCAACCATGGGGCTCACAACACCGCAGACCGATATCTCCGGTTCGACGCAAATGCACAGAACCGCACCGTAGGAGGACACGACAGATGAGCGCACCCACGTTCCACAAAGCTCAGGACTCACTTCTCACACCGGGTCAGGTAGCAGCGCTTTTTCACGTCGACCCCAAGACCGTGACTCGCTGGGCACACGCCGGACGTCTTGGATCGCTCCGCACTCCCGGCGGACACCGTCGCTTCCGCGAAACCGAGGTCATGCAGCTGCTGACTTCACTGACGACCGAAGCCGGCGTACAGCACTGAGACAAGCCATTCGGCGCAGTTTCGACAACGACCTCCGCACCCGTACGAACTCATCGAACATTCTCAGGAATCTTCGACGCTCGACGGGTGCGGAGGTCGTTGCATGACGGCTACCCTCGTAGTAGGAGGTGCGTCGTGATCTATCTATTGGCGTTGATCGGTTTGGTGGCAGTGATTGTGCTGCTGTGGAAGGCATTCGGACCCAGCACGCAACCTGAACCCCCGCGGACTGTCGGACCCGATGACGATCCGGAATTTCTCTGGAAAATCAACCGGGACGCTCGTCGCGGAGGCAAGGACGGGACCGACGCCGGCACTGAAGTCGGCGAATAAAGTTTCCGATCAGCTGCGGCGAGAAGTAGTGGGCGAGGCCGGAAAGCCTGCTGCCACCGCCGCAGCTACTTCGAGGAGTGCCTTTCGCGTGCGTCCACGAAGCCTGCCCAGTTCGATCTCAGCCCCCTCCTCCAGATGCGGGTCGAACGGAATCGTCCGAACCTGAGCGCATCGCTGCTCGAAATGTTCGACCACCTTCTGCAAGTCGACTTTTCCCGCCCTCGGTCTTACCGCGTTGACCACCGCCACCGACGTGGCCACCAGTTCTCGGTAGCCATGAGCATCCAGCCAATCCAATGTCGCCGACGCGCTCCGCGCCCCGTCCACAGACCCTGAGCTGACGACGACCAGAGTGTCCGCGCCCTCGAGAATGCTTTCCATCGCCGAATGCATCAATCCGGTGCCGCAGTCGGTGATGACGATGCTGTAGAACTTCTCGAGCAGTGTCACCGTTCGGTCGTAGTCGTCACCGCTGAATGCCTCGGACGCCGCCGGGTCCGAATCGGAGGCCAGCACCTCCAGCCGATGGACGTTCTGTGAGGTGTAGGCCCGAACGTCGCTGTAGCGCTCCAAGGAATCCATGTCTCGCAACAGATTTCGGACCGTCGCCGTCGTTTCCGACGGTACTTTCTGCCCCAGCGTTCCGCGGTCGGGGTTCGCGTCGATCGCAATCACGCGGTCACCGCGGATGTCCGCGAACGTCGAGCCCAACGTGGCCGTTGTCGTCGTCTTTCCGACCCCACCCTTCAACGAGAGCACCGCGACGCGGTAGCACCCCACCAATGGTCGATCGACCTGCGCGGTCAATTCGAGGCGTCGCTGTTGCGCCGGACTGTTCCCCACATCGATCCGACCACCGGACATCAGATACAGCGCACGACGCCACCCGGCCACCGGAGCGACACTTGCCGACCTGATGAGCAACGAATCGCCGAGGTCGGCCGCCGACATCGGCTGCGACGGTGGTCGATGATCCGGCTGAACGACAGCAGCCGCGGCAGGAACCACAGCAGGAACATGGCCGGGCAACATCGGTTGCGGCCACGAACCGGGTTGCGGAGCCCACTGCCCATACCCCTGACCCTGCCCATTTCCCTGCCCATGCGTCGGCCATCCGTTCTGGGCCTGCCACTGATTCTGGGCCGCCCACTCGTTGTTCGGCTGCCAATACTGCTGGGGCACAACAGCATTCGGGGGCAACACCACCCCGTTCTGCGGCTGGACAGGGTGCTGACCCTGTTGCCCAGGCGGCTGCGGCTCGCCCGTGGGCCGAGTCGGCGGACCAAGGAGCATGGCCGTGTCGGACGAAACCGGTGGCACAACCGGTGGACCCGACGCTTCGGGCATCGTCGGCATCTCGTCGATCGGTGGCGTCACCTCGACGGGTGGAGTCGACATTGCCGCGACAACAGGAGTCGGGCTCGGAGCATCCGCGGGCGGCATGGCGATGGGGGTGGATCGGAACGGTTCACGCTCCCCCGAAACCCGAGACTCCCCCACAACCCGAGACTCCCCTACAACCCGAGAAGACCCCGCAGTCTCAGCAGACCCCGCAACCCCCGAAACTTCCCCAACTCCAGCAGACCCGGGAACCGGGGTCTCGGTCACCACCGGCTCCGGCGTGTTCGGGGGTTCGTCGTCGTCCATCGGTCGGACGGGTTGCCAATTGTTTCCGTGCCGATCGGCCATGACCGATTTCCCCCCACTGTGCGTCCCGCGTCAAGTGCCGGCTCGGATGTCTCCCCCATCGAGCCGGATCGGACGCTACCAGCTGCGCGTCGGCAGCGGAGCGTGTGGAACGCGCAGAGGTCAGTTCAGTCCTGCGTAGCTGTGCAGACCGGAGACGACCATGTTGATGATGAAGAGGTTGAACAGCATGGCAGTGAATCCACCGACGTTGATCCACGCGGCGCGGGTGTTTCGCCAGCCGGAGGTGGCGCGGGCGTGCAAGTAAGCGGCGTAGATGATCCACGTGATGAAGGACATCGTTTCTTTGGGGTCCCAGCCCCAGAAACGTCCCCAGGCGGCCTCGGCCCAGATCGCGCCGAGGATGACGCCGGCTCCGAACAGCGGGAAGGCGACGATGGTCGTCTTGTAGGCGAGTCGGTCGAGGGCTTGGGCGTCAGGGAGCTTGGAGGCGAAGCGGCCCCAGAATCCCACGCTTTCCTCGCCGAGGGGCTGTTTGATGCGCAGCAGGAACAGCAGGCTCGCGACACCGGAGACCAGCAGGATGCCGCTGCCGACGCTGACGATGGTGACGTGGATGGGCAGCCAGTAGGAGCGCAGTGCCGGGACGACGGGTGCGGCATCGGCGTAGAGCTTGGTGGCGGCGAAGAACATCAGCACGATGATGGGTGCGAGGACGAACACCAGCATCGGGCGCATCGTCTTCTTGCGCAGCACCACCACGGAGGTCAGTGCTGCGGCAGCGGTTGCCATGGTGACGAACTCGTACATGTTGCCCAGCGGGAATCGGTGGGTGGCGAATCCGCGGAGCACGACCGAGGCGATGTGTAGGACGAGGGCCGGTGCGAGCAGCGCGAAGCCCATACCTGCGAGGCGTTCGGACAGCGGGCGCTTGGGTGCCTCGATGACGCGTCCCGGGCCGGAGGACGCAGCCACCGACGACGCGGTCACCGGGGCTCCGGCACCGACGAGCTCCTTGGCCTGAGCGGCCGTCGCCTTGGCGGAGGCGTACTGAGCGATGAGCAGGACGAATGCGAGCACGTAGATGGTGAAGGCTGATTCGAACGACCAGTCGCTGTACTGCGAGAGTGTCTCGTTGATCGGCATCGGTCAGTTCTCCTGTTTCGAGGTGTCGCCGAGCAGGCGGGTGCACAGGCGGTCGAACTCTTCGCCCCACCCCGCCTGATCGGTGCGTGCAAGTCCGCCGAGTTCTACTACAGTACGTCGTGAGTCGCCGTCGGCGGTGAGTCGGACCCAGATTCTGCGACGTTTGATCACCAGTGAGACGAGCAGTCCGCCCATCATCGTCAGCGCGAACACCAGGACCCAGGTCTGAGCCGGGTCGTGCGAGACCTGCAGGTTGACGAATTCCTTCGCCCCGTCGAATCTGACGACGGTGCCGTCGCTGAGTGTGGCCGATTCCCCGGGCATGAGGTTGACGCGGTCCTGCTTGACGAGCCTGCCCTGGGCGATCATTTCCTGATCGAGCGAGAAGATGGACTGCGGGAGTCCCGTGTCGAGTCCGGTGTCGCCTTTGTAGATGTCGATGGCGACGGCGGGGTCGTTCATCGCCGGGAAGCTCGACGACAGCAGACTGCCGTGGAACGACGCCGTCGGGGCGAACAGTCCTTCGATGGCGATCTGGTTCTTACGCCGGTCCAGCGCGTCGGGGTAGAGGCCACCGGGTGGGTCGACTCGCAGTACCCCGCTGGAGAGGAATGTGGTGGCGTCCGTCGGCTGCCATTGGATGGTGTCGGTGCGGGTCTCGCCGTTCGGGAACGTCACCGTGAACGTGGGCGCGTAGCCGTGGCCCTGCAGGTAGACGCGGTCGCCCGCGACCCGCAGCGGATGGTTGACCTGCAGTCGGTCGTCCTGCCAGTCGTTGTTCGCCAGATCTTCGCCGGCCTGGTACTGGATGTTCGAGGTGAACATTTCCGCCTGGCCGTTGTCGAGGTAGTCCGCCTGAAAATCCTTGACTCGCAAGCACAACGGCTCGAGGTCGGTGCCGTCGACGAGGTTGCCCGCCCGGAACGAGTCGTAGTTGGCAGGCGTGGAGGTACAGAATCCGGGGCCGTCGTCGGCGATGACGATGCGGTTTCCCTCGTAGCCGAGCAGCTTGCCCATGGCGATCGCGGCCAACAGTCCGACGAGCGAGAGGTGGAACACGAGGTTGCCGAGTTCGCGAACGTAGCCCTTCTCCGCCGAGAGCGTCACTGCCCCGCTGCCCTCGGACCGTTGCGCGACGCGCCACCCACGCAGCTGAGTACGGACCTGGGCTGCGATCTCCTCGGGTGCGCCGTCGACGTCGTACCGGGTGTGGTGCGGCAAGCGCGAGAGGTTCCGCGGCGCACGAACGGGCTTGGTACGCAACTGTTTTGCGTGCTCGATGCACCGCGGCAGGATGCAGCCGATCAGGGAGACGAACAGCAGTGCGTAGATCGCGGTGAACCAGAAGCTGCCGAACACGTCGAACAGTTCGAGCTTGTCCATGATGGGGCCGAGTGTCGGACGGTCGGCGATGTATTGGTCGACCTTGCCCGCGTTGAGGCTGCGTTGCGGTACCAGGGCTCCGGGCACGGCAGCGAAGGCCAGCAGGAACAGCAGCACCAGCGCGGTCCGCATACTGGTGAGCCCGCGCCAGGTGTTGCGCACCACGGCCACGGCCTTACCGAGTACGGATTGCTTGTGCGGCGGCGACGCTTCTGTCCGCTCCTCGGTCTCGGCGGTCATATCGGCAACACCACATCGGAGACGAAGGCGTCGCGCACCCAGCCGACGAATTGATCCCAGGCACCGGTGACCAGTGCAATTCCTACCGCTATCAACATGATTCCGCCGAACACCTGTATCTGTCGTGCGTGTGTACGTAGCCAGCCGACGCCTCGAAGTGCGCTGACCGATCCGAACGCGAGGATCACGAACGGCAATCCAAGACCGAGGCAGTACGCCACGATGAGGGTGACTCCGCGGGCAGCCGTGGCACCGTCGGTGCCTGCGGCGAGCGAGATGACGCCGGCGAGGGTGGGCCCGAGGCACGGGGTCCAGCCGAGTGCGAACACTCCCCCGAGCAAGGGCGCTCCGGCGAGGGAGCCGATCTGCTTCGGCTCGAACCGCACATCGCGCTGCAGCGCGGGAATCAGTCCGACGAACACCAGGCCCATGGCGATGGTGACGACGCCGCCGATTCGCATGAGCAGTTCGCGGTTGATCGCCAGCACCGAAATTGCGCCGAACACCGACGCGGTGGCGAGAACGAACACCACGGTGAATCCGAGGACGAACAGCCCCGCGGCTCCCGCGACGCGCAGCCGACCGCTGCGCACCTTCGTCTTGACGGCCGCTTCGTCGGCGCTGACCGCCGGTGCGTCGGCTTCGACGACCCCGGCGAGGTACGACAGATATCCCGGAACCAGCGGTACGACGCACGGTGATGCGAAGGAGACGAGCCCGGCCAGGACGCAGGCTCCGAGGGCCAGCAGCAGCGGCCCGGAGGCCGCAGCTTCCTGGAAACTCGCGCCGACTCCGGCTAGGTACATCTCGCTCACGGCTGCACAGGCTCCTCGGCTGCCACGCGCTCGACGACGGGCTGCAGGTCCTCGACGAGCAGTTCACGCAGGAACACTGCGGCCACGCGGTGCTGTCGATCGAGCACGATGGTCGTCGGAATGACAGAGGTCGGAACGCCACCGAGCGCGGTCAGGGTGCGCATCGGCGGGTCGTAGATCGAGGAGTACGTGACGTTGTTGCTGACGACGAAATCCTGTGCTGCGGTCTGTGATTCGTCGCGCACGTTGATGCCGAGGAATTCGACGCCGGAGGCCTTGGTGGCCTCGTAGACCTTCTCGAGGTCGTCCGCTTCTCCGCGGCACGGTCCGCACCACTGACCCCAGACGTTGAGGACGACGACGTCACCCTCGTAGTCCGACAGCGAGGTCGTCTTGCCCTCGGTCATCAGGTCGGGCCCGGAGAGTTCGCCGAGTGCGCCGCGGTCGGACGGCGGATCGTAGAAGATTTCGGTCTTTCCGCCGGGCGAGACGAACTGGAAGGTTCCGCCCTGAGCAACCGCGTCGGTGCCGGTCGAACAGCCGGCGACGAGGGCCACAGCGGCAATCGCAAGCAGTAACCTACGCACCGGTGATCCTCGGGTCGGATGCTCCTGCTGGCTCGGAGTAGACGAGATCGACGAGCTGATCGCCCTCGTAGACCAGTGACGTCAGCGACGCGAGTCCACACTGGCGATTGCGCGGGTCGTGCCAGAGCCGGTCGCCCTGGAGGAACCGGCGCAGCGTCCAGACCGGGAGTTGGTGGCTCACGCAGACGGCCTCGTGCCCGACGGCTGCGACTCTGGCCGCGTTGACGGCGGCGAGCATGCGGTGCGCGATCTGCAGATACGGCTCGCCCCAGGACGGGGTGAACGGGTCGCGCAGCTTCCACCAGTGCCGAGGCCTACGCAAGGCTCCATCGCCGACGGCAACGCGCAGCCCCTCGAACTCGTTGCCCGCCTCGATAAGGTTCTCGTCCTCGGACACCGTCAGGCCGTGGGCTGCCGCGATCGGGGCAGCAGTCTCCTGGGCGCGTTGCAACGGCGACGCGACGACGTGCGTGATGTCGTGACCGGCGAGCGCATCTGCGACGGCCTTGGCCTGGGACTGGCCGGTGACCGACAGCTTGAAGCCGGGCAACCGCCCGTAGAGGATGCCCTTGGGGTTGTGCACCTCGCCGTGCCGGAGGACGTGCACGATGGTGCGCGTCGTCGAGTGCGGGTGTGTTGCGGGGGCCTCGGTCACGTCGGGGTCCTGTTTCTCGCTAGTCGGGTGGTGATCACTTCTGAGTGGACGTCACAGTGGTGCTACAGCGGCTGCCGCAGCCTTCGCGGCAGCCGGGGCCGCGTCGGCGATGATCTCGAAAGCTCGGTCGTCGAGCGCAGCCGAGACGAACCATGCCTCGAATGCGCTCGGCGGCGGGTACACCCCGCGAGAGAGGAACGCGTGGAAGAACGCCGGGTAGCGCCACGTCTGGGCAGCCTTGGCCTGCGCGTAGTCGGTGACGGGTCCATCGGCGAAGAACACACTCACCATAGTGCCCGCGAACTGCACGTGGTGGTCGACGCCTTCGGCGGTGAGAGCGTCGCCGAGCAGTGTTCCGAGTCGCTGTGAGTTGGTCTGCAGCTTCTCGTAGACGGCGGCGTCGGCCAGTTGCAGGCTCGTCAGACCGGCAGCGACGGCGACGGGGTTACCGCTGAGGGTGCCAGCCTGGTACACCGGCCCGGCCGGTGCGAGGTAGGCCATGACGTCCGCGCGGCCACCGAATGCTGCGGCCGGCAGCCCGCCGGACATGACCTTACCGAAGGTGTAGAGGTCGCCGGCGACACCGTCGATGCCGTACCAGCCTGCGGCGCTGACACGGAATCCGGTCATCACCTCGTCCATGATCAGCAATGCGCCGCGCTCGGTCGCGAGTCGGCGTAGTCCCTCGTTGAAGCCGGTGACCGGCGGGATCGCGCCCATGTTGCCCGCGGCCGCTTCGGTGATGATGCACGCGATCTCGCCGGGATTGGCGTCGAACGCGGCGGTGACGGCGTCGAGGTCGTTGTAGGGAACGACGATGGTGTCCGACGCCTGAGCGCCGGTCACTCCGGGTGACGTCGGCAGTCCGAAGGTGGCCAGTCCCGAGCCCGCGTCGGCCAGCAGGGCGTCGACGTGGCCGTGGTAGCAGCCGGAGAATTTGAGGATCTTGGTGCGGCCGGTGAAGCCGCGCGCCAGACGCACCGCGCTCATCGTGGCCTCTGTGCCCGAATTCACAAGGCGAACCTGGTCGACGGGGCCGACGCGGCGCACGATTTCCTCGGCGAGTTCGATTTCGCGCTCGGTGGGTGCGCCGAACGACAGTCCGGTTGCGGCCGCCTTCTGGACTGCCTCGACGATGGCCGGATGCGCGTGTCCGTGGATCATCGGACCCCAGGACGAGATGAGGTCGACGTAGGACTTCCCGTCCGCGTCGGTCATCGTGTATCCGCTGGCCTGCGTGATGAAGCGTGGAGTGCCGCCGACCGATGCGAACGCACGCACCGGAGAGTTGACGCCACCTGGAATCACTGTGCTCGCGCGGGCGAAGAGTTGGGCCGATACGGGGGCGTCGTTGCCGTCAGGAACAGTCACGACTTCCAGTGTCCCAGGTTCTGCGAAATCACCAACTACAGGGCGTAATAATCACCGAAACGGGGAGTCGGCCTGGTTTCGGCGATTGAAGACCCCCGCCCCGGGTATTTACTTTCGATGACAAACACCGATGGCGTCACCAAGGTCGCCGAATTGATGTCCGAAGCCGGACTGTGCATGTTCACCACCGTGGGCCGGGACGGCCACCTCATCTCGCGTCCGATGGCATTGCAGGAAGCGGAGTTCGACGGGGACCTGTGGTTTTTCGCAGCGCAGGACTCCAGAAAGGTACGCGACATCGCCGCCGACCCGACGGTCAACGTCTCGTTCCAATCCGGTCAGGGCTGGGTGTCACTGTCCGGTACTGCTGCGGTCGTCGAGAACAAGGCCAAGGCGGAGGAGCTATGGAATTCTCGGGCGGCCGCGTGGTTCGAGAAGAACCCCGATTCGCGTGAGGTCGCTCTGATCCACGTGGCCGCCGAAGGTGCCGAGTACTGGTCCACCCCGGGCTCGAAGGTGTCGACCCTGCTGGCCTACGCCAAAGCGAAGGTCACCCACGAGCGTCCGAACCTGGGCGAGAACGACGTGGTCGAACTCGAACTGCCCAATACCTCGACGAGCTAGTTGCGCTCGTGCCGGGCCGCCGTCGGGGGCAGGTCCGGATTACCGGTCACGCCATGCTGTCCTGCCTCGGACCGGTCGGCACTCGCGTTCCGATCGACAGTCGCATTCCGATCGGCACTCGCGTTCCGATCGACAGTCGCGTTGTGCTGCGCACCGAAGTCCCGATCCGCGCCCGCGTCGCGGCCGACGTTGTGGTCACCGGTCACCTTGCGGTCGCCCTTCACATCCGGATCGATGTGGTTCGCGCGCTCGAACTGTGAGTTCACTTCGTCGCGTGATGCCGCCGCGACTCCCTGGTGAGACTGGGCCTGCTGAGCAAGTTTCTCTGCCTCGGCAGCTTTGACGTCCGCCTCCGCCTGGGCGCGACGTGCCTTGGCCTCGCTCTCGCGGGCCTGCAGTTCACGCTCCTCGACGACGGTCGCCTGATCGGCCGCCTTCTCGCGAAGGTGGTTCGCTTCCAGCCTCTTTCGCTCTTTGCCCTTGCGTGCCACAACCAGGGCGACGGCAACGACCAACACTACGACTACTACTGCAACGATGATCCACACTGCGGTGCTCATGATGGAACTCCCGATCTGTTCCGACTGCCGAAGTGGCAGACGTTCCGAGCTGGTTACCCGAGTAATGAGCCGGCAAACTCGCCGAACATCGTCCAGGCGAGCGCACCGAAGTCCTTCTCGTCCAGCGCGGCGGCCCCGTTCGGCACACACGCCAGCAGCTCGACGCCCGTCACGAGCGGCAACTCCTCCACGTTGACCCGCGCCGCCAGATCGGGTTCGGCCGGCCACGATCCGATCACCAGGCCCGCACATGCCACACCCGCTGCGCGCACCGCGGCGACGGTCAGCGCGCTGTGGTTGAGCGTCCCCAGCTCCGCCCCTGCCACGATCAGGACCGGTGCGCCGACGGCACCGGCGACATCGAGTGCAGTGAACCCGCCGGCACCCAGGCGCACCGCTACCCCGCCCGCACCCTCGACCACGACGAGATCGTGGGCCTCGTCGAGCACTCGCACCGCGTCGACGACGTGGTCGAGTTCGAGCATCGACCGACCCGAACGGCGTGCTGCGACGTCGGGCGCGAGTGGCTCGGGGTACCGCGCCAGCTCGATTCCGCGGACTCCCGAAAGACGTTCCACCACATCCATATCCGACTCGTCCAGGCCGTCGTCACCGACTCCGGTCTGCGCCGGTTTGCACACCGCCACCGTCCGTCCATGTGCCCGGGTTGCGCCCGCGAGCGCCGCGGTCACCACGGTCTTGCCGACGCCGGTCGACGTTCCGGTGACGAGAAGGACCGTCATCCCGACACCGCCGCACGCAACACCGTCGAGAGAACGGACGTGGCACGGTCGATATCGGTGTCGCCGAGGTCGGCGCGCGCGGTCAAACGCAGCCGAGATGCGTTCGCGGGAACCGACGGCGGCCGAAAGCACCCGACGCGCACGCCCAGGTCAAGACACTCCCCGGCCGCGCGGACGGCACGCACGGCGTCGCCGAGTACTACCGGAACCACCGCCGACGCCGTCGGCGAAACACCGGCGGCCACCGCCAATTGCCCTGCCCGCCGACCGATCGCGGCGACCCGATCGGGTTCGCTGCGCAGCACCGCCAGCGCTGCCGATGCCGCGCCGACCGCGGCCGGGGCGAGCGCGGTATCGAAGACGAAGCTGCGCGCACTGTGCAGTACCTGGTGCCGTACCGACGCCGGCCCGAGCACCACCCCGCCCTGCGATCCGAGCGCCTTGGACAGCGTCGCGGTGATCACCAGGTCCGGCAGTCCCGCCACACCGGCGTCGTGCACGGCACCGCGCCCACCGTCACCTCGGACGCCCAGCCCGTGGGCTTCGTCGACGACCAGAACCGCGTTCCATCTCCGGCAGGCCGCGTACAGCTCGTGCAGCGGCGCGAGGTCGCCGTCGGCGCTGAAGATCGAGTCGGTCACCACGAGCGCGCGGGGTTCCGTTCGTTCGCGGAGTAACTGCTCGACGTGCTCGACGTCGCGATGCCGCGCCACGGCCACCCGCGCCCGAGACAGACGGCAGGCATCGATCAACGACGCGTGCGACGCGGCGTCCGAGATCACGACGGAGTCGCGGTCGGCGAGCGCGGTGACGACTCCGAGATTGGCGGTGTAGCCGGACGAGAAGACCAGTCCGGTCTCGGCACCGACGAAGTCGGCAAGGTCCTGCTCGAGCTGTTCGTGGGCGGTGGTCGTGCCGGTGACCAGTCGAGATCCGGTGGACCCGGCGCCCCACCGACGCGTGGCCGCGCAGGCCGCATCGACGACGTGCGGATGTCGAGACAGGCCGAGGTAATCGTTCGACGCCAGGTCGAGTGTCGAATCCTCGGGACTGCGAGCGTGGACGACGCGCTCGAGCCCGGCCGCGCGACGGTCGTATGCGGCGGCGTCGAGCCAATCGAGTGCACTCATGTCCACGACCATACTTGAACAGTGTTCAAGTATGGGTGTTCAAGTATGGTCGCGCGCCACCGCCACCATGGCGTCGGCAATGGCTGCCACATCGGCATCGGTACAGACATACGGCGGCATCGCATAGACCAATCTGCCGAACGGCCGCAGCCAGACACCTGCGTCCACGGCGACGGCCGTCGCACGTGCCATGTCGACCGCGCCGGTCAGTTCGATCACCCCGATTCCGCCGAGCACGCGCACGTCGGCCACGCCCGGGATCGACCGGGCCGGCTCGAGCCGCTCGGTCAGCACGCCTGCGACGGCGGCGACCTCGGCGCGCCAATCGCGCGAGAGCAGCAGCTCCACCGACGCCACCGCGATCGCGCAGGCCAGCGGATTGCCCATGAACGTGGGCCCGTGCATCAGACCGCCCGCCTCACCGCTCGACACCGTCTCGGCCACCTCGGTAGTGCACAGCGTCGCCGCCAGCGTCATGTAGCCGCCGGTCAACGCCTTGCCGACACACATGATGTCGGGTGCGATGCCCGCGTGATCGGCGGCGAACAGCTCACCGGTGCGGCCGAACCCGGTGGCGATCTCGTCGAAGATCAACAGCACGCCGTACTCGTCCGCGAGTCGGCGCAGTGCGAGCAGCAGACGTGCGTCGTGGAAGCGCATTCCGCCGGCACCCTGCACGATCGGCTCGACGATGATCGCGGCCACGTCGTTCGCGTGCGCCGCGAGCACCTGCTCGAACTCGGCGACGTAGGCGGCAATACCCGCCGTATCGGACGCGGCGGGTGGCGCGGGCGCGAACACCTGCTGCGCCAGCACACCGGTCCACAACCTGTGCATCCCGCCGTCCGGATCGCAGACACTCATCGGCGCGAACGTGTCCCCGTGATAGCCGCCCCGCCACGTCAGCAACTTCGTACGCCCGCTCTCACCCCGCCCACGCCAGTACTGCAATGCAATCTTCACCGCGACTTCGACGGACACGGACCCGGAATCTGCGAGGAACACCTTGTCCAGCCCGGCCGGCGTGATCGAGACCAGCAGCTCCGCCAATCGTGCCGCCGGCGCATGAGTGAGGCCTCCGAACATCACGTGACTCATGCGGTCGAGCTGGTCTCGCGCTGCCGCGTCCAGCACCGGATGCCGGTAGCCGTGCACCGCCGCCCACCACGAACTCATGCCGTCGACGAGTTGGCGGCCGTCGGCCAACGTCAGTCGAACCCCGGACGCGCTGTCGACGACCAACGGTGTCGTCGTCGACGGAAACCCGCTGTAGGGATGCCAGAGATGCTCGGTATCTATTCGACGGACGTCGTCTGAAGTCAGCACGCCAGAGCACACTGCCACAGCACCCGACCGGCCGTACCGAGACTGGGCGGGTGGCGAAATGTCCGAATCCTTTAGCATTGCGACATGACGACGCGCACCGTGACGAGACTGGCGGGGGTGGTCGTGGCCGTAACTCTGACGATGTCCGCCTGCGGGGGACCGTCCGAAACGCCGACGCCCACGACCACCACGGCACCGGCGTTCGCGATCGACACCTCGACGCCGCTGGGCGCGATCAACGACCGAATTCTGCAGTGGATCAACGCCGACGCCGCCCCGGATCCGGCGGCGGTGGACGCCGTCACCGGCGCGGAGCTGGCGGCAGCACTCGAGCCGATGGGCGGGCTCGTCACCCCTCTCGAGCAGTTGCGCGCCGGGGCGCCGAACGTGGCGACGGGTTTCGAGGCCGGCCCGGACAGCGCCGTTCTTCGCTTCACCACCGCCGGCATTCCGGCCACGATCACCACCTCCCTCGGTGCCGACGGCACGCTCGACGGCATACTGGCCAGTCCGGAAACTCCGAAGATCTCGTCCTTCGACGAGCTCGATGCCGCCCTGTCGAAGGTGGCTCCGAATTACTCCTACAGCGCGTCTCGTCTGAACGGCGGTGAGTGCGAGTCGGTGTACTCGGTCAATGCCGACGCGATGCTTCCGCTGGGATCGGTGTTCAAGCTGTACGTTCTCGGGGCGCTGACCGACGAGATCGAGGCGGGCAGCGTGCGATGGGACGAGCAGCTGACCATCCGCGACGAGAACAAGAGTGCGCCATCGGGTGAGCTGCAGAATCGCCGCGACGGCACGACGGTGTCGGTGCGCGAGGCCGCGGAGAAGATGATCTCACTGTCCGACAACACCGCCACGGACCTGCTGATGGAACGCCTCGGTCGGGGCCGCGTCGAGGCTCAGCTCGCCACGATGGGTCATCACGATCCCGCGGCGATGACGCCGATGATGGACACCCGACAGTTCTTCGTCATCGGGTTCGGGAATCCGAATCTTCGTTCCGAATGGGCGGACGCGGACGCCGACGCTCGCGAGCAGCTCCTGAAGCAAGCCGATTCCCGGCCGCTGGACATCGACTTCGAGAATTTTCTCGACAACCCGGCATCGGCCGACGGCGTGGAGTGGTTCGCCAACGCGCAGGACGTGTGTGCGGCCGTGGGGTACCTGGCGACCGGCCCGTCGGCGGAGGAGAACCGTCGGATCCTGGCCATCACCCCGGGTGTGCAGCTCGATCCCGCTCGGTGGCCGTACTCCGGCTTCAAAGGCGGAAACGCTCCTGGCGACCTCGCCGCGGCGTTTTTGACAACCGACGCCTCGGGGCAGGACTGGATCGTCACCGAGCAGTTCCGGGCGGACGGTGCCATCGACCTGATCCCGTCCAGCTACGCGTTCCTGGTTGCGCAGGAAGCTTTTGCTCTGTTGAAGTGAGTGGGATTTGTAACACCGGTGTTACCGCTGGATTACACTCGTGTTCGTGGAGGCACAACACGAACCGGCTCAGCAGGCGTGGCCGACGGGCTTCAAAGAGTTCCTGGTCTGCGAGTTCACCGACTTCAGTCCCCTGGTGACCAGGGCCATGGAGGACAACTGCGCGTCGCTGTTCCACGACGGTCCCTACGGCAGATCCGGGTTCTGGCGGACCTTCCGGGCCGTGTTCCGAGAATTCGTCTGGCCGGTCTGAAGTTCCGGGCCTCACGGGCCGCGGCAAAAGGTTACCGTCGAGTATGGCAACCACAACGGATCACCTTCGGAACACTCTGGACGGCCGCTGGCGTGATGTGAAGAACGAGGCGCGCAAGCAACTCGCGCGCGACGAGTTCCGCCCGCATTACACACCGAACACCGTCATCGCCCGCACCAAGGCGCTCGAGCAGCTCAAGCTTCTCGCCGCGGCCGGGGCTGCCGACAACGGATTCAAGAAGGAACACGGCGGTACCGGAGACGTCGGTGCCGCGGTGACCATGATCGAGATGCTCGCGATGAGCGACCTGTCGTTGATGGTCAAGGCCGGGGTCCAGTGGGGACTGTTCGGCGGTGCCATCGAGAACCTGGGTACCGAGCGGCACCACGAGGCGTACGTACCGAAGATCATCAACCTCGAGTTGCTGGGTTGCTTCGCCATGACGGAGACCGGACACGGCAGTGACGTGCAGTCTCTCGAGACGACCGCGACGTACGACCCGAAGACCGACGAGTTCGTGATCAACTCACCCACTCCGTCCTCCCGCAAGGACTACATCGGTGGTGCCGCCGAGACTGCGACCGTCGCTGCCGTCTTCGCGCAGCTGATCACCGCAGGGCCGGGCGAGGAGCCCGAGGGCCACGGCGTGCACTGCTTCTTCGTACCGCTGCGGGACGAGAACGGCGACGATCTCCCCGGCGTGACGACCTCGGATTGTCAGTACAAGGGCGGACTCCCCGGCGTGGACAACGGCCGACTGATGTTCGACCACGTCCGCATTCCGCGGGACAACTTGCTCAACAAGTACGCCGACGTCTCTGCCGACGGCACGTACACCTCCCCCATCGAGAATCCGTCCAGGCGGTTCTTCACGATGCTCGGCACGTTGATCCGCGGGCGCGTCACCGTCGGCGGCAGCGCTGCGGCCGCAGCTCGTGTCGCCCTCGACATCGCGACGCGATATGCGTTGCAGCGCAGGCAGTTCGCTGCCCCTGGTTCCGATCAGGAAGTGCTGATCATGGACTACCTGGTGCATCAGCGTCGACTCTTCCCGCTCATCGCCAAGTCGTACGCTCTGCAGTTCGCGCAGAACGAGCTGGTGTCGAAGATGCACGAGCTGCAGACTGCGGACAACCCGGATGCCGAGGAGCAGCGTGAGCTCGAGTCGCGTGCCGCCGGCCTCAAAGCCGCCAACACCTGGCACGCCACTGCCGCGATCCAGGAGGCGCGCGAGGCATGTGGCGGCGCGGGCTACCTGGCCGAGAACCGGCTGATCTCACTCAAGGCCGACACCGATGTGTTCACCACCTTCGAGGGCGACAACCACGTGCTCACGCAGTTGGTGGCCAAGGAACTGCTCACCGCGTACGCCGACGACGTGAAGTCGATGAGCCCGGTCGAGTGGGTCAAGTTCGCAGCCGACATGGTCGGCGATCGCGTCGTCAAACGCACTGCGGCGCAGGCGATCATGCAGACCATTCTCGATCGGCGTCAGGACAACGAAGAGGAGGGGTCGCTGTTCAACCGCGGCACCCAGGTCAAGATGTTCGAGGATCGTGAGGAGTATCTGCTGTCCACGGTCGCGCGCCGTCTGCAGTCGAAGTCGAAGGAGAGCAGTTCGTTCGACGCGTTCAACGCGGTACAGGACCACGTCCTGCACGCTGCGAGCGCCCACATCGACCGCATCATCTTCGAGGCCTTCATCGCCGGTATCGAGTCTTGTGAGGACGCGACCACCAAGGACCTGCTCGAGGAGGTCTGCGATCTCTACGCCCTGTCGGTGATCGAGGACGACAAGGCCTGGTTCATCGAGCATCGCTACCTGTCCACCGAGCGCTCCAAGGCAGTGACTCGCGCGATCAACGAGCGGTGCCGCACCCTGCGTCCGCATGCGGAGTTGCTGGTCGACGGCTTCGGTGTGCCCGAGGCTCTCGTCGGTGCCGCGATGCTCGGCGAGCCCGGAGCGGGAACCGAGGAAGAACCGGCCGGAAACCCCAGCCACGCGCACTGACGCGTAATCGGGGTTCAGCCGGGAGAGATCGCGAAGACCCGGCAGGGACCACCGGTCGCGCCCGCGTGCTTCGGTGCGCCGACGACGACCGTGGCCCCTGTCGGGGGCACGGCATCCAGATTCGCCAGTGCCTCCACTCCGTATCGGCCTGCGCCGAGTACCGCTGTGTGCGCTGGATAGTCGCGGTCGCTCATCCGATCGAGACTGAGCGTGTCTACCCCGATTCCGACGACGTTGCGCTCGCGCACCAGCATCCGTGCCGCGTCACCGCCGAACCCGGGTGCGGCACGTTCGGCGAGCCGGTCCTGCCATCGACTGTGCATGACCACCAGTGCGCGATCGGGTATCCGTCCGTGCTCGCGCTCCCACCGGGCGATGTCCTCGGTCGTCACGACCGATTCCGGATCCGACGCGGCCCGCGCGGAGATGTCCAGCACGACCAGCGGGGCGATCAGGTCTTCCAGCGGCAGGATGTCGGCCGTCGCACCGCCGCGCACTCGATGCGCGGGGGCATCGATGTGCGTGCCCGTGTGCTCGTAGTACGAGAGCTTGTTGACGAGGAAGCCGCCCAACTCGTAGGCGGCGACCGGGTGCATCGAGAACGGTTCGTTACCCGGCCACACCGGAAACGTCGGACTCAACGTGTGCGTCAGATCGATCAGTCGACCTGCGGGGATCACCGCTGCGACCGCCGGTGCGGCGCGTGCAGCACCGCCGGCCGCGACCGTCAGAGCAGCTGCCCCCAACGACCCGAACAGCGCCCTACGTCCGATCCTGCGGTGAACAGACTCGACGACCTCGGGGCCGCACATCAGTCGGCAGCAGGGGTGACGAGAAGAACCTTGTCGTCGGATCCGTTGTCCGTGGTGAGCAGGAAGGCTCCGTCGCTTCCGAAGCTGGTGAGCGAGCGCAGCCGACCGTAGGTACCCACCAGGGCGTCGGCTTCGTCGACGTAGTCCGTGCCGTCCTCGGACAGCTTGAGGAACACGAGCTTCTCGCCCTGCTGACTCGACACCACTGCGGAACCGTTCCAGGAACCCCATCCCGCGCCGTTGGCGAACGTCAGGCCGGGCGTCGCGATAGTGGGGCTACCCGAACTCCACACCGCCGCGCGGGCCCCGGGCACCCGGGTGGGATCGGTCATCGGCACCGACTCGTCGTAGACGAACGGCAGCCGATCCGGCCGGTAGCCGTAGTTGCCGCCGGGGACCAGTAGGTTGAGTTCGTCGTCCCTGGTGGTTCCCTGCTCCACCTCGTAGATGTCTTGAGTGCCGGGCCGTATCGCGAGCCCCTGTACGTTCCGATGACCGAGCGTGAAGACACGTCCGGGTGCATCGGCCGCCGCCGAGCCATCGGCGTTGATGTGCAACACCTTGCCGCCCAACGAGTTTCGATCCTGCGGCACCGACGGCGACGCGGTGTCGCCGGTGCCGATGTACAGGGTGCCGTCGGGGTGGGCCAAGATGCGGCAGCCGCCGTGGCGACCACCGTCGGCGACGGGGATGTCGTCGACGAGAGTGCCGGTGCGCGTCAACTCGGTCCATGCGGAGTCGACGGTCCACGACACCACGGCGATATGGTTGTCGGTGCCCCCGCCCGCACTACCGGTGCCCGCACTGCCGGCACCTGTTCCCTGACCCTGCACGCCCTGGCAGGTGTAGATGGTTCTGGATGTGGCGAAGTCCGTCGCCAGTGCGATGCCCATCAGGCCTGTCTCGCCCGACGCGTAGAGATCGCCTAGATCCGCGTCGAGCTCGCGAGTGGCACCGCCGACATCACGAATGACGAATCGCCCCGCTCGCTCACCGGTCAGCACCGTCCCGTCGGGGGCAACCACGGCATCCCACGGTTTCGCGAGCCCGTCGAGCACGGTGGTGACTGTCAGGTCGGGCAGTGGATCGGCCTGTGCCGTCGCGCCCGTCGAGCATGCCAGCGTCAGGAAGACGCTGGCGGCGAGTACACCGGAACTGGACACCAGCTTGTTCATCCACACTCCTGACGACGATCGGCCACCAGCCCGATATGACCGGTATCACACGATCATAAACACACCGAGGAGATGGCCGACGCAGTCAGGACGCGATTCGGTAGCCGGCTTCTTCGATCGCGGCGTCGACGGCAGCAGCGTCGAGTTCCGCGTCACTGTTGATCACGACGGCTCCGGTGTCGACGTCCACATCGACGCCCGTGACGCCCGGAACCTCGGACACTTCTTCCTTCACCGACGCTGCGCAATGCGCGCACGTCATACCCTCGACGGAGTAGGTCGTCTGCATTTTGTTGCCTCCCATGTCTGGTCAGGAACGTACGAGACGCGCAATGGCCTCGGACGCCTCTTTGACTTTGGCGTCTGCTTCGGGCCCGCCCTGCCGGGCGGCGTCGACGACGCACCCGGCGAGGTGGGCGTCGAGCAGCTTCAGCGAGACGGACTGCAACGCCTTCGTCACCGCGGATACCTGCGTGAGAACGTCGATGCAGTACCGGTCGTCGGCAACCATGCGTGAAATGCCGGCCACCTGCCCCTCGATGCGACGCAGTCTTTTCAGCAGGTCGTCCTGTTCGGCGCTGTAGCTGCTCATGCCGTCGATCATACCCCTACCCGGTATGGGAAGGTTCGTCTGTCAGCAGTCGACGGACGCCATCGATGGCAACCAGTCCCCCGACGATCACCGCCAGGGCGGCGACCGCAATCCACGACCCCGAGTAGTAGGTGCCCGTGTACGCCGGAGACACATCGGGAACGGCGGCGAACTCGGTGGTGCGTACGCCTGCCTTCCAGCACACCACCGCGCAGATCACCGCGAATACTGCGAGGACCAGTTCAACCCAGCCGACGGACTTCCTCACACGTACTCCTGCTTCGCCGTCTCGAGTGCGGCGCGTAGACCGTCGTCGTCCTTTGCCCACGCTTGCACCAGACCGCCGCCGACCAGTCGCAGCCCGATGCCGTGCCGTTTGCGCGGCACCCCCGAGAGCTCACCGAGAACGCGTGCGGTTTCCCACTTCTTCGGCTCGTATTCGCCGTCCTCGTACTCGGCAGGCGGGAAGATCTCCGTGATCTCGGCGACGTCGACGGTTTCGGTCCCCTGGCGCAGCTGCCGAGTGGTCAGCTCGACGCTGACATGCATCCGGGCTGCGCGGAGCTGTACGTAGGTCAGTCCGACGAGAATCAGCGAGAACAGCGCCAGGGCGAACCAGTGGATCACCGGTCCCGACGCCAGCTCGACCGCGAGCACCACCAGACAGAACGCGGGGCCCCACAGCAGGGCGCGCCAACGGCCACCGGGCTCGTGGAACAGAACGGGGTCGGTGCCGCCGAGATCATTGCTCACGAACGAACCACTCTCGCGCCGACGGGCGATACACCAGCACCGATGCAACGACCAGTGCGATCGTGATGATCAGCAGCACGAACGGGAAGACGAGCGCGGCGAAGGTCAAGAGCAGCGCGGTGGCCCCGGACAGCGCCACCAACGCCCGTCGGAACCGTCGGTCGCCACCTCGGACGGGGCCCGACATCAGCCCCACTGCCAGGCCGACCACGCCGAAGATGACACCGAGACCTCGGAACACGGTCAGAAAAGAGTCGATCTGTTCGTCGCTCGCACCACCGTCGGTGAACGACGCGCGGATCTGATCGACGGGCAACGTGAGCGCGATCATGCAGACGACGATCAGCATCACTGCCGACGCCAACCACAACCAGTACGCGGTGGAGACCACCCGGGGACGAACCATCGATTCGTCAATGTCAGCACTCACGCTCGACATACTGCCACCGCGCGGTGGCACGGAGTTCAGCCGGCAGAGATTCCCAGCGCCATGATGGCGATGGCCGCCGACACGGCGAGCAGCAGACCGAGCAATGCCCACCCGGGCCTGCCGTTCTCGGCGGGACACGCGTTGCTCTCGGCCGCCGCGATCGACTCCGGGAGGGCACGACTGGGCGGCACCGGAATGTTCTCTGCCATGTTCGATCCGATCACTCGATACGTTTATCGAAAGTGATGGTAGTCACACCGACAGGCTCGGCGCGCGGAACACGCTCGAAATCAGCGCTTCCGCGAGGACAGGAAGTACTCGTTGGATTCCTTGCGGTGCATCAGGTAGATCGCACCTGCAGCGAGCACACCTTGGCCGATGCTCAGCACGCTCATGACGATGTTCATCGCACCAGTACTCGATGCGATCGCGAACAGGTCGAGAATCGTGGTGAACACGGTGATCGAGCCGATGACGGTCAGCAGCATGCGCGCCCACATCTTGCCGGCGCGCATCCGCTTCACCCAGAACAGGAACAACGCACCGAATCCCGCGACGACGAACAGCGTCACGACGAGCATCACCGTCACCATCGACTGCGTGGACTCGACGGTCATGTCCGCCGCCGCACCCTGTGCTGCGAGGTCGTCGAGCAGAGACTGCGCGAATTCCGCGCGTGCGCCGAACAGCGTCCACACCGAGTACAGCGCCGAGATCGCACCGATCAGCGCAACTCCCCACCACAGGTGCCGGGCAGTCTCCACATCCACCGGTGCCGGGCGAGCGGACGGCTCGAGCTCGGGACCGGACTGAGGGAAGCCGTGTTCGAGCTCCCAGCGCTGCCAGTCCGGTTGCAACGGAGGATTGTTCGGCACGTTGCTGTCAGGATTGTTACCGTCCGCGTTGTTGCTCGGAGGAAAATCGTTCACAGCCAGCCCGCCACTTCGGTTGCCCAATAGGTCAGTACGACATCTGCACCGGCGCGCCTGATGCCGACGAGCGATTCGAGGACCGCGGCGTCCCGGTCGATCCACCCGTTCTGGGCAGCGGCGGTGATCATGGCATACTCCCCCGAAATCTGGTACGCCGCAACCGGAACCGGTGACATCTCGGCCACGTCGCGGAGAATGTCCAGATACGACATCGCCGGCTTGACCATCACCATGTCGGCACCCTCGGCAAGATCGAGCTCGACCTCGTGGGTCGCCTCACGGCGGTTGGCCGCGTCCTGCTGATACGTCCGACGGTCGCCCTGCAGCGACGAGCCGACCGCTTCACGAAACGGTCCGTAGAACGCAGACGCGTACTTCGCCGAATACGCCAGCTGCCCCACCTCGACGTGGCCGGCCGCATCGAGTCCAGCACGAATGGCACCGACCTGGCCGTCCATCATGCCGCTCGGCCCGAGCAGGTGCGCTCCGGATTCCGCCTGCGCGACGGCCATGTCGACGTAGCGCAGCAACGTCGCGTCGTTGTCGATCGAGCCGTTCTCGCTCAGCACACCGCAGTGGCCGTGCGAGGTGAACTCGTCGAGGCAGGTGTCGGCCATGATGACCGTCGAGTCACCGAGATCGGCTTTCAGACGGGCCAGGCCCCGGTTGAGGATTCCGTCGGGATCCGTTGCCCCCGAACCATTCTCGTCCTTGTCCTCGACCTTGGGGACACCGAACAACATCACGCCGCCGACACCGGCTGCGACTGCTTCCTCGGCGGCCCTGCTCAGCGAGTCCAGCGTGTGCTGGAACACTCCGGGCATCGAGCTGATCGCGCGGGGCTCGGAGATGCCGTCGGCGACGAACATCGGCAACACCAGATGCCGTGGCTGCAGAGACGTTTCGGCCACGAGGCGGCGCAGTGCCGGAGTGCGGCGAAGGCGTCGGGGACGGTCGGTGGGGAACAAGCGAACCTGCCTCACTTGGTTCGTCGTGCGCGTTGTGCATAGCCGGAGCCACGCACAACGCGCACGAGGCGCATTCAGCGCCTGCGTGACTTCTTACCGCCTGCGTGACTTCTTGCGCGGTGGCGGCAGTGCACCCTCGGCCCGCAGCCGAGCCGCGTGTTCTGCCAGTGCCTCGACCAGCGGTCCGACCTGAGCCGACTCCGGCTGCACGTCCACGCGCAGACCGAACTCGACGGCCGTCTCGGCGGTCTTCGGGCCGATGCACGCGACGAGCGTGCGAGCATGCGGCTTACCTGCGATGCCGACCAGGTTCCGAACGGTGGAGCTCGAGGTGAAGCACACCGCGTCGAATCCACCGGTCTTGATCATCTCGCGGGTCTCGGCGGGGGGCGGCGCTGCCCGGACGGTGCGGTAGGCCGTGACGTCGTCGATCTCCCAGCCGCGTTCGCGCAGCCCTTCGGCGAGCGTCTCGGTAGCAATGTCGGCGCGCGGCAACAGAACTCGATTGACCGGGTCGAAGACCTCGTCGTAGGGCGGGAAGTCCTCGAGCAGCCCGAGTGAGCTCTGCTCCCCCGACGGAACGAGTTCGGGATTGATGCCGAACGAGCGCACCTTGGCCGCGGTTGCCTCACCGACACAGGCGATCTTGACGCCGGAGAACGCACGCGCGTCCAGGCCGAATTCCTCGAACTTCTCCCACACCGCGCGAACGGCGTTGGTCGAGGTGAACACGACCCACTGGTAGCGGCCGTCGACCAGGCCCTTGACGGACCGTTCCATCTGAGCCGGGCTGCGCGGGGGCTCGACGGCGATGGTCGGAACTTCGATGGGGATGGCCCCGTGGGTGACGAGGCGATCGCTCATCTCGCCGGCCTGGTCCTTGGTGCGCGGCACCAGCACGGTCCAGCCGTACAGTGCGCGAGACTCCCACCAGGACATCTTGTTTCGTCCGGAGACGACCTTGCCGACGGTGACCACCAGAGATCCGACGAGCTCGGATCCCGCGTCGTTGAGGGTGGCCAGTGTTGCCTCGACGGTGCGCTGCTGACGGGTGGTGCCGCGCACGGTGATGGCTGCAGGTGTCTGCGGTGCCAGGCCGTGTTCGACAAGGGCACTGGCGGTTTCGGCCAGGTGCCCCGCCGTGGCGTGCAACACCAGCGGGCCGGGAGCAGCCGCGAGTGCAGCCCAGTCGACCTCGCCGCGAACGTCCGCTTCGGTGTGGCCGGAGCCGAGTGCCATGCCTGCGTAACTGGGTACCGCGGAGCCCGAAGGCAGACCGGGCAGCACCTCGAACGGCACGTGAGTGCGGGCCACGGCACTGACCTCGGCGATCACCGAGTCGGTGGTCAGCGGATCTCCCGAGACGAGACGCACCACATCGTGGCCGTTCTTGGCTTCGGCGAGAAGGGTTTTGGCGACCTCGGCGGGCTCGCCCAGTGCCGGGCGCACCTCGACCCCGTTCTCACCCGTCTCGGCATCGCGAGGGACGTCGGCACCGACGAGAGCGGTGACACCCTTGTCGACGTCGGGATCGGTGAAAGCGAGCTCGGCCGCTCCGAGCACTTCCCGTGCCCGGACCGTGAGCAGAGCCGGGTCACCGGGCCCGGATCCCACGAACAGGATCCGTCCGTTGGTGTTCTTGCGGACTGGGCTCATCGGTTGTTCTCCAGTGCTGTCTTGTATGGGTACTGCAGTTCTATCGGGGTTGCGGTGCCCCGTTTGGGAATCAGCCGGGCAGTGGCGATCGACTCTCTTCGCACTACGGGACGGGTCGCCGCGCGTTTGGCGCGTCCGCGAACGGGTGCCGTTATTGCCCTAGACATGAGATCCGCCCTGTGCTGGTTCGGTGACCGAAACGAGTTCGCGTGCACCGAGATCGAGTAGTTCGCGGGCCAGTTCGCGGCCCAGTTCCTCGGCCCGGTCGGGTGACCCGACGATCGACGCGCGAATGGTGTCGCTGCCGTCGATGGCCGCGACGCAGCCGCGCAGCGACAACTCGTCGAAGATGCGGCCGTCCTCGTCGATGGACTCGACGACCTCGGCGATCGCACCCACCGGCGCGGTGCAGCCGGCTTCGAGTTCGGCCAGCAGTCCGCGTTCGGCGGCCACTGCGGCCCGCGAATGTGCATCGTCCAGTGTGGCGATGGAGGCGGCGAGATCGGTGTCGCCACTGCGACATTCGACGGCCAGTGCTCCCTGTGCGGGAGCCGGCAGCAACTGCACCGGATCGAGCGCTTCGGTGACGACGTCCAACCTGCCGATACGGGCCAGTCCCGCCCGCGCGACGATGACGGCGTCGAGCTCACCCGAGGCCACCTTGCCGATGCGGGTGTCGAGGTTGCCGCGCAGGGGTCGAACGTCCAATCCCTGTCCGAGAGCACGCAATTGAGCAATACGGCGGGGCGCGGAGGTACCCACCTTCGCGTCGGCCGGCAGCTCACCGAGCACGAGCCCGTCGCGGGCCACCAGTGCATCGCGGGGATCTTCACGCGCCGGAATGGCGGCGATGGTGAACCGCTCGTCGGCGGCGGTCGGCAGATCCTTGTACGAGTGCACGGCGATGTCGACGGTGCCGTCGGCCAGGGCCTCACGCAACGCCGCGGTGAACACTCCGACGCCGATGGTCTGCACCGGTGCAGCCGACAGGTCGCCTGCGGTCTTGACGATCACCAGTTCGGCTTCGACTCCCGCCGCAGCGAGAGCCACCCGAACCGTATCGGCCTGAGTGGTCGCGAGAAGGCTTCCGCGAGTACCGATCTTGACGACGCCGGTCATTCCTGATCCCCCTCGGCGGTGGTTCCGGGGCGAAGATCGGTACGGCTTGCCGTGAAGTCGTCGACCAACTCCAGGGAGCCGATTTCCATGGGAGTCGCCACGGCCTCGACCGAACCGGGGCTGAGCTCGAACAATTCGCGCAGCGCCGCAGCATAGGAATCTCCGCCGGGAGTGCTGGCGAGCTGCTTGACGCGCACCGTCGGTGAATGCAGCAACTTGTCGACGACGCGGCGCACGGTGCGGGCCACTTCGTCACGCTGTGGGGAGTCGAGCCCGGGCAGCCGCGACTCGAGCCGGAGCAGTTCCCCTTCGACCACCTCGGCGGCGCGCTGGCGCAGCGCCGTGACAGTGGGGGTGACCTCGGCAAGTCGTTGTCCCGCAAGGTAACCCGAGAGCTCGTTGGAAACGATCTCGCGTGCGGCCGACGCGTCGTTCGCGGCAGCTCCGGCAGCGGGGTCGCGCTGCAGGGATTCCATGTCGAAGACGGTGATGCCCGGCAGACCGGAGACGGCCGGGTCGACGTCGCGCGGCAGTCCCAGGTCGCAGATCACGAGCGGCCGGTCTGCGTCGCGGCGGGCGAGTGCGAGGTGGGCGTCGGCGATGGAGACGACGGCCCCCACCGCACCGGTACAGGTGACGAGAATGTCGGCGGCGGCCACTGCGTCGGCCAGGTTCTCGAGCGCGACCGAGGAGGCGGTGATTCCGTTCGAGACGGCGTTCTCGGCCAGGTGGTCGGCTCGTTCGCGGGTGCGGTTGACGACGGTCAGCGAGTCGATTCCGGCGCGGCCCAGGTGTGCGACGGCGAGTCCGCCCATCGCTCCTGCGCCGAGGACCACCGCGGTGCGTCCGCGGAGCGAGCCGCCGAACACGTCTGCGGCGCGGTCGAGAGCGACGGACACCACCGAGGCTCCGGCGGCGTCGATGCCGGTTTCGCTGTGCACGCGCTTGCCGACTCGCAGAGCCTGCTGCGCGAGTTCGTGCATGACGCGGCCCGATGCCTGCTGACCGTCCGAGGCGGCGTACGCCGATCGAATCTGGCCGAGGATCTGCTGCTCTCCGATGACCATCGAGTCCAGGCCACTGGCCACGGCGAACAGGTGCTCGACGGCTGCCTCGCTGTACCGAACGTAGGCGTGCTTGGTCAGGTCGGCGATTTCGAGGCCGGAGTGCTCACCGAGAACTTCGCCGACGGCGGTCAGTGCGCCGTGGAACGCGTCGACGACCGCGTAGATCTCGACGCGGTTGCACGTGGAGACCACCATGACCTCGGAGATGTTTCCGCTGGCCATCAGTTTGTCGGTCAGTTTCGGGCGATCGGTGTCCGTGATGGCGACACGCTCGAGGACTGCGACGGGAGCGCTACGGTGCGATATCCCGACGAGAAGGACACTCACGGTGCAATCACCGATCCGTTTCTTGTCGAACTGTTGACTGGGCTTGGATTACCGGCGATGCGCGGGCCGTGACTGCGACCCAGACGCGAGGTGGAAGGCAGTGGTGACGCCGACACGGGCGTCGGCACCGGGGCTGTCACGATCGTCGGCCCGGACACATTGCGGGAGCTGTTGAAGGACAGAACCTGCATCTCGACGGCCAGGTCCACTCGGCGTACCTCGACGTGGTCGGGGACGTCGAGCACCATCGGCGAGAAGCTCAGGATGCACTCGACTCCGCCCGAAACGAACCGGCCCGCCACCTGGTGGACGGCCTCGTCGGGAGTGGCGATGACACCGATGGTCGCCTCGAGTTCGCGGCAGGCGTCTTCGAGCTCGTCGATATGCCGAACCGTGAGTCCTTCGACCTCGGTGCCGACTCGCGCGGGGTCGTTGTCGAACAGGCCGACCATGGTGAATCCGCGACGTGCGAAGCCGCCGTATCCGGCGAGAGCCTGACCGAGGTTGCCCACTCCGGCCAGTACGACGCGGTGGCCACGGTCGAGCCCGAGAGCACTGTCGATCTTGGCGCGCAGGCGCGCGACGTCGTAACCGACTCCGCGCACACCGTTGGGTCCGAGGAACGAGAGATCTTTGCGCAATTTCGCTGATCCGACGCCTGCTGCGGTGGCAAGTTCTTCACTCGAGACGATGAGAACGCCTTCGTCTGCAAGTATCGAGAGGACCCGCAGGTATGTCGCCAGACGAGTGACCGTAGCCTGAGGGATGACCCGCTCTACGCCGCTGGGCGACGGGCGCTCTTCGGTCACGTCTGGGGCTCCTCGTCCGAACGGCGTCGATGCCGGTCTTCACGCTGATCCTGCGTTCGTGTCTATTTCACGAATGCTGTTCACACCACGGTAACTGCTTGTGAACGAATGAACAAAGTTGCGCATACCGGCCCTCACCTGCACACGGAGAGCAATCACACGTTCTTAGGGTGCCCTGCCCGGCCCAGATCGGCCCGCAATCGGGGAACGTCGACCTCCCAGTAACTGTGCTCGACACCGTCGAGTAGCACCACGGGCACTCGATCGCCGTACTCCGCGCGCAGGTCAGGCGATTCGGCCGCGGCCTCGTCCACGTCGATGACCGTCACGGCGACGCCGAATTCGGCGCACACCTCGTGGAGCACCGCGGACGCGTGGGTGCAGGAATGGCAGCCTGCGCGGGTGAGAAGTGCCACGCCGGACGGAGTCGTTTCCATCCGTCCACTCTGACATGCCGGTAACAGAGACGAAGGTCACAGCTGCGCGGTGCGTCGGGAACTGTTCATCGTCGGGAGGTGCCGTCGTGCGACGCTCGTGTCGGACGCACGCATTAGGCTGCGAGTGACGTACTGGCGAGGGAGGTGGACGTGGTGACTGACGGGGGCACAGACCTGCCGATCGAGGACACGCCCGATGTCGACATGGTCGACACGAACGATCCGGACGGGGACAAGCAGCGCAAGCGGCGTATTCGCCGGATTCGCAATCCGTTCGGCCCGTCGGATGCGGAGGTCCGCGCCAACGTCGCGGGTGAAGCGAGCGCCGATGCCGCTCTCGCCCTGCAGGTCGAGTCCGAGGGAGCGGTTCCCCGCGATCTGACCGCAGCCGCCTTCTTCGACGTGGACAACACCATGGTCCAGGGCGCATCGATCATCCACTTCGCGCGCGGACTCGCCGCCCGAAAGTACTTCACCACGGGCGACGTCGCCCAATTCGCTTGGCAGCAAGTCAAATTCAGGGTCAGCGGCAAGGAGAACAGCGAGGACGTGGCCAGTGGCCGCGAGAAGGCGCTCTCGTTCATCACCGGTCGCCCCACTGCCGAACTGAGCCGGCTCGGCGAGGAAATCTACGACGAGATGATCGCCGACAAGATCTGGGCGGGCACCCGTGCCCTCGCCCAGATGCACCTCGACGCAGGTCAGCAGGTGTGGCTGGTCACCGCCACTCCCCTCGAACTGGCGCAGATCATCGCCAAGCGGCTGGGCCTGACGGGCGCGCTGGGAACTGTCGCCGAGAGTAAGGACGGGGTGTTCACCGGCCGTCTCGTCGGCGACATCCTGCACGGCATCGGCAAAGCTCATGCGGTGCGGTCGTTGGCCGTACGAGAAGGCCTCAACCTGAAGCGGTGCACCGCGTATTCGGACAGCCACAACGACGTGCCGATGCTGTCGCTCGTCGGTACTGCCGTCGCGATCAACCCCGATCCGGACCTGCGTGAGCTGGCGAAGAACCGCGGCTGGGAAATTCGCGACTATCGCACCGGACGCAAGGCCGCCAAGATCGGCGTTCCCACTGCGCTGGCCCTGGGCGCGGTGGGCGGCGGTCTCGCTGCGGTGATCGGTCGCCGTAAGGCCTGACCTCGTCCCTCCGTCGGGTCAGAGCGTCAGTTGCATCAGGGTCAGGTCCAGCCAGCGCCCGAACTTGACCCCTACCTCCGGCATCTGTCCGACGCGAACGAATCCGAACTTCTCGTGCAGTGCGATGGACGTGGTGTTCTCGGATTCGATGAACCCCACCAGCACGTGGATGTCGCCGCCTCGGGCGCGGTCGATCAATTCGCTCAGCAAGGCACTGGCCAGGCCGCGGCGATAGAAGTCGCGGTGGATGTACACCGAATGTTCCACCGAGTGCCGGTAGCCGCTCTTGACTCGCCACTGGCCGTACGACGCGTAGCCGGCGACCCGGCCGTCGACCTCCGCGGTGAGTACCGGGTACCCGGCAGCGATCCGTCCCTCGAACCACGCTGTGCGATCGGCGAGGTCCACCTGTTCCTCGTCCCAGATGGCGGTGGTGTTGGCGACCGCATCGTTGTGGATGTCGAGAATGTCGGGGAGGTCTTCTACCGTGGTGTCGCGAATATGCACTGGCAGAGGATAACCCGAGCTATCCGAGAAAGACGTTGCGTCTCTTGGCAAGCAGTCGGTACAACGTGTGCTGGATGGTTTCGCGCACGTGGTCGGTCAGCTCGAAGAGCACCATCGGATCCTCGAACGCGGTGGCGTCGTAGGAGTCGGTGTGGATGGGCTTGCCGAACTCGATGTACCACTTCGACGGCAACGGAATCAGGCCCAGCGGCCCGAGGTGCGGGAAGAACGGTGTCACCGGGAAGTACGGCATCCCCATCAGTCGTGCCAGCGGGGCGATGTCGCCGATCTTCGGGTAGATCTCCTCTGACCCGACGATGGAGCACGGAATGATCGGCGCACCCGTTCGCAGCGCAGCCGAGACGAAGCCGCCGCGGCCGAACCGCTGCAACTTGTACCGCTCGCTGAACGGTTTGCCGATCCCCTTGAACCCCTCCGGGAACACGGCGGCAACTTCCCCGGTGCGCAGCAGCCGCTCCGCGTCGGGATTGCACGCCAACGTATGCCCGGCCTTGCGGGCGATCGTGCCGACGCCGGGCATCTCGAATGCCATGTCGGCAGCCAACATTCGCAACGGCCGGTGGGCAGGGTGATGATCGCGCACGGCAACCGACGTCATCAGCGCGTCGACCGGTACGACTCCGGCGTGGTTGGCCACGACGAGCGCACCTCCCTCGGAGGGGATGTTCTCGATGCCCTTGACCTCGACGCGGAACCACTTGTCGAACAGCGGACGCAGCAGCGGCAGCCAGACGGCATCGGCGAAGTGCGGGTCGTAGCCGAACTCGTCGACGCTGTAGTCGCCGGCCAGGCGTCGACGCACGAACTCGGCGACCGAGGAGATCTGGTCGACGATCGCGGTCTTGGTGTCGTCGATCATCGACAGCACGGGTGCCGCTTCTGCGGCGATCGTGGCCGCAGAAGCGGCGGGGGTCGGGTCCACGAGCGGCGTCGGCTCACGTGGATCGGCGTAGGCCGATGGGTGCCGCTCGCGTGAACCCTGCGCGGCGCGGGCGGACCGGGCGGACGCGCCGCCGTGCAAGGGAATGACTTTGGCCACGTCGCTCACCTGTCCGCTCCGGATTCTCGCGCCGTGTCGGCACTGCCGAGCGAGGCCAGTACGCGCGCCGCGGACGCCCCCGTGTCGACGGCCCCGAGCAGCCGATTCTCGATGGCGTCGACCCATTCGGTTCGGACGACCGGCCGAAGAGCCGCGCCGCGCACGAAGTCGTCGAACGCCTGGACTGTGGTCCACCGAGGCTCGAACCCCAGCACGGACCGCATCCGTGTGGTGTCCAGCCCGCAGCCGAAATGGAAGTAATCGAGTTGCTCGGTCGTGAATTCGCGCATCATCCCGCCCATGAGCGCCCGCCCCACGCTCTTGAACAGTGGAAACGGCACCGGAACCTGCACACGACCGGCACGTCGAATGGCCTGCGAGAGCATGATGGTGCCGTCGGCACCGATGTTGAACGTGCCTGCCGGCCCGCCGATGGTCGCGCGTTCGAGAGCCGCGAGGGCGTCCTCCTCGTGCAACAGCTGCATGCGCGCGTCGCGTCCGACGATGCTCGGAATGAGGGGTGACGTCATATACCGGGAGATGGTGCCGTTGAGCCGCGGGCCGATCAGTGGGGCCATACGCAGGATCGATACCGCGATATCCGGGCGACGACGACCGAGTCCGCGAATGTAGCCCTCGATGTCGATGGTGTCCTTGGCGTACGCGCCGCTCGGTGGGCGTCGGGCACTCATCTCCTCGGTGAATTTCACCGGGTCCTTGGCGCTGCATCCGTACACCGAGGACGACGACCGCAGGACCACCTTCTCCACGGTCGGCGACTTCTGGCACACCGCGAACAGCTGCATGGCTCCGATGACGTTGAGGTCTTTCATCGTCGCGCGGCCGCCGGATTTTGGGGGCTTGGCGACCGTGGCCGCGTGCACCACGGTATCGACGCCGGCGTTACGAATCACCTTGCCGATCAACGGGTTTCGAATATCGGCACGAACGAATTCCGCGCGACCCATACGTCGCAGCAGATCTTTGCTCGGAGATTTCTCGTCGACGGCGATGACACGTTCGATGCGAGGATTCTGAGCGAGCCGGGTCACGAGGTATCCGCCGAGGAATCGACTGGCACCGGTCACGAGCACCACCCGGGGCGCGGCAACACCACGATCGCTCGGACTCACTGCGCCTCCCCAACTTCGGCTCCCGTGCCGAGCCTACTGGATCGACAGGTTTCCGCGAGGTCTGAAAGGAAAGGAGGCCTGGAAGGAGAGATGCAACTCGCCTTCGAACGAGCAGAGCCCGCCACCGATGGTGACGGGCTCGGCCGTGAAGCAGATGACGGCAGGCTTATTTGCCGAGTTTCCTGCGCTGCACGCGGGTACGACGAAGCAGCTTGCGGTGCTTCTTCTTCGACATGCGCTTGCGACGCTTCTTGATCACTGAACCCATGCGGGTGTCCTCACGTTCTTCTCTAGCGTTTTCGCGCACGCCGTTTGCGTACGCCTACCTGACAACCAAGCCCGAAGGCTTCGAGCCAACAACCTTGGTCACCGAGCTGGCGCTGGGGCCACGTACTCGCCCACGGCTGCACACCGGCTGGCTGGCACGACGAACGCCAATCCTACCGGTGTGAGCCGTGACTTACGAAACCGGCCCGGTCTTACGACCTAGCTACGTGCACTAGCCTGCGTCGAAATACGAGGTCTCGAGATAGTCGTGTACCGCCTTGGCGTGCACACGAAAAGATCGACCCACCCGTACTGCGGGCAGCTCTCCGCCGTGCACCAGTCGGTACACGGTCATTTTCGAAACTCTCATCAAAGTCGCCACCTCGGCGACAGTGAGGAACTGTGTTCCGGCCAGAGCCGGTTGACCGTCCGGGGACGAACCCTTGGACGGCTTGTTTATAGACGCCATCAATCCACTTACCTCCGGCACGTCTCATGCGGCAGGCTTCCCCTCCTGCCGAACAGACACGCACGTGCTGCCCCCGAGCCTATAGGGACAGATGGGGTTACTGCGACGGGTGTGGGGAAAAGATTTTTTATTCTGCTGTGATGCCCATCTCAATCGATCGGGCGTTGGCTGCACCGAGAGCATCGAAAAACGCAGCTCGGAGGCCGTTTCGCTCCAATTCGCGTACCGCCGCGGCGGTCGTTCCGCCCGGGGAGGTCACGGCATACCGAAGCTCGCTGGCGGACTCGTCCGAGCGATCCAGCATCGCTCCCGACCCCACCATCGTCTGTGCGACGAGTGCAGACGCGACATCCCGGCTCAATCCCAGGCCCACTCCCGCGTCGATCATGGCCTCGGCGACCAGGAAGAAATAGGCCGGACCGGACCCGGACACGGCCGTCACCGCATCGAGCTGATGTTCCTTGACGACGACGACCTTGCCGACGGCCGAGAGGATGGAACGCACGAGCTCGAGGTGCTCGGCGCGGGCGTACTTCCCCGGCGCCAGCACACTGACGCCCTCCCCCACCAGCATGGGGGTGTTGGGCATGACCCGTACGACCGGGAATCCGGCGGGGAGCTTGGGCTCGAACTTGGCGGTGGGCACGCCTGCGGCGAGCGAGACGATGAGTTGTTCGCGGTCACCGTCGAGCTCGATCTTGGTGATCTGATTCAGTGCGCCCTCGACGTCGGCGGGCTTGACCGCCAGCACGATGACGTCGGCTCCCTCGGCCGCGTCGGCGACACTGGCGGTCAGCACTCCGAAGTCCTTCGCGATCTCTTTGGCGCGCGGCTCGGACTTCTCGGCGACCACGAGGTCGCGCACGGCATGACCGGCCTCGAGGAGTCCCGCAATCAATGCCTCGCCGATCCGTCCGCCACCGATCACTGCAATTCTCGTCATACGGCCAAGCCTGCCATGTCAGTTCGAGCGCGGCACCATCGCCAACTGTCGGCTCTGCACCACCACGGCACCGGTCGAGTCGAGTATCAGGTGGTCCTCCTCGAACCAGGTGCTGCCGATGACGGAGCTGGTCGCTGCCACTCGCAGCCACCCCGGAGCCGGGCGGCGACGCAGATATGTCGTCAGCTGGACCGTCGGCGCCCAGCCGAACATTCCGCGGTTCATCGTCACCGGGGCCGAGATGTCGCCTGCCATCAACGCGAAGAGCACCGACGTGTCGGCGTCGGCTTCGTCGCCCGCGAAGGGGCGCACCCACAGTCGAATTTCGGCCTCACCCTGCTGACCGGTGAGAAACGATGCCGACGACGGTTCGATCCGCATCTCGCAGCCCTTGGCCACGTGCACGATCGACGCCATGGGGTGATCGCCTGCCACCGCGAGGGTGTCCGCAGGAGGCTCCGCGGCCATCGACGCCAGCGACAACGGGGTTTCGTGGTTCGGTTCCTCCGAGTCGGGCCGACCGAGGGTGACCACCGCCCGCACTGCAACACGTCCGGCCTGAGTCAGCTCGACGTCGACGTGCGAGACCTGCCTGCCGCGCTTACGCACGATCGTCGTGAGCGCCACTTCGCCGGGATCGGGCGCGGCCAGATAACTGACGCTGACGGCCAACGGCTGGATCTCGACCTGGGCCGGGTCGATCAGCACGATCTGCTGACGCGCCGCGGCCGCGCAGATGGCGAGCATCGCCCCGCCGTGCACTTTGGGGCCGATGGTCCAGGTGGAATCGATCGCACCGGCGAAGGACGCCGTGTCTGCGGAGACGTCGAGTGGGACCAGTGTGGTTGCTGCCCGGAACGGGCTGGTGGAACTCATTCCGGACAACTTACCGGCAGTCAGGACAGGTGTGCGCGGGCGAACTGCAGCGCCTGGTCCAGCATCGACGAACGCTCGGGCACCGTGCGCGCATTCTGAGTGTTGATCTCGATGACGGCTTGGCCGTCGAATCCACGCCGCACCAGTTCGGTGCAGACCTGGGCGCAGGGCTGGCTGCCGTGCCCCGGGATCAGATGCTCGTCGACGGACGCGCCGCGGCCGTCGGCCAGATGCAGGTGCGCTATCCCGTCGCCCATCCGGTCGAGCATCTCGAGTGCGTCGGAGCCTGCGGTCGCGGTGTGCGAGAGGTCGAGTGTGTAGTGGCCGTGACCGACGTCGGTCGGGTCGTACGACGGCGAGAACGCCGACAGCGCCGCTCCCGGGCCTCCGCGTCGTTCCAGCCGTTGGGCGGATTTCTCCTTGCGCCCGAAGAATCTGTCGGCACGCATCGGGAACATGTTCTCCACCGCGACCACGACGTGGGAGTTCGATTCGAGTTCCGCCACCTGATCGGCGAATCCGTCGCTGTACTTGCGCTGCCAGCGGAACGGCGGATGCACGACGACGGTCGCCGAACCCAGCTTCTCGGCCACTTCGACCGACCGGGCCAGTTTGACGATCGGATCCGATCCCCACACCCGCTGTGAGATCAGCAGACACGGCGCATGGATGGCCTGCACCGGTATCGAGTACTCACGTGACAACGCGGCCACCGCATCGACGTTCTGACTGATCGATTCGGCCCACACCATCAGTTCGACGCCGTCGTAACCCAGATCGGCGGCATAGCGAAACGCTGCCTCGGTGTTCTGCGGGTACACCGAGGCCGTGGACAATCCGACCTTGATTCGCTTCGCCGCCATCGTTGTCGAAACTCAGCCGGTACTGAGCTGGAAGGCCAACGGACCGAGCGTGACGAACACACCGACGGCTATGGCAATGACGATCGAGACCAGATCGTCGGTACGCCGGAGAATCCTCACCACGGCGACGAGACCGACGATGACCAGCACCGACAGCACCAGTGCCACCCATGGCAGCACGTCCCACAGCTGCTCGAAGCCCTTGAACAGCAGCGCACCGACGACGATCGACACCACGGCCTGCCCGATGAGCACCAGCCACTGCCGAACCGCGCCGCCCTTGCCCTTGACCGGGGACTTGTCCTTGCTCGCCTTGTCCTTACTCGCCGATTTACGACGATCGGCACGCGAGCCGGTACTCGCGGTGTCGACGGTCTTCGGGTCGACGGTCGTCGAGTCGGCAGGGCCTTCGTCGGTGGTCGGCTTCGTGAGGTCGACTACCTCGGGTATGACCTGAGTGCCGGCCTCGTCGGCCGATTCATCAGTGGCCTTCTCGTCAGCGATCTTCTTGTCAGCGGTCTTCTTGTCAGCGGTCTTCTCGTCGTCGACCTCGATGCCGCGCGTGATGCGCGGGGTGACCGCGGTCTTCGCCAGGTCGTCCACCTCGACGAGAGCGGCATGTGGGCTCTCCACGAGCGGCGCACGCGAGGTGACGTCGGTCTTGGGTTCGGCGGATTCGGTCGAACGCGGCGGCTGGAATCCCGCCGATCGGCGGGCCCGTCCCTGCTCGGCCTGGGTCGACCCGTACGGGCGTCGCTCCGATCCCTGCGCGGCAGGAGCAGCGGGCCGCAACCCGCGCGCGGTGTCGTCGTGCGATCGATTGAGCAGGTCTCCGGCGACGGTCGTGGAGCCCGACAGCAGTTCCGGTTCGGGCTGCTGCTTGTCGCGCTTGCCTGCCGGTTGGTACGGGGTCGGGCGGGTGCTCTGGGGCCGGGGCGGTTGCGGCGTGGACGACGTGGTCGTGTTGCCGTCGGATGCACTGCTCGTGGGCTCGTTCGCAGCGGTATCGGGAGCTTCGTCCTGCGGCTCGTCGACGACGGGTGCGCTGCGGTCGCCGGGTTCGTCACGAACGACGGGAATCTCCCCGGTCAGTTCGGCCACGGAGATGCCGCCCTTGACGCCTCGTCGGCGTCGCCCTCCTGCCGTCAGGTTGGTCTTCTGGCCGTTTCTGGCCAACAGCTCGGCGACCGAGATCTGCCCGGTGTCTTCCGGGTTGGCGTCGCTCATCTCGAACTCCCCACCAGATCGCCGTCGGCTTCGGTGTCCAGCTTCCTCAAAATCAAACCTTCCCTCAGCGCCCACGGACAGATCTCGAGTGATTCCACCGACAGTGCCCGCATGCTCGCTTCCGCTACCAGCGCCCCGGCCACCAGTTGTGGTGACCTGTCGGCACTGATGCCTTCCAATTCTGCACGGTCGGCGGCCGTCATCCGCGATATGAACGCGATGAGTTGCCTCAGACCGCTCGCCGTCAGCGTTCTCGTCACTCGCGGACCGGCCGCGGAAGGCGCAGCACCGGTCAAGCGAGCCAACGAACGAAATGTCTTCGACGTTCCCACCGCGCGGTCCGCATCGCCCGCAGCCAACAGTTCTTTGGCCGGTGTCGCGAGTTCGGCATCCAACCAGTCACGAAGAACGGCAATACGACGCTTTCCCGGAGGATCCTCGTCGAGCCAGTCCCGAGTGAGGCGGCCGGCACCGAGCTGCAGGGAGAACGCCACGTCGGGATTCTCGTCGCTGCCGCTGGTCAGTTCCAGCGATCCGCCGCCGATGTCGAGTCCGAGGATGCGCCCGGCGCTCCAGCCGTACCAGCGGCGCACGGCCAGGAACGTCAATCTGGCCTCGTCCGCGCCCGACAGGGTTTCCAAGGCCACTCCGGTCTCGGCGAGAACCCGCGCGAGAACGTCGTCGGAGTTGTAGGCGTCGCGCACCGCGGAGGTGGCGAACGCCATCAGTTCACTGCAACCCGACCGGGCGGCGATGGCGGCGAACTCACGCACCTCGTCGACGAGCCGATCGGCACCTGCAGGAGTGATGTTGCCGAACGCGTCGGTGTTCTCCGACAGGCGCAACGTCGCCTTGCTCGAGCTCATCGGCGTCGGGTGTGCGCCACGGTGTGCGTCCACTACGAGCAGATGCACCGTGTTGCTACCGACGTCGAGCACCCCTAATCGCACAACCCCACGGTACTGGGTCTACCGTCGTCGTTTGTGACAGCAGGTCGTGAGCAGCAGTCGTTCGCTGCAGAGGTCGAGTTGGATTTCCCGCGAGAATGGGTCGAGTTTCCCGACCCCGACAACTCCGAACATGTCATTGCCGCCGATCTGACGTGGCTGTTGTCCAACTGGACCTGCGTCTTCGGTACCCCCGCCTGCCAGGGCACCGTCGAGGGTCGCCCCGACGACGGATGCTGCTCGCACGGCGCGTTCCTGTCCGATGAGGACGACAAACGCAAGCTCGACGAGTCGGTGAAGTTGCTCACGCCGCAGGACTGGCAGCTGATGGACAAGGGTCTGGGCAAGAAGGGATACGTCGAATACGACGATCTCGACGACGAGCAATCTCTGCGCACGCGGCGCTACAAGGGTGCGTGCATCTTTCAGAACCGACCCGGGTTCGAGGGTGGCATCGGGTGTGCACTGCATTCGATGGCGCTGCGCAAAGGCATCGAGCCGCTCGAGGTCAAGCCCGACGTGTGCTGGCAGTTGCCCATCAGGCGCACCCAGGATTGGGTGACGCGGCCCGACGGCTCCGAGATTCTCAAGACCACCATCGGCGAGTACGACCGACGCGGTTGGGGCGAAGGCGGACTCGATCTGCACTGGTACTGCTCCGGCTCACCCGACGCGCACGTCGGAGCCAAGCAGGTGTTCGAGTCGTACAAGCCGGAATTGACCGAGCTGCTCGGCAAGGCCGCGTACGAGGAGTTGGCGTCCCTGTGCAAGCGTCGTCGTGGCCTCGGTCTGATTGCCGTACATCCGGCTACTCGTGAGGCCCAGCGCCGGTAGAGCGGCTGGCGCCGCACGTGAGTGGAAACTCGTAGCCCACTACGATTTTCCACTCACATGCCGCAGGCTCTACCCCTCGAGCTTGTAGCCCAGACCGCGCACGGTGACGAGATGCTCCGGCTTGGCCGGGTCGGTCTCGATTTTCGACCGCAGTCGTTTGACGTGCACGTCGAGAGTCTTCGTGTCGCCCACGTAGTCCGCACCCCACACTCGGTCGATCAACTGGCCCCTGGTCAGGACCCGGCCGGAGTTGCGCAGCAGGTATTCGAGCAGGTCGAACTCCTTGAGCGGCAACGTGATCTGATCGGATCCGACCATCACCACATGCCGTTCGACGTCCATCCGCACCGGCCCGGCTTCGAGCACTCCGGTGTCGGTGCCGCCGTCGACCTCGGCGTCACTGCCGCGGCGCAGTACGGCGCGGATACGAGCGATCAGTTCGCGGGCCGAATACGGCTTGGTGACGTAGTCGTCGGCACCGAGTTCGAGCCCGACGACCTTGTCGATCTCACTGTCACGCGCGGTCACCATGATCACGGGAACGCCTGAGCGCGAACGCAATTGCTTGCACACGTCGGTGCCGCTCATTCCGGGAAGCATCAGGTCGAGCAGCACGATGTCCGCGCCGGCACGATCGAATTCGGCCAGTGCCGACGGTCCGTCGCCGACGACGGTGGCCTCGAACCCCTCTTTGCGGAGCAGGAAGGCCAGTGGATCGGCCAACGACTCTTCGTCTTCCACGATCAGAACGTTGGTCACTGATTCTCTCTTTCTGTAACCGCGGCGTCGTCTTCTTCTTCGAAGTACGCGGGGATCTGGAGGGTGAAGGTGGATCCGGTGCCCAGCTTGCTCCACAGCGAGATGCTGCCGTTGTGGTTGGCTGCGACGTGTTTGGCGATGGCAAGGCCCAGGCCCGTGCCGCCGGTGGCCCGCGACCGAGCTTTGTCGACGCGGAAGAATCTCTCGAAGACGCGTTCCTGGTCCGCCTTGGCGATACCGATTCCTCGGTCGGTGACGGCGAACGCGACGTTCGATCCGCGCAGTGCCCTACTGACCGAGACGGGTGAACCGTCGGAGGAGTACGCGATCGCGTTCTGGATGAGGTTGGCCAGGGCCGTCACCAGGAGCGCCTGGTCGCCGAGTACTTCGAGCCCGCTCGGGTGGTCGGTGGTGACGGAGATGCCCGCGTTCTCGGCAGCGAGTTTGGACCGGTCCATCGCCTCGTTGACGACGGTGTCGACGTCGACCACTTCCAGGTCGGGCAGTTTCTCGGCCCCCTGCAGACGCGACAGTGCGATCAGCTCGGTCACCATGTTGCCCAGGCGTTTGGATTCGGCGACGACCTTGCCGCCGAAGTGCCGGACGGAGTCCGGGTCGTCCGCGGATTCGAGCAGCGCCTCGGCCAGCAGGCTCATCGCACCGACCGGCGTCTTCAGTTCATGACTGACGTTGGCCACGAAGTCGCGACGCGTGGCCTCCATCCGTACCTGCTCGGAATCGTCGTCGGCGAAGAGAACGACGAACCGTCGGTCCTCTTTGCTGAGCAGTCTCGCGACGCACCGGACGGCGATCTTGTCGCGGCCGGGCCGGGGGGCCTTGGCACTGAGATCGACTTCGACGGGATTGCCGTCGGACAGCACTTTCGTCGCCGCGGCCCACGCCCGCTCGTCGATGGAACGGTTACGCACCAGGCCGAGCTCCTCGGCCCGAGGATTCGACAACACGACGTCGTGAAATTGATCGACGACGGCGATACCGCTCTCCGACGCCAGCACGATCAGGTCCAGGACCTGCGACATCGTCAATCCGGAGGTGGCGCGGCGACGCTCCGAGTGTCGAGTGTTGAGGTACGGGATCAGAACACCGCCGACGAGGTATCCCACGAAGGCCGCGGCGATTGCCAGTAGTACGGCCGATGCAACACTCACACCGGAATCGTACGTTCGATGGACGGCTCACATACGCAGGGTGCAGGCATTTCCCTGGTCGTCATAGCCCTCGTCGGCAGTGTTCTTCGTTCGTTCACCTGCAGTTTCGACAAACTGCCGGTTTGTGCGTGGCGGAGTTACTTACCGCCCTGGTTTGCCACGGCAGCCGCACCCGCAGCCGCTGCTTCCGGATCCAGGTAGGTGCCACCCGGATTGGTCGGCTTCAGCTTGCCGTCGACCTCGGTGAGGTCGTACTGCAGTGGGATGCCGGTGGGGATGTTCAATTCGGCGATGTCCGCGTCGGAGATCTCGTCGAGGTACTTCACGAGTGCACGCAGCGAGTTGCCGTGTGCGGCGACGAGCACGTTCTTGCCGGCCTTCAGATCGGCGACGATCGTCTCCTCGAAGTACGGGATGAGCCGTTCGACGACGTCGGCGAGGCATTCGGTCAGCGGAACGCTGTCCAGGTCGGCGTAACGGGGATCGGCATCCTGGCTGAACTCGCTGCCGACCTCGATGGCGGGCGGCGGCGTGTCGTAGCTACGACGCCACAGCATGAACTGCTCGTTGCCGTACTTGTCCTTGGTCTCGGCCTTGTTCAAGCCCTGCAGTGCGCCGTAGTGCCGCTCGTTCAGACGCCAATCGCGCACGACGGGGATCCAATGCCGCTCGGCCGCGTCGAGCGCGAGGTTCGCGGTGCTGATCGCGCGGCGCAGCAGCGAGGTGTACAGCAGGTCGGGCAGTACGCCCGCCTCGGCGAGGAGCTGGCCGGCGCGCTTGCCCTCGGCCTCGCCCTTCTCGGTCAGTCGCACGTCGACCCAGCCGGTGAACTGGTTGGACGCGTTCCATTCGCTCTCGCCGTGACGAAGCAGAATCAGGGTTCCGATACTCATGTGGTCAGTTTCTCATGCGGGACGCTGGGGAGTGGAGCCTGCGGAACGACCTAACGCTGGGGGTCGTGGCCCGCGTGCGACGAGCACGCCGACGACGACGATCATGACGACCGCGGTGAGGGTGATCGGGATGGGGATGACGGGGTCGAACAACACGAGCACGGCACCGACCGGAACCGCGATGTTGACGACGCGATCCGCGTGGGCGCGGATGGCGATCAGCCACACTCCGAGGACGAATATCGCAATCGGAACCGTGACGGTGAACGACGCGGCGACGTCGCCGAGCTTGCTGTGTTCGGTGAGCACATCGATCTCGACCTCGATGCCGGCCGAGAACGCGCCCGCCGCGGCGAAGATGAAGTAGTGCGTGTAGCCGTAGATCAGCGAGTTGCCGAACTTTCCGATGGCCCGGTGATGCGGCGGCCAGAAGTAGATCCACCACAGACTCGCGGTGACGACGAGGGTGAGGACGGAAATCGAGATCAACGGTGCCAGAGCCGTCTCGTCGTGCAGCGCTTCGATGATGGCGTTGGCCGATGCGAGCAGGCTCTCGCCGAGCAGTATCAGCGTGAACAGCCCGTAGCGTTCGGTGATGTGGTGCGGGTGCCATGGCGTCGACCCGCTGCGTTCGGCGATCAGTGGAACCGCCATTTCCGCGGCTGCCAGGACGAAGAACAAGACGATGGCGGCTGTGCCGTCGAACAGCACCAGCCAGAGAATCCACAGAACTTGAACGCCCGCAATGCCTGTCGCGTATGTCAGTGCGGTCTTCTTGTAGTCACCGGTCCGAGACGCTCGAACCCATTGCGTCACCATCGCCACGCGCATCACGACGTAGCCGAGCACTACGACCGCAAAATTCTTGTCCACGAACGCCGATTCGACTCCGGCGGCGAGCACCAGCACGCCGGCCATCTGTACGACGGTCAGCGTTCGATAGAGCCAGTCGTCGGTATCGAAGGAGGTGGCGAACCACGTGAAGTTCATCCACGCCCACCAGATCGCGAAGAACACGAGGGCGTAACTGAGCAGACCGTCGGCGACGTGGTTCTCGGTGAGCGCGTGATGGAGTTGCACCGCCGCGATACTGACGGCCACGACGAAGACGAGGTCGAAGAACAATTCGAGTGGACTCGCCGCGCGATGCGGTTCGTTCGGATCGCGCGGACGCATCTGTACCAGCCGGGCCGTGGAAAGATTCACGAAGGCAGAGTAAGGCATCCGATTCGCGAATGTTGTCGTGATTGCGTTGCCGTAGTTGCCTTTACGGACATTTCGGGCAGGGTCGACGGTATGGCGTTGGCATGTACGGAACCTCCCACCCTTTGTGACGACCGCGCGCCGGGGTTCCCCGCATAGCGGGGGTGCGAGGTCCGGAGAAAGGGTGTGAGGTTGCGGGACTACTCCCCCAGCGCCGCTCCGATCTCGCCGACCCGAGCTCCCACGCTCTGATCAACCTCTTCGGTGTCGACGAAATAGCGACGAAACACCGAGCGCATCAATTCGACGACCTCGATGTGTTGCCTGATCGCAACAGCCGCCGACCGTTCCTCACCATCGGCCAGTCGCTTGAACTTTGCACCCAACATCTGAGCTGACGGAAGGGTGCCGAACGCGCGGGTATCGACTAGCCACTTCGTCTTCTCCAGCATCTTTTCGAGGTGCAAAACGTACTCCGCGCAGACTCTGTCGCATTGAAACGCGACGCCCTCTGGAATTTGCAGCTGACCCGACTCAGCATTCGATGCAAACTCCTGCCACCTCAGCATTGCGACGCCGAGTTCATTCGACTCTGACCCCACTGTGCCCCCCCCCCCTATCGGCTCGACGGCGGCAACGATGAGCGAAGCGCTTCTCCAACGCGCCCGATCTCGACACAGGGATCGCCCTGTGGTTCGCGAGAGGCGCGCCCGTCGAGAATGAAGTAGACAATCCCCCCAGCCACTTCGTAAGCGAGACCGCAACTGACTTCTTCGTAGTTCGCAGTTCGCCGGAACTGAACAGCTCCGGAGCTATCGACCACGGCAAACTCGTCGAACTGGTCATTCGTCTTCAAGTACGCGAGATCGTGGTCGGACGAGAACACTCCGAGGAAATACCAAGAACCCGGGTCGGGGTCTCTCCAAGAGCAAATCTTCCAATCGAGGGATATCGGGGCGTCTCCGAACAAGTTCGAGCTTTTGCTCCCCACATCCAATCCCGCGGCCTCGACGGCATTGTCCGGGATGGTGCATGGATCCCAGGGCTCGGTGGCGATCGGCGCAACGCTGGTCGACGTCGGCAACGCAGCATTCGGTGCACTCGGCGTCGACTCACCACATCCGGCGACCAGCATCATCAGTCCGACCACACCCGTCACCCAGCGCCCTGTTGCTCTCACAACTGGTTGGACGCGGCGAGCACCCTCTCGGTTCCCCGGCAACCTCACACCCTTACTACCGACTGCGCGCCCCCACTCTCAGGAGCAAGGGCGCGCAGTCGACAAATACGGTGTGAGGTCACCACCGAGCGGACATCAGCCGCAGTTCGACGGTGCCGGCTCTCCTCGGAATCGTGCGTCCACGTAGGCGTAGGCCTCGGGTAGTCCGACTATCGATCCGCTGAAGTGCTCGGCGAGTGGATACGCCCGGAACTGCACGGTTGCCCCGGCTGCGCAGTAGCGGTCGACCGTCTCCTTCACCGGCGCGTAGGGGGTGATGAAGTCGTTGATGCCGTGCCAGATGTACACCGGGGCCGTGGGGACGCCTTCGTAGTCGACGAGACTGTTCTTCTTCAGTACCGCCTGCGCAGAGGGCAGGGACGCGATGTCGACGTTCGACAGATCTCTCGCGCTCTTGAACGCTCCGCCGATGATGATGGGGCGCCTGCATTCGTTGCTCACGCGATCTCGCAGGGCCAGGCCCGCTGCATTCAGGTTCTCCGAGACGGGGAATTCGGTCGGGTATTCACGTTCGAGTCCCAGTGATGCCGCGAGTGCCATTCCGAAGGCGGGGTGCGGAATCGCGCTGTAGCCCAGGTTCTGTGCGATCAATCCCAGGTCGGCCGGGGTTCCACCGTGCACACTGGCCACGATGTTCAGCTCCGGCGCGTAGGTGGGTGCCATGGCACCGGCCCACGAGGTCGCCAGTGCGCCTCCAGAGTAACCCAACAGTGCAACGGGACTGTCCTTCAGCGGCAACTGCTCGAAGTTCTGCACTGCCCGCACGCCGTCGAGCGTCAGACGACCTTCGTACTCCGCGGCTCCGTAGGCTCCGGTCGGGCCGAGGTAATCCGGCACCGCAACCGCCCAACCGCGGGCGACCATACCGACGTACAGGCTCGGCGCTTCACCGATCTCGTATGTGAAAAGACCATGCGACGGTGCACATTTGACGCCCAGGGCATTGATGACGGCTTGATAGGACACCAGTGGGGTTCCCGCGCCCTTGCCTCGCGGCATCAGCACGGTCGTCACCGCGGCGACGGGTGCACCTGCGGAGTTGGTGGACCGATACTTGAGTTGCCAGATGTCGGTGTTGGGGTACATCCAGGCGTCGGCCCGTCGGCTGGCCAGGATGTCGCCCGGCGCGTGATCGGCGATGTCGGCCGGTGCCGCGTAGAAGACGTCCGGATCCGGGGCCGTCGGCGCGGGAGCCGCCGAAGCTGTTGTGCCCACTGCGAACAGGGACGCGCAGAGTGCCACCAGGATGGACCCCAGGGTAAAGAATTTTCGGATCACAGCGAGCCTTTCGGGTGAGCAAAATCGAAGATCACGGGACTACGGGAAGAGAGAACTGGTTGATCGGATCCGTCGAGGACACGGTGACGTCCGCTGGACCCGGCCCACCTGCAAAGGACGGATCCGACGCGGTGATCTCGACGGCGACGCGATGACCGCGGTCGAATCGATGGACGATGCTGGGCAGCGAGATGGTCACCGGTTCACCGGATCCGGTGAGTACGGCGGGTGCGAGAAGTCCGTGAATCGGGCTCCGCGCACCGTCGGGTGCTACGTCGAGCACGGTGACGAAGACGGTCGCGGGACCGGACACCGTGGGACCGATGGACAGTTCCGGTGCGCCGACGACGTCGATGGGTTCGGTCAGTGGCGGCGTCGTCCAGTTCGCGGCAGAGCCGGGTAGCGAGACCCGCGGCACGGGCAACTCGGCCGCGAGATTCGGCAGTCCGAACGTGGTGGGCATCGGCGCACCTGCACCCCGAATCGTCTGCGTCCACACATCATTCGTCGAATCCCTCTCCGCCAGCGATCCATTCGACAGACGGAACGTGCGGCGAGCACCGACGGGAAATGTCTCGGATTCGACGTAGGCCGGCGACGCGACGCCGGTGTAGGGCACCCAGTCCCGGAAGTAGGTGAAAGCCGGTCCTGGGTCGACGTCACGTTCCTTGAGGTGCCGGTCGAGCCAATTGCCCACCAGTGCCGCTTCGTGCTGCGTGAACGGGTCGGGGGCCTTGATGTCGAACTCACCCGGATAACCCTTGCGATCGTTGTGTCCCCACGAGTGCCAGACCATGGACGTCTCCACTCCCCGCGCCCGCAGTGCCTCGAACGTGGCTGCGGCCTCGTCGAGACTGAACAGCGAATCTTTCTGCCCCTGCGTGAGCAACACCGGCACATCGACTCGATCGAGATAGTCCACCGGTGAGACATGACGCATCGCCGCCAGAGTTCCCGGGTCGGGTTCGCGATTGGCCGTGAAGGCGGACGCGGCGTCGCACACCCACTGGGCGTAGTTCGGGCACCCCTGTGCCCGCGCCGGATCCACGGCGTATCCGCCCGGTCCGGTCAGAACGGCACCGGCGGCCAGAAATGCCGAACCGAACACGCTCTTGACCGGCCCGACGGATCTGCGGCCGGCCCCGTCCGGTGCCAACGACCGCGCCAGATCGTTCCAGGTGATCATCGACGCGACGGTGTCCAATCGTGGATCGACCGCCGCCGTCGCCAATCCCGTTGCGCCGGCATAGGAACCGCCGAGGTACCCGACGCGCGGGTCACCCGGTGCGTCGAGGCGAACCACATCCAGCGCCGGGGCGGCCACCGTCCGTGCGGGATCGGTGAACACCCCGCTGCTCTCACCGGCGAGATAGCCGATGAGGGCCGACGCGGCCATGCCGTCGTAATCGGGGTCGGCGAAATAGATCTTGCATGTCGAGCCGCCGAAACCCAGGGCCGAGTACGTCAGTACCACGTAGCCGTGAGTGGCGAATCTGGCAGCGGCACCGGCCTGGTCGTCCTTGGATCCGCCAAAACCGTTGCTGGTCAGAATGGCTGGAGCTCGGTGGTCCGGTCCGAGCCCGACAGGAACGTACACATCTCCGAGGACGGTGCAGTGCTGATCGTGTTCGGGCCCCACTGCGACGTCGAAGTATCGAGTCTGCACCGAGAAGTCGCCGAGCGTCTGCGGTGCCAGGACCGGAAGCTCTGCTGCATATCCGGGCGCGGAAGCCGCGACCAGAGCCGTCGTCACAGCAGCGACGACGGTTACCAGTCGTCTCATCGGAGGCAGTTCGTCGGCGGTGCGACACCCCGGAACCTGTTGTCCAGGAATGTCAGTGCCGCGGGAAGACCCTCGAACGCCGCCTGGATGTGCTGCGGTGCGTGGACGACGTCGAACTGCAAGGTGGCACCACTCGCGCAGTACCGAGCAGCAGTGTCACGCAACGCACCGATCGGAATGAGCGGATCGTTGTCGCTTCCCCACAGAAGCGTGGGTGCCGTCGGCACACCGGCGTACTTGACCAGACTGTTCTCGTCGATGATCTGCTGCGCCTCGGGGCTGTCCACCAACGACGTAGTGGTCGAGACCGCCAGCGCACTCTTGAAGGCTCCGGTCGCAAGAATCACCGGCGTGCACGCATTCGACACCTGATCCTTCAACGCCAGACCGGTGGGATTGAGCTGCGCGGTGATCGGCAGGCGATCCGGGTATTCGCGTTCGAGTCCGAGGGCGGCCGCGAACGCGAGACCGAATGCCTGATGGGGCTGAAAACCCAACGCGCGAGCAATGTTGTCCAGATCCGCAGGCACACCTCCGGCTGCGGCACCCACGATGTTCAGCTCGGGTGCATAGCTGGGAGCGAGCGCCGCGGCCCACGCCGTCGCCATACCGCCGCCGGAGTAACCGGCCATACCTACCGGGCTCGCTGCCAAACCGAGTTCCGGCACGCGCTGTGCGGCGCGGACGCCGTCGAGCGTGATCTGTCCGCCCAACTTGGCTGCGCCGTAAGCGCTTTTCGGCCCGAGGTGGTCCGGTACCGCCACGGTCCATCCACGCATCAGCGCGAGGTTGAGGAATTCGCGTTCCTGCACACCGGTCGTCGGGTCGGCACCGAACAGGGACTCCGACGGTGCGCACTGCAACCCGAGCGCGTTGACGAACGGCTGATACGACAGTAGAGGCCCACCGGGTGCGCGGTTCGTCGGTGCCAGAACGGTTGTCACTGCGGCGATGGCGTCGCCTCGGGAATCGGACGACCGGTACTGGAGCTGCCAGATGTCGGCACCGGGATACAGGGGGCTCGAAAACCGCCGACTGGCAACGACATCGCCGTTGTTCTTCCCGTTCAGGTCCGCAGCCGCCGCATACAACGTGCCGGGTAGCGGGGCCGGATCACCGGGCGCGGCCGACGCATGGGGAGCAGATACGAACAACAGCGACATCAACCCGACGACGAGTGTCGAGGTCACGAAGGTGCGAAACATGGTGTAACTCTTCTCGATTTCGATCGTCCCGAACTCCTGGTCCGGGTGAGATATTGACGGATACTGTTGCGGAACAATCACTTAGAAATATTCACGGCACACCCTGGGAAACCATCGACGAGCTGCGTTCGATGACGCCGCGGGGCAGCGGGGCCGCGACTGTGGTGGCCACCACCATGGTCGCGGCCAGCCCGAACAACACCGTCCGCTGAGACGCCAGATAGTCCGCGGCAACCGGCTCCGCAGGAAGCAGACCGAAGTACAGGGCCCCGGTCACCGCGGTTCCCACAGCCGATCCCACTTGTTGGACGGTCGGCAGAATTCCCGAGGCCGAGCCGATGGCGTGCGGGGCCACCCCCGCGACGATGGTGCTCTGCAACGGCGCGATCACCGACCCGAGACCCGCGCCGAGTACCCCGAGCGGCACGACCGCCCACCAGGGAAAGCCGGCACGGTCCAGGTATTCTGTGGTGACGCCGAGAACGAGCAGAGCCAGTCCCATAGCGGCCGCGCCGGCCGCAACGACGCGAGAATCCCAGTGGTGGAACGAGATCGGCGCGGCCACGGAAGCGAGCACTGCCCCGAGCGCGAAGGGAACAGTGATCGCTCCCACCGTCGACGCGCTCTCACCCAATCCGGATTGCAGTGTCACCGACATCGTCAGAACGAACCCGGTGAAGGTCCCGTACACGAGAGCCGATACGGCGCATCCCACGGAGAATCCTCGCTCACCGAAGACGCCGATGTTCACCATGACGTGTGCTCCTGCAGCACGTCGGCGACGCTCCCACATCGCGAACCCGGCCAGTGTCGTCAGACCGAGCGCAACCGCGGGCAACGCTGCGGCGACACTCGAGCTGATCATGACGGGACAGACGATCAGCAGGGCCGCGATCGACCACAGGACGGCACCGACCGGGTCGAACCGCCCGCCGTGTCCGGCCGGGACCTGCTCGGTACCCGGTGCCACGAACCTACGGCCGAGAACGATCGCCGCCGCCGCGATCGGGACGTTGATCAGAAACAGTGCTCGCCAACCGGCTCCGAGGATGTCGAGGTGCAGCAGCGCTGCGCCGATGGACGGCCCGGCGAGTCCGGCCAGCCCCGCGGTGCCACCGTACAGCGCGAACGCGGTGGTGCGCCGGGTGCCGGAGTAGGCCGCTGTCACGATCGCCACCGTCTGGGCCGACATCGCCGCTCCCGCGAGCCCTTGCAGCACGCGAGCGAGGACGAGCAGTTCGACGGTGGGCGCATACGCGCAGAGCACCGACGTCACGGCGAACAGTGCAGTGCCGGTGACGAATACCGTTCTGCGCCCGAACACCTCGCCTGCGCGCGCCATCGAAAGCAGCGCGCAGGCGAAGGCGAGCAGATACGCCGTCGGGATCCAGACCTGCTGGGTGCCCGACGCGTCGAGGTCACGCGCGATCGTCGGCAACGCCACGGTGACGGCGGTGACGTCGATCATCTGCATCGTGACGGCCAGCAGACAGGCACCCAGCGTCAGCCACGACCCGCGGCGAGGGAGCGTCATACCCTGCTGACGTCCGGAAGCTCGTGGGCCAACACGTGAGCCTCGGGTGGCTGTGGGATGTAGTCGCCCTTGTCGACCACGGCGGCGTAGATTTCGGAAATCTTGGAGAAGTACAGGTCGATCGAACGATCGGCCTCGTCGGTGCCCGGGTACAGGAACTCGACGCCGGTGTGGTCCTCGAAGCGGTTGATCCACATGAAGACTTCCTCGGAACTGCCGCGGTTGCCGTACAGACCCGCTCCCGCCGCATCCAATTCGGCTTCGCCCGGCAACTTGCGAACGTCGACGTACGAGATCATCGGCGCGGTCCATCCCGGCTGCGTCGTGATTCCGTGTTCCGGCAAGGCCAGCTCGAGCACCCGGTGGTACGAGGTGTTCGCCAGCAACTTTCCCGAGTCGAATGCCGCCTGTGCGAGCACTGCGAGGGTACGGAACGTCGGCTGCTCACCGAGGTCGAATTGCACAGGAATCAGGCTCGAATACCACCCGATCGACGCGAATTCGCCCGGGGTCGCCCGCGTGCTCTTGGGCGTCAGACCGAGGTAGCTGCCCCGGCCGGCGAGCTCGTACTCCGCCAGAGCTGCGGCGGCGAAGATTCCGCCGATGAACTTGACTCCCACGGCTGCACACGCCTCGTCGACTGCCTGCGCGGTGGCACCGTCGAACAACGGGAACGAACTGTGCGAGGTCCGCGTGTAGTCGGCGCTGTTGCGTCCCAACGGAAGTGGGAACGTCGGCAGATCTCCCCCGTTGTCGGTGACCAAGTCGATCCAGGTCCGAACCGCAGGGCTCTCGAGAGTCGTCGCGTCGCTCTCGAGGCGTTCGCGCTGGCAGTACTCGAGGTAGCTGCCCGGGGTGAACAGGCCGTCGGACTCGCCCGTCACCGCGTTGCGATAGAGCTGGCGCAGTTCGTAGTAGGTCAGGGCCTGCGAGATGCCGTCGGTGTCGAGGTGATCGACCGCCGCGTACACCACGAAGTGATCGTCGTGTTCGATCGTTCCGAACGAGAAGCAGTCCCAGCTCTCGGGGCCGGGCGTGCTGTCCTGCACGTGACTCCGAATGGCCTCGGCGTCCGCAGGCGTTCCGAAATCGGTCGCTTCGAGCGCGATGTCGGCGACGTCGACGAGGTGGCGCGTCGAACCCTCGGCCGTCGTCGAGAACCAGCTACGGAACGAATCGTGTCGGGTGACGAACGTGTTGAATGCTCGTCCCATCGCGGTGCGGTCCAGTGTGCCTTCGATCTTGAACGTCACCAGGCACAGCCGGGAGAATCGGAACGACGATCCCCGGTTGCGGTAGGCGGCTTCGAGATACGCCTGCTGGATGTGCGAGGGCGGTGCCGGGTGAACGGGCGCAGCCGCGGCAGCAGCTCGTGAGGCGACGGTGGGTGACCACGTGGTGAGCGGTCCTGGAGCGGGCTTCCACTCGTCGATGAGTCCGAATGCGACCACGACACAACCTTTCGAAGGAGACAGAGCGATTCGACGCGGCGAGGTGCGTCGGAGGGGCCAGTGCATCACCCGGGCAGAGGCCGAGAAACCCCGTCGACGAGCATTTTGGAAAATTGACAACGATTCACGGGATATCTGTGTCAGAACTGAAGGATCGTCAACATTGTTGTCGACACCAGTGATTCGCATTACCGTCCAAAGGCACATCGCGCTCGCCGGAGGTTTGTCGTGCGCGGCTCCCACAATGTCAGGAACCGTTGATGCCCAGTCGATTTCGCCTCGGTCAGGCGGCCTTGTCGGCTCTGAGTGTGCTCGCTACCGTCGTCGTTCTCCTATCGATCACGACGGGGTCGGCTTCCGCCGACACCGTCTCGTCGGTGGTCGGCGTCGAGGGAGTTGCCGACCGACGAGACATCGTGTGGGTGCATTCGGCAGCCATGGACCGCGATATCCAGCTCGACGTATTTCGGTCGGCGCAGACCGGTTCACCCACGCTCTATCTACTCAACGGAGCGGCGGGCGGTGACGGGGGAAGCAGCTGGTTCGACCAGACCGACATCGCCGGCTTCTTCGGAGACAAGAACGTCAACGTGGTGGTTCCGCGGGGCGGCGCTGCGAGCTATTACACCGACTGGTTGCACGACGATCCGGTACTGGGCCGAAACATGTGGTCCACCTTCCTCGGTCGCGAACTTCCTCCCGTGATGGATGCTCTGCTCGACGGCAACGGGGCCAATGCGGTCGCCGGTATATCGATGGCAGGCACGTCCGTTCTGCAGTTGGCCATCGCCCATCCCCCGGTGTATCGATCCGTCGCCGCGTTCAGTGGATGCGCACGCACCAGCGACCCGGTGGGTGCCATGTACGTCAGGTCCGTCGTCGAGGCCCGCGGCGGTGGGTCGACCGCCAACATGTGGGGACCACAGGGCAGCGCCGACTGGATTGCCAACGACCCCTACGTCAATGCCGAGGGGCTGCGCGGCATGGCCGTTTACATCTCGTCCGGAACGGGAGCGCCCGGTGCGTTCGACGTGCCGGGCGGCCCCGGTATCGGCAGCGATTACGGCAAGCTCGCCCAACAACTCGCCGTCGGCGCAGTGATCGAAGCGACGACCGATGTGTGCTCGCAACAGATGCAGAAACGGTTGCAGGAGTTGAACATCGAGGCCACCTACAACTTCCGACCCAACGGGACCCATTCCTGGGCCTACTGGCAACAGGATCTGCACGATTCGTGGTCGGTGATCGCACCGTCGTTGGGGCTGCCGACCGGCCCGTCCTGAGCCGTGCACTCCTCGAGCGATGACAAAGGAAAAGCGATGAACCGAACCGACGTTGCGGGCACTCCGGCTCTGGCTGCCACCTGGGCCCGCTCTCCGTGGCCACTGGCAGACATCATCCGGGCCAAACGTGGCCGGACCGTCTCGGTCGTGCTGCCCGCTCTCGACGAGGAAGACACCGTCGCCGGCGTCATCGCCTCGATGACTCCCCATCTGGGCAGCCTGATCGACGAGCTGGTGGTGCTGGATTCGGGATCGACCGACCGCACCGCGGCGCGGGCCCGCTGCGCCGGTGCCACCGTCGTCTCCAGGGAGGACGCACTACCCGGCACACCCGTGGTTCGCGGCAAGGGTGAAGCGCTGTGGCGCGGAGTGGCCGCCACCTCGGGCGACCTCGTGGTGTTCGTCGACTCCGATCTGGTCGATCCCGGTTCGCACTTCGTTCCCTCCCTCGTCGGTCCACTGGTCATGTCCGACGACGTCGAGTTGGTCAAAGGCTTCTACCGTCGACCGCTGACGATCGGTGACACCACCGACGAGGACGGCGGCGGCCGCGTCACGCAGCTGACGGTACGACCGCTGCTGACGGCGCTTCGGCCCGAACTCGCCGGCGTCTTCCAACCGTTGGGCGGGGAATACGCCGCGACTCGTCGCCTCCTGGAAGCACTTCCGTTCGCCCCCGGCTACGGAGTCGAGATCGGTGTTCTGCTCGATACGTGCGACCGGTTGGGTATCGGCGCGATCGGCCAGGTCGGACTGGGAACCCGACGGCATCGAAATCGGCCGACGTCGGAGTTGGCTGTCATGAGTCGGCAGATCATCGCCACGATGTTCTCGCGCCTGGGTCTGAGCGATTCCGGAGCCGGGTTCACCACGTTCTCCACCACCGGAACTCAGCTCTCGATGAGCGTGGCACCGTTGTCTCTCGTCGACCGTCCCCCACTGACCACCCTGGACGAATACAACCGCCTCACCCGATGCCCGGCGATGAGTGCACCCGGCTGATTCGAGCGCGGTTCCACGACAACCTCACACCCCTGCTACCGACTGAGCGCCCATGTTTGCGCCCGAGGAGGGTCGCGCGGTCGAGAAAAGGGGTGTGCACTATCGAAACGTATGCGCCACAACACAACACCCCGCCCCACTGAGTGTGGGACGGGGTGTTGTCGTGGAACGGAGTATTACTTTCCGGCTTCCGCGGCCCGCAGATCCTTACGAAGAATCTTGCCGGCCGCAGACTTCGGCACGATGTCGATGAACTCGACGCGTCGAACCTTCTTGTGCGGGGAGACGCGCTCGGCGACGAACGCGATGATGCCCTCTTCGTCGATCGTGGCACCCTGCTGGCGGACGACGAACGCCTTGGGGATTTCCTCGCCCTCGTTGTCGAGAACACCGATGACGGCCGCGTCGGCGATTTCCTCGTGCGTGAGCAGCAGCGCCTCGAGCTCCGCCGGGGGCACCTGGTAGCCCTTGTACTTGATCAGTTCCTTGAGGCGGTCGACGATGTAGACGACGCCCTCGTGGTCGGCGACGGCGATGTCGCCGGTGTGCAGGTAACCGTCGGAGTCGAGGGTCTCCGCGGTGGCGGAGGGATTGTTCAGGTATCCCGCCATCACGTTCGGCCCCTTGACCCACAGCTCGCCCGGCTTGCTCAATCCCTCTGTGGGCAGCTCGATTTCCTCGAGCGTGCCCGGGTCGACGAGCTTGTTCTCGGTGTTGGCCAACGGCTGGCCCACCGAGCTGAGCGGCATGTCGTCGCGATCGAACGGGATCGCGTGGCTGACCGGGCTGAGCTCGCTCATGCCGTAGCCCTGACGTACCCGCGTGTTCAAGCGCTTGGCGACGGCCTTACCGAGCTCCTCGTCCAACGGGGCCGCGCCGGAGAAGATGGTGTGCACGCTCGAGAGGTCGTACTGATCGATCATCGGGTGCTTGGCGAGCGCGACGGCCACCGGCGGGGCGATGAACAGGTAGGTCAGCTTCTGGTCCTGGATGATGCGCAGGAACTCGACGAGGTCGAACTTCGGCATCGTGACCAGGTGCGCGCGCAACTTGAGGGCGATGTTGAGCAGCACCGTCAGTCCGTAGATGTGGAAGAACGGCAGCAGCGCCAGGATCGCGTCGTTGCTGTCGATGCCCACGCGCGGTTCCATCTGGGCCACGTTGGCGACGAGGTTGCGGTGCGTGAGGATGACGCCCTTGGGCACACCCGTCGTGCCGGACGAGTACGGCAGCACGGCAACGTGCGTCGCCGGATCGAACGAGACCTCGGGAGCAGGCGCGCCCTGGGTGAGCAGGTCCCGCAGACTCGGGTGGCCTTCGGCGCCGTCGAGCACGATCACGTGATCGGCGTCGATACCCACCTTCTCCGCGGCGGCCTTGGCCTGCGGGTACAGCGGGGAGACGGTGAACAGGAACTTCGCGCCCGAGCCGGTGAGCTGCTTGGCGATGTCCTCGGCGGTGTAGAGCGCATTGATCGTCGTCGCAGTTCCGCCGGCACGCAGAATGCCGTGCAGCACCGAAGCGAATGCTGGGACGTTCGGCGAATGCAGTCCGACGACGTCGCCGACCTCGAGCCCACGGGCAGCGAGCGCCCCGGCGATCGCGTCGACCTGGCCGATCAGGCTCTTGTAGGTGGTGACGTCACCCGACGTGCCGTCGATGAGCGCAGGCTTGTCCAGATCGGTCTCGGCGATGGACCCGAACAGGAAGTCGTAGACGCTCAGATTCGGGATCTCGACGTCGGGAAAGGGACTGCGGAAGCTCATGGCTCTCCTTCGAAAAACTGCGGCAACAATGATCGAACCTTACAGTGAAAGCGGTCACATCGGACAGCGACCCTACCGCTGAGTCAGATGGCGAAACCGTCAACTCCTGGACGCGTACGGTTTGCCCGCCGCGGCCGGTCCTCGCACGTGGCCCACCAGGCCGGCAACGGCGAAAATGGTGACCACGTACGGCAGCATCAGCATGAACTCGCTCGGCACCGGGGACCCGATGATGCCCAGTACGTTCTGCAGATTCGACGCGAAGCCGAACAGCAATGCGGCCAGGGTGGCACGCACCGGATCCCATCGGCCGAAGATGACCGCGGCGAGTGCGATGTAGCCGGCACCTGCGGTCATCTCCTTGCCGAAGGCTCCGACGGACCCGAGCGTGAAATACGCACCGCCGAGCCCGGCGATGGCACCGGCGAGGCAGACGTTCCAGAACCGCGTTCGGGCCACGTTGATTCCGACGGTGTCGGCGGCTTGCGGATGCTCACCGACGGCACGTAGTCGCAGACCCCACTTGGTATGGAACAGACCGAAGAACACCAGGGCCACGGCGATGTACATCAAATAGACGATCAGTGTCTGTCGAAACAGCACCGGACCGAGGATCGGAATCTGCGAGAGCACCGGAATGTCGATGCGCGCGAAGCGCGGTGGCGAATTCAGCGTCTCGGCGTTCTTGGTGAGCACCACCGAGTACAGGAAGCTCGTCAGTCCGACGACAAGCACGTTGAGCACCACACCGACGATGACCTGATTGACGAAGTAGCGGATCGAGAACACCGCCAGCAGCGACGCGGTCAGTGCGCCGGCGACCAGAGCGGCGAGCAGCGCCACGTAGGTCGAACCGGTGATCGACGCGACGACGGCGCTGACGAACGCACCGGCCAGCAGCTGCCCCTCGATGGCGATGTTGATGACGCCGACACGCTCGGAGATCACTCCGCCCATCGCACCGAAGATCAGCGGTGTGCTCAAAGCGACTGCGCCGATGAGCAATCCGGGTACGGGGATCGTCTCCCCGTCCGCGGCCCACGCGAGAAATCCGAATACGAACAGCACTGCGAACACGGCGAGCAGCCACAGCGGCGTCGACCGGTAACGCGACGCCAACAGGGCCGCGTAGCCGGTGATGACGGCCAGCAATACGACCACGACCAGGCCGGCACCGTACGACGGTACGCCGACGGCGGGCAGTGCGAAGAAGTCGTCTTCCGAGGCCAGCGCGAATGTACTGGTTCCTGAGCCTTTTCGGACCACGAACAGCACCAACGCCAGCAGTGTCACGACCCCGAGGATCGTGGGTACCTTCCAACTACGACCGAGGACCGTCTCTGCGGGTGAGTCGACGGAGGTGGTCACAGTGCACCCACCTTCGCGGTCTCGGCTTTGGCGAGTTTCTCTTCACCGGGTTTGGGCAATCGGAACACCGCTCGCACCAACGGCGGTGCGGCGATGAACAGCACGATCACCGACTGCACGACGAGCACGATGTCGATGGGTACGCCCTCGGCCGCCTGCATGGCGAACCCGCCGGCCTTGAACGCGCCGAACAGGATTCCCGCGAAGAAGACGCCCCACGGTTTGGATCGCCCGAGCAGGGCCACGGTGATGGCGTCGAATCCGATACCGGCGTCGATGTCGGCACTGAAGCCGGTGGTGACCGTACCGAGCACCTGAGCGACGCCGGCCAGGCCGACGAGAGCTCCGGACAGGATCATCGCGTAGAGGTAGATGCGGTTGACGTTCATTCCGGCGACGCGTGACGCGTGCGGGTTCTCACCGACGGCACGGAATCGGAATCCGAGGCTCGATCGTTCGAGCAGCCACCACACCGCGACCGTCACGAGGATGACCAGCACGAACCCGAGATGCAGGTTGTACTTGTCGCCGAACAGCTTCGGGAACACGGCCGTCGATTCGATGGGGGCCGTCTTGGGATTGTTCGATCCCGGAGCCTGCAGCGCACCGGGAGTACGCAGCAGGTACGAGATGAGATAGAACGCAACGTAATTGAGCATGATCGTGACGATCACCTCGTGAGCACCGGTGCGGGCCTTGAGAAATCCGGCGATGCCGCCCCAGACCGCGCCGCCGACAACGCCTGCGACAACGGCCACCAGCAGATGAATGCCGGCGGGCAGGCTCACCCCGAAACCGACCCAGCCCGCGCATGCGGCGGCGATCAGCATCTGGCCACGACCACCGATGTTGAACATACCGACCCGAAAGGCAAGGGCCACACCGAGTCCGGCGACGATGAGCGGTGTCGCGAACGTCAACGTCTCGGTCAACGGCCGGATGCCGTTCTCGAATCCGGGACGACGGAAGTTGTACACCGACCCCTGGAACAGCGACGAATACGCGCCGGACACCGAATCCCAGATCGCCGTCAGCATGTCCGACGGACGGGAGAAGAAGTAGCCTGCCGATTCCTGGACGCCGGAGTTGGTCGCGGCAATGAGGACGGCACCGACGATCAGCGCAAGCAACACCGCGAGAACCGAGATGATCGCACTGCCGGTGAAGATCTGCCGAAGTACGACATGAGCTTTCGACGGCTGCTCGGTCTCACTCACCGCGCTCGCCGCCCATCATCAATCCGAGTGTTTCGCGGGACGTATCCCCGGGGACGATTCCCACGATTGCTCCTCGATACATGACGGCTATGCGGTCGGCCAGTGCGGCGACCTCGTCCAGTTCGCTCGACACCACGATGACCGGGATCCCCGAATCCCGGGTGGCGACGATGCGCTTGTGTACGAATTCGATGGATCCCACGTCGATTCCGCGAGTGGGCTGCGCGGCGACGAACAGTCGCAGATCGCGGCTCAGTTCGCGTGCGAGTACCACCTTCTGCTGGTTACCACCGGACAGGCGTCCGACGGCGGTTCCGATTCCCGGTGCCCGAACGTCGAATTCGCTCAGTTTCTCCGACGCGAACGTGTCGAGATACTCCCGCTGTACCGCTCCGCGCCGCACGAACGGCTCACTGATGGAGCGGTCGAGCATCAGGTTCTCGGCAATCGAGAACTCCCCCACCAGGCCGTCGACGGTCCGGTCCTCGGGCACGAACCCGACGCCGGCGTCGAGCACCTGCTGAACTGTCGCCCCGACGAGAGAGCGACCGTCGAGGGCGATCTTTCCGGATACGTTCTTCTGCAAGCCGAGTAGCGCCTCGACGAATTCGGTCTGCCCGTTGCCCTGCACGCCGGCAATGGCGAGGATTTCTCCCGCGGCGACCTCGAGACTGATGTCGTCGACGGTCTTGTTGCCCTGAGCGTCGAACACCGACAGGTTCTCGACGACCAGTGCGGCAGCACCCGGCTCGGCCGGTTCCTTCGAAACTGTCAGCTGCACATCACGTCCCACCATCAACGCGGCGAGTTCGGTGTTGCCTGCCGTCGGCTTCGCTTCGCCGACGACCTTGCCGAGCCGGATGACGGTGATCTTGTCTGCTACTTCGCGTACTTCACGGAGCTTGTGGGTGATGAACACGATGGTGGTGCCCGACGCCGCAAGTTCCCGCATGATCCGCATCAGATCGTCGGTTTCCTGCGGCGTCAGCACGGCCGTGGGCTCGTCGAACACGAGCACCTTGGCTTCTCGAGAGAGCGCCTTGACGATCTCGACCCGCTGCTGCACGCCGACGGGGAGATCGTCGACGAGAGCATCGGGGTCGAGGTCGAAGCCGAACCTCGCGGATATTTCTCGTACCAGCTTTCGTGCTGCCACGAGGTCGAGTCGTCCACCGAGCGAGGTGGTTTCGTTGCCGAGCACGATGTTCTCGGCCACGGTGAACACCGGAATCAGCATGAAGTGCTGATGCACCATGCCGATTCCTGCAGTCATCGCCTCGCCCGGACCGGCGAAGTTCTGCTCGACGTCGTCGAGCAGGATCTGGCCCTCCTCGGCGCGGTACAGGCCGCTGAGCACGTTCATCAACGTGGACTTGCCTGCACCGTTCTCACCGAGGAGGCAGTGGATCTCGCCGGATTCGACCGTCAGATCGATGTGATCGTTGGCGATCAACGAGCCGAATCGTTTGGTTATACCGCGAAGTTCGAGCTTCATATCCCTTTACGACCGGGGCTACTTGGGTGCCGACGGCGATTCGACGGTGATGGACCCGTCGACGATGCCGGCCTTGATCGTGTCCAGTTCGCCCTGCAGCGCGGGGTCGACCTGGGACTCGAAGTCGTGGAACGGCGCGATGCCGACGCCGTCGTTCTCGAGGGTGCCCACGTACGGGCTGTTGTCGAACTTGTCTGCACCGGAGTTGGCCACTACCTCGTCGACACTGGTCTTGAGGCCCTTGGTCACCGAGGTGAGCAGCAGGTCGCCGACCGACGGGTCCGACTCGAAGACGTCGGCGTCCGCACCGATCAGTGCGACCGGACGAGAGGAGTCCCGAATGGCCTGCGCCGCACTCTGATAGATGGGTCCACCGACCGGGAAGATGACGTCGGCGTTCTGGTCGATCAGGCCCTGGGCGGTGTTCTTGGCGACCTCGTTGGCGGTGAATCCACCGGTGAACGAGCCGTTCTGGGAAGGCACGTCCCAGCCGATGACGCGGACTGCCTTGCCCTTCTGCTCGTTGAAGTAGTTCACACCGTCGGCGAAACCGTCCATGAAGATGGTGACGGTCGGCAGCTGCGAGCCGCCGAAGGTGCCGACGACTCCGGTCTTGCTGTAGCTGGCGGCGGCGTAACCGGCCAGGAATGCCGACTGCGACGCGTCGTAGGTCAGCGGCTTGACGTTCGGCAGATCGATCGAGGAGTCGTCGATAATCGCGAAATCGATGTCGGTGTTGGCCTCGGCCGCGACCTTGGTGGCGTCGGCCAGGTCGAATCCGACGGTGACGATCAGGTTGCAGCCCTGATCGACGAGGTTGTTGATGTTGGGGGCGTAGTCGGTGGGCGACGTGGACTCGACGGTGCGCGGCTCGACGCCGAGCTCGCCTGCTGCCTCGGTGAGTCCTTCGAAACCGAGCTGGTTGAACGACTTGTCGTCGAATCCGCCACTGTCGGAGACCATGCAGGGCAGGAAGTCACTCGAGCCGCCCCCGCCGGATCCTTCGTTCTCGGGTGCGGATCCACAGCCTGCGATCAGGGCGATGGCACCGAGCGACGCGACGCCGCCGAGTGCTGCCTTCCGCGTACTCGTGCGGGTAACGAATGACAAGATGTCCTCCAATATCGATGTGTGTTTCGTCTGTTTCGGGACGGTACTCGCGCGAACCTGGGTGCGCAGGATTTCACTCAGGTATCGGTGTCGGGCGCGACCTTGCCGGGCAAGGTTCCGCCTTTGCCGAGTACCCGTGCTTCGTCCTCGCGCACCATCACTGCCGGGCCCGCGGCGACCACCGATGGATTCGACGGCGTACCGGGCTTGAATACGTTGAAGAATACGTTGAGCACCACTGCGACAATGCTTGCGGCACTGATTCCGGAATGGAACACCGTGACGAACCAGTTCGGGAACTCGTCCCAGAAGTCGCTCGCAACAACAGGAATGAGACCGAAAGCCAAGGTCACCGCCACGATGACGACGTTGGCGTTGTTGTCGTAGTTCACCTTGCCGAGGGTGCGGATTCCACTGGCGGCGACGGTTCCGAACAGGGCGATTCCGGCACCGCCGAGCACGGGCAGCGGAACCACGCCGACCACCGCCGCGAGAACCGGCGAAAGACCCAGCAGCGCAAGCACGCCGCCGCCCAGGGCGACGACGAAGCGGCTCTTGATGCCGGTCATCGCGACCAGTCCCACGTTCTGCGCGAACGCCGTGGCGGGGAACGTGTTGAAGATGGGTGCGACGGCCGAGGAGACCATGTCTGCGCGCAAACCGTCGCCGACGCGTCGGGAGTCGACGTCGGTTCCGACGACCTCCCCCACGGCCAGGATGTCGGCCGTGGTCTCCACCATCACCACCAGGATCACAATCGTCATCGACACGATCGCACCGACGGCGAAGATCGGCGAGCCGAAGGCGAACGGGGTGGGCACCGCGACCACCGCGGCGTCCCCGACGCCGCCGAAGTCCGTCTTGCCCACGATCAGTGCTGCGATCGTCCCGACGACGAGTCCGAGCAGGATGGACAGGCGCGAGAGCACCTTGATCTTGGTCATCACCAGCACGGCGAGCAGGGTGAACATCGCCAGTCCGATGTTGCCGGGGTCCAGGTACTCGGGGTTCGGCGCACCGCCCACCATTTCTTGGCCGGTGATCCAGCGTGCTGCCACCGGCATCAGCGATAGCCCGATGACGGTGATGATGCTTCCGGTCACCAGGGGTGGGAAGAAGCGGACGATCTTCGAGAAGAACGGGGCGATGGCCAAACCGATCAGCGCGGCCACCAGGACGGCCCCGAGGACCGTGCGCAGTCCGGTTCTACCGTCCTCGGCGCTGCCGATGATGGTCAGCACCGTCGACACCGATGCAAACGAGATGCCTTGCACCAGCGGCAGTTGCGAGCCGAAGAAGGGCACTCCGACGGTCTGAAGCACGGTCGCGACGCCACTGACGAACAGCGCGCACGAGATGAGCAGCGCCTGATCGGCCCCGGACAAGCCCGCTGCTCCGCCCACGATGATCGGGACGGCGATGACACCGCCGAACATGGACAGAATGTGCTGCATGCCGTAGCCGAACATCTGCAGCAACGGCGGGCGAGTGTCCTCGGGCCTGGTCATGACCTCAGGCTAGGAACCGGACGTTACCGGGGGCAATACCCAGCCGTTTCCGGCGAGTTACGGATGTTCCGGCTCGTCGCTGCTGCCACCGGCCACCAGGTGCTCGAACGCCTTCAGATTCGCGAGCGATTCACCGCGTGACACACGCCAGGCCCATTCGCGCTTGATCGACTCCGCGAAACCCAGCTCGAGCAACACGTTGAAGTCGCCGTCGGCGGCCTCGAGGGTCTGACCGAAGATCCGATCGAGTTCGTCACCGTCGACGGCGCGCAACGACATTCGGCCCACCAGGTAGATGTCACCGACCTTGTCGATCGTGTAATGCACTCCGTACAGCCGACGGTTGCGACGCAGCAGGTATTTGTAGACGCCCTCGAAGTTCTCGTCGGGCTTGCGGCAGACGAACGCCTCGATGCGCACCCCGTGGTGTCCGACGGTCACCATCGTCGTCGTCTTCAGTTTGCGTTCTCCGGGCAGTTCGACGGTGAACACCTCGCCGCGCCGCGTGTAATCCAGTTCGCGATCCTTCAGGACCCGGTCGATCAGTTCGGCGGTTTCGCTCATGCAGTCACTGCTCCCGATCTGCGCAATTTCGACAATCCTCGGACTCGTCGCGGCGAGAATTCACTCGGTGCCTCGCCTCGATCGAAGTGGAATCGGGCCTGCCGGTAGCTCTCGATCAGGCCGTCCGCGGTGTGTTCCCACGAGAAGTTTCGCGCATGGAGCGGTGCGGCAATTGCCATCTCGGACAACGCCGCTCGATCGACGAGCATCGACGCCAACGCGTCGGCCCAGTCCGCGATGCGGTGTCCCTGCACCAGTCGCCCGGTTTCACCGGATCGCACCGCGACACCGAGCCCGCCGACATCTGCTGCGAGAACCGGTGTTCCGCAGGCCTGGGCTTCGATCGCCACCAGGCCGAACGATTCGTTGTAGCTCGGCACCGCCACGAGATCGGCGGCTCGGTACACCTGCGCCAGGCGAGCGGACGGCTGCGGCGGCATGAACGTGACGTGCGGGGTGATCCCGAGCGTATCGGCCAGATCGATCAGACTGTCGGGTCGGTCCAACCCGCTGCCGGACGGTCCGCCGACGATCAGGATCCGCAGCGGCATGCTCGGATGTCGTTGCAGCACTTCGGCAGCCGCAGCGACCAGAACGTCGGGGGCCTTGAGCGGTTGGATCCGCCCGACGAACGCGACGACGGCCTCGTCCTGCGAGAGTCCGAGTGCGGCACGTGCTGCCCGCTTGTCTCCCGGATTGTATTGCGCCAGATCGGCTCCCGGGGCAACCACGTCGATCGACTCCTGCCGAGCCCCGTAGATCTCGACGAGCGATTTCGCTTCCTCGGTGGTGTTGGCGATCAATCGATCGGCCTCGGCGACCACCTGCTGCTCACCGATCTGACGGGCCGCGGGCTCGGGTGCGTCGCCCTGAGCCAGGGACGCGTTCTTGACGGCGGCGAGAGTGTGCGCCGTGTGCACCAACGGCACTCCCCAGCGATCACGCGCCAACCACCCCACCTGACCCGACAGCCAGTAGTGCGAATGAACCAGGTCGTAGTAGCCGGGCTCGTGCCGAGCTTCCTCGCGGAGCACCCCGGCCGCGAACGCACACAGTTGAGTGGGCAGGTCGTGTTTGTCCAGACCCTCGAACGGCCCCGCGACGATGTTGCGTACCAGCACCCCGGGAGCGGCCTCGACGACCGGCGCGTCGCTCGACGACGTCGCGCGGGTGAATATCTCGACCTCGACGCCGCGTTCGGCCAACTGCTTGGCGCTCTGCAGTACGTAGACGTTCATTCCCCCGGCATCGCCCGTTCCGGGCTGCGCCAGCGGGGAGGTATGCAAGGACAACACAGCGACCCTGTTCAGCCGGCGTCCAGTCACTTCTTCAGCGTGCACGCCTCCACATTACGTCGCCACGTCTTCCGCTTCGCACGGCCTGCGCTTTTGCTCACCCGTCCAGACCGTCGACGAATTCGCTCACCTCGCCGAGAAAGCGCTCGGGATCGGCGACGAACGGGCCGTGGTCGACGCCGTCCCAGTACGACGCGCCGGCTCCGGGAATGAGGTCCGCGGCGTGCCGACCGGCCGAGACATCGACGACGGTGTCGTCGGTTCCGTGCAGCACGAAGGCGGGGACATCGAGGTTGCGCAGCAGCTCGTCGTGGCCGACGGTGCGATCGAACAACGCGGCGCGAACCCGCGGCCGGGTGGACAGGGTCAGCCCGAACAGGGCCTGCGCCTCGGTGCCCTTTCCCTCGACAGGGCCCGTCAACGCGTTACCGAAACTACCCAGCGCCTTGATCGCGATACGCGGTTCTTCCGCCATCGCCCCGGGAATCGCCGCCCGCATGGCCGTGCCCACCCGTCCGCCTGCCTCGCCTCTGCCGATACTCGTGATCGCGCCCACGAGCACGATGCCCGCGATCGCGTCCGAGCCGTGAGTCGCGAGATAATCGCAGATCACCAGCCCGCCGTACGACCACCCCAGCAGCACTGCACCCGCCGTGATGTTCTCGGCGTCCAGCACCGCGGCCACGTCCCCGGCCCAGATCTTCGAGTCGTCGTATCCGGCCTCGGGGGCATCGGAGTAACCGTGGCCACGCAGGTCGACGGCAACGACGCGGTAGTGCGAGGACAGATCGGCCAGCAGCCCGTCGCCCCAACACGCCGAACTCTGCGCCCACCCGTGCAGCAGAACCAGCGGTCTCGCCGCCGGGTCACCGGTGACGCGATAGACGATGTTCGTTCCGTCGATGCCGGTGGCCTGCCGAACCGGTCCTGCTGCAGGGGTGCTCATGTGGGGTCAACTTACGCGGCTGCTCGGCGCATCGAGGCCAGTGGATCCGAGTACAGGGAACTGAGCGAAACCACCGTTGCGGCGAACTCCTGCACCCTGTCGCCGAATCCGGTGACCCGAATGTCCCTGCGCGGCAACGTCGAATTGGCGGCGAAGGCCTCCCCCACGTGCGGAATCCCGGCGGGATACGCCGTGAACGCCTGGCCACCGAGTACCACTCGATCCGGATTGAACATGTCGCGTAACAGGGCGACCGTCCGGCCCAACGTGACGGCGCGTTCGACGAGCAATTCCCGGGCCGCCTCCGAGCCGTCGGTCGCGGCTCGGTACACGGCGGAGATAGTCGGCCGGGCTCCGCGGGCTACGCTCGCGAAAATTTTGCGGTCGATCGCCGCGGTCACGATCGCGCGATCGCTGACGGCCGCTTCGAGGCAGCCCCGGTTGCCGCAGCTGCACAGCACCGACGAGCCGGTGGGCAGGTGAGCGATCGACCCGGGTCCGCTGGACGGAGTGTGCACGCGGCCGTCGATCGTCAGCGCCATACCTGCGCTTTCGCGTGCATAGAAGTAGAGCGAGGTGCCGGTGGTGCTCGGCGGAGCAGCGGCGTCCGATACGCGGGGCGCGAGCAGAAGTTCCGACGCCGCCATCGCTTCGACGTGGCCGGAAACAGAGATCGGTAGCCCCAACCCACCGCCGATGACACCCGCCACCTGGGCGTTCTCCCAGCCCAGACGCGGATGATCGACGGTGCCGGTCGTCGTGTCGACACGGCCGCCGAGGGCAACCCCCACCCACAGTGGGGTGCGCCGATGCCATCTGCCGGCGAAGGCCCCGGCGCTGCGGGTGATCGAAGCGAGCGCCGCATCGGCGGACCCGCTGGGCGTGGGAATCTCCACAGCCCCCAGGATCTTTCCGCGCGGGTCACTGACGATGATTCCGGTGACGACGGCACCGATATGGATCCCGATGGTCGAGAACGGCTCGTGATTGACCTCGAACGGCACGCGGGGTCGTCCGATCGCACCGGCGGCCGTGAGGTCTGCGCGCTCGCGCAGCAATCCGACGCCGAGCAGAGCAGACACCTGACGATTGACCGTGGCAATGCTCAAACCCGTTGTGCGCGCGGCACTGTCACGCGAGATCGGGCCCTCGACGCATGCTACCCGCAGTACCGACGCCGCGGGACTGTCGGCAATCCGAAGATCGGGCGCGACGAGCTGGACCCGCGATCGCAGCGGGCTGTGGGAGGTGGACCGCGCCGGCGAGCGCAGCGCGGTGGGGCGAGAGTGGTGGTGCAGCGTGGATACGGACATCCGTCGTGTTCCTCAGCAGTGGAAAACTCTCGTCTCGTGTGCAACGTCGACGAAAGAGCGAAGTGATGCAGGTCAAGGGGTGAGGCAGACCGGGGAGGTCCACGTCACGCGAATCGACTGCCCGTAGCGCAAGAAGGCTAGAGACAGGTTCCTTGGCCGAGACAACACAATTCCCGAGGAAGCGGGAGGCGAGACCCGAGGGACGCGGTCACATAGGTGACCCGCATCGCGGTGGTCTCGCTGGCGGACATGAACCCAAAATTAGCACTCGAAGCCCGATTGTCCAATCGGGCCCGTCCGGATGCGCTGTTTCTCCCGAACTAGAATTTCTCCATGACCTCGCCCGAACACTTCGCACCCGATACCCGCATCGCCGTCGTCACCGGAGCGAGTTCCGGCATCGGCGCGGCCACTGCGCGCCAACTCGCCGCCGACGGATTCCACGTCGTCATCGGCGCACGCAGGCTCGACCGACTCGAAGAACTGGCCTCGGAGATCGGCGGCACCGCCCTGGAACTCGATGTGACGGACGAGGATTCGGTGGCCGCCTTCACCGCCGTCATCCCCCGCGTCGACGTCCTGATCAACAATGCCGGTGGCGCAAAGGGATTGGCCCCGGTGATCGACGCCGACCTCGACGACTGGCGCTGGATGTGGGAGACCAACGTTCTCGGCACACTCCGCGTCACGAAAGCGTTGCTGCCCAAGCTGATCGATTCCGGAGACGGCCTGATCGTCACCATCACCTCCGTCGCGGCATTCGAGGCCTACGACAACGGCTCGGGCTACACCTCCGCCAAACATGCTCAGGCCGTACTGCATCGGACACTGCGCGGAGAGCTGCTCGGCAAGCCCGTGCGGTTGACCGAGGTCGCGCCTGGTGCCGTGGAAACCGAGTTCTCACTCGTCCGCTTCGACGGTGACGCAGCCAAGGCCGACGCGGTCTACCAGGGCATCACGCCGTTGGTCGCGAGCGACATCGCGGAGGTGATCGGCTTCGTGGCCTCGCGCCCGTCCCACGTCAACCTGGACCAGATCATCATCAAGCCACGCGATCAGGCCGGTCCGGGGCGCTTCTCCCGTAAGTAACCCATGTGAGTGGAACTTCGTAGTGGGCTACGAGGTTCCACTCACATGCGCGCAGCGCTCTACCCCGCGGGCGCAGGTGCCGTTGTCGTCGCGGGTGCCGTTGTCGCAGGCGTCGTCGTCGCTGGTGCCCCGCCGGCAGGAAGCGCCGACATCGACTCCCACGTCGGCCAGTCGATGGCCCAGTCGTACAGGTCACCGTCCGCTGCGGAGAGGTCGATGCGGGTGCCGGTGACCTCCACCGGATCGCCGTACATCGCCGTGCCGAAGTACTGCTGCGCGTCCTCGGTCGAGAGGTTGATACATCCGTTCGTGACGTTCGATGCACCCTGCACGCCGGTGGTCAGTGGGTTGGCGTGGATGAACTCGCCGTTGTTCGAGATGCGCACCGCCCAGCGTTCGCGCACGTTCTCGTAGAATGGCGGGTTCGACATCAGGAAGTCCTCGTGCTTCTCGGTGACGACGTGGATGCCGCTGCGGGTGACGTTGCGGTCCTCGTTGCCCTCGCCGTAGCTGACGGGAATGTCCATGATCGTCGCGCCGTCGCGCACCACCTGCATGCGGTGGCTGGTGGCGTCGGCGACGACGACCTGGCTGCGTCCGATGCTGAAGTTGAGGGTGACGTCGTCGGCCCCGTAGGCACCGTCGCCGTAGTTCACGCCGTAGAGCTTGGCGTTCACCGAGACCGTCGTGCCGGGCGTCCAGTAGTTGGTGGGACGCCAGTGGATGCGCGAGCCGTTGTCGTCGGGGAACCACGCCCAGGCACCGGGCGTCGGCGGATTGGTGGTGACGGTCAGCGCCTTCTCGACGGCTGCCTTGTCCTCGATCGCCGAGTCGAACTGCAGGATGATCGGCGCTGCGATGCCGACTTCCTGGCCGTCGCCGATGTTGGTGCTCACCGAGGTGCGGCTGTCCGGTTCGACGGTGGTGAAGCTGCCCTCGATCGGCACGGTCTTGTTGTCCGCGCCGACGGCGGAACCGGACCACGTGTATTTCACCCCGTACCCGAGTGGCTCGGTGACGGCGTAGGACGCCTTGTCGGGTGCCAGCGCGCCCTGAACGATCTTGCCGTCCGGGTTGGTCAGCTCGACCTGGGTGAGTGTTCCGTTCGCCACCGACACCGAGATCGGTGCCACCGGGCTGACGTCGGTGGCACCCTCGGCCGGGTTCTGGGTGATCTGCGCGACGGGCGCTGCCTCAGTTGTCGGTGCCGAAGCACCCGGGCTCTTGTCGCCCGATCCGACGGTGCAGCCCGCCACGAGCGCAACCAGTGCGACGAGCACGGTGACCAACCACACCATGCGCGTCCGTTTTGTCTGTTCTACCTGCTCATGCACGTTGTCCAACGTACCTGCGTCTGCGAACTACCCCACTTTTCCCACTGTTTTTGGGGGCAGTCTCACAGCGAACCGTCGACGACGAGTCAGAGCTTCTGCGAGCGCAGCTCGTGTCCCTTCGACGTCAGGCAGCGGCCCGAGTCCAGGTTCCAGTCCCAGCCGTGCAGGTTGCAGGTGAGCTTGTTGCCCTCGACGATGCCGAACTGCGTCAGGTCCGCCTTCAGGTGCGGGCAGCGACGTTGAATTTCGTAGCCGCCCATCGTGATGGTGGCCGTGTCGTCGTGCGCCTCGGAGAACCAGCCGTCGGCGTAGGCGATGCGTTCGTCGGTGAGGCACTTGAAAAACGTGTACAGGAACTCGTTGTACCCGCCGACCCGTCGAGCACGGAACCGCGTGGACAGGAAGATCGAGTTGACCCAGTCCGGCTCCTGATCACGCACTGCGGTGCGTACGAGTTCCGGCGGGATGGTGAAGCTGTAACGGAATTTCTCGTTCGAGATAGGCTCTCGGACAATCCTTTTCGGGAAGTCCAGCACAACCGTCTCGTCACCCATCGTGATCCCGACGGGGTAGCCGATGCCATCACAGATCAGATCCGTCTGCGCCATGATCGGCTCGAACAGTCCGCGCAGCGGCTCGAGCAGCGGCTCGCCCTCGGCCGGTGCCCAGCCGGCCTTCTCGGCTGCGATCACCGACGCCTGACGCTGGGCGTAGGCCTCGATGTAGTCGGCTTTGCCGGTGGTGAAGATGGCTTCGGCGTCGGCCGTGGGGATGGGATGCTCGTGGGACTTCAGATCCGAACCCTCGAACGTGGCCGTCGTGCCCGGAATCATCAGCAGACCCTTGTCGTGACCGTGCAGGCGCATCTGCTCGAGAAACACCATCTGGTCCGGGAACACGTTGGCCGGGTCGCCGTAGACGTCGTTGAGCGAGCGCAGTTCGTCGTCGAGGAAACACGGCGGGCCCGCCGACGGAATGACCCAGGTGGAGCCGACCTGCTCGATGTACTGGCGCGCACGATCCATCTGTCGCTGACGCTTCTGGATACCGAAGTTCCGCTTCGCACGCGAGACCATGTCGTAGACCATCGGGTACCAGATCGCGCCCGAATACTGCAGCATGTGGACGTCGACCGGACCGAATTGCTCGGTCATCATGTCCAGGTCCACCGGCCGCGCGTCGTTCATGTTGAACGCGACTGTCTTCCCGTCGGACACCACCAGGCCGGAGTCGCCGATCGGGCCGTCGGCAGGCGCGCGGAGCGCGATGATCATGATGTCGAGATCGCCCTTGGGCCCGGTCAGCGTGTGCTTGACCGAGTCGGTGGTCTCGTAGAACTTGTAGAAGCCGAGCTTCTCCAGCTCGTGCTTGAGATCGAGCACCGGGTAGTCCGGCAGCAGGACCGTCGCGTCCTTGTTGACGTGTTCGGCCAGGTTGCGGGGATCGAAGTGATCCTTGTGCAGGTGCGAGACGTAGAGGTAATCGCAATCACCCAACTCGTCCCAGTCCAGGCCCGAGTTGTCGGGGAAAGGAAACCACGACGCGTAGAAGGACGGGTTCACCCACGGATCGCACAGGATGCTCCCCGCCTCGGTCCGAATATGGAATCCCGCGTGCCCCACGCTGGTGACCTGCACTGACTTACCTCCTACGAGCCGAACTCTCGAATCTCCATCGTATGCGCCGTTTCGAGCGTCCCTAACCCAGAGCGCAGTTGACGAGGTCACACTCGGGGGTCAGCGTGACCCCGAACTTCTCTCGCACACCGTCTCGGACGTGCGCGGCAAGAGCCATGATGTCCGACGCGGTGGCCCCACCCCGGTTGGTGATCGCGAGTACATGTTTGGTCGACAGGGCCGCAGTACCGCGGCCGAACTCGGTGCCGTAGCCCCGCGGGAATCCCGAGTTCTGAATGAGCCAGGCGGCCGGAATCTTCGTGCCGGCCGGATCGGGGAAGCTCGGCGCGTGGGTTGCCTGCTCCGGCACCTCCGGCAACACCGGGTTGAGGAAGAACGACCCCACGCTCCACGTGTCGTGATCGGCCGCATCCAGCACCATTCCACGCTCACCGCGCAGCGCGAGCACTGCTGCGCGGACGTCCGGCACCGGAACGACGTCGCCGATCTGCACATCGAGCCGCTCCGACAACGCGGCATAGCGCACCGGCAGCGATTCGGTGGTCTTCTTCAGCGCGAACGTCACGTCCAGAATCACGTAACGCGACGATCGCTTGAACACCGACGACCGATGCGTTCCGAATCCGCACTGCTCGGGCGTCCACACCGAGGTCTCCTGCGTCTGCCGGTCGTAGACGGTGAGGCTGTGCAGCAATTCCGACGTCGACGCGCCGTACGCGCCGACGTTCTGAATGGGCGTCGCGCCCGTCGTTCCAGGAATCCCCGACAGCGCTTCCATCCCGGACAGACCCGCATCGATCGTCGCCTGTACGACGGCATCCCACTCGACACCGGCGTCCACGGTCACCCGCTCGCCGTCGATCTCCAACCGCGAGCCGGTCACCCGAACCACCCGGCCGTCGAACCCGTCGTCGCCGACGACCAGGTTGGATCCGCCGCCGATGACCAGCACATCCGTCCCTGCACGGTCCGCGTCACGCACCAGGGAGACCAACTCGTCAGCGTTCGTCGCGACGGTGAATTCACGGGCTGGGCCGCCCACCCGGATGGTGGTGAGTTCGGAAATTGCAGTAGGCACGGACTCTCACGCTACCGGTCGCGCACGAACGTCCTCAGTCACCCGGTAACCTGCGGGGATGCCTCGCCCTATTGAGCACAGCTCGACTGTGCCCGCCTCCGCCGACAAGGTCCACGCAGCGCTGACGTCCGAGCAGTACTGGAAGGACCGCATCGAGCAGATCGGCGGCCCCGGTGCCAGCTTGAAGAGCGTCACCGTCGGCGACGGCACCATCGACGTCGTCATGACCCAGTCGGTCCCCGAAGAAGAGCTGCCGTCCGCGGTCACCGCCTTCAAGAAGGGCGACCTCATCATCGAACGAACCGAGAGCTGGGGACAGTTCGACGGCACCCACGCCGCGGGCACTTTCGGAGCCACCGTCGATGGAGCACCTGCGCGCATTACCGGCACCACCAGCCTCGACGGCAAGGGCGAGACGACCACCGTCGCTCTGGCCGGCACCACCGAGGTCAAGGTCCCCATCTTCGGCGGGAAGATCGAAGCGATGATCAGCGAGCAGGTCCTCGCCCTCATCGACAACGAGCAGGACTTCACCGGTAACTGGATCGCCGCGCAAGCAAGCAGCTGAGCCTGGTCGTTCCGCAGGCTCCACTCCTGGGTAACCTGGCGCACTATGGCTCGCCGAATGAACTACTCCGCCCGGTTCACCCACTCGACGCAGCAGGTCTATGCAGCGCTGTCCAGTCGCGAGCACTGGGACGCGCGCATCGAGGAGATGCGTAAGTATTCGGAGAACGAGCTGAAGAGCTTCGAGGTGTCCGACGCCGGAATCGACATCGTGATGCACCACGTCATCCCCCGTACCGAACTGCCCGACATCGCACAGACGGTGATGAAGAAAGACATGGTCATCACCCGCAACGTGCATTTCGACGCGTACGGGGAAACCACGGCGGGGCACTACGACGCGTCGATTCCGGCCGGACCCGGCTCACTGAAGGGCACCACGTCACTGTTCCCCACCAACGGTGGCTCGACGCTGCGCACGTCCTCCGAGGCCAAGGTGTTCCTGCCGTTCATCGGCGGCAAACTCGAGCAACTGATGCTCGTCAACCTGATCGACCTGTGGCGCGGCGAGGGCGAAGTGACCGCCGACTGGCTCGAGAAGAACGCCTAGCCCACTGAAGCCTCCTCATAGGGGTCGTTCCGCAGGCTCCACTCATGCTGAAGGCGTCATCACCCGCGGCACCACCGGCATCAATCGGTTGCGTCGTAGCGACCGGTGGTTGATGCACGATCCCGATGTCCGACGCGTCCTGCGCGAATCACCGGACCCCCTCGTCGTCGACCTCGGCTACGGGGCGATGCCGAACACGACTCTCGAACTCGCGGGCCGACTTCGCACCGTCAGGCCCGATCTCCGCGTCACCGGTCTGGAAATCGATCCCGCGCGGGTGGTCGAAGGAAGCGGCGGCGTCGAATTCGCCCATGGCGGTTTCGAGTTGGCCGGACTGCGTCCGAATCTGGTGCGGGCCTTCAACGTGCTGCGGCAATATCCCGAGGACGCGGTTCCCGGTGCCTGGCACCGCATTCTGTCGGGCCTGGCACCCGGCGGCCTGTTGGTCGACGGCACGTGCGACGAACTCGGTCGACGCTGCGCGTGGGTGCTGCTCGACGCCGATGGGCCGCGATCTCTGACCCTGGCCTGGGACCCGTTCGATGTCGAGATGCCGTCGGACATCGCGGAGCGGCTTCCGAAAGTGTTGATACACCGCAACATCGAGGGCGAGCTGATCCACGATGTGCTCCGCCGCGCCGACCGCGCGTGGTCGGTCTCGGCACCATTGGCCCCGTTCGGCCCCCGACTGCGTTGGCGGGCGGCATTGAAAGTGCTTGCAGAGCAAGGACTCCCGGTCGCACTCCCCCGCCGCCGCATGCGAGACAACGTGCTCACAGTGCCCTGGTCGACGGTAGCCCCGGCACCGTGAATCGGGTGCTACGTACAGGCGGACAGTGCCAGTTCGACGCGTTCGGCCACTCGATCGGTGCTGCTGCCGGCCTCGGAGTACAGCGCCTGCGGGTCGACGCGACCGATAGCCACGGCGTCGCCCACCACCTCGTCGAGGGTGATCTGCGAGATACCGCCTGCGGCGAGGTCGAGGACCGTGCGTACGGGAGTGGTGATGTTGAACGTGCCGGCCGATTCGACGTCACGCGGCTCGAGCCGCAGTCGGTGCACTGCCAGGCGAGTGTCGGTGAGTCGTAGGTCGCCGAACGCGCAGAGATGTACGAACTGCGGGTGCAGGTGTCCGAAACCGTGCAATTCGGCGGCGCTCTGGTGTGAGATCACTGCCTCGCCGCCGAACCACGCGCACCACATGGCGAACACTTCGAGTTCGCTGTGCGGCCACTGTCCGAGCCGAAACAGGTTGCGCTCGACGCGAGTCCACGTGGCCGTCGCCAGGTTGACGCGCACCATCGCAGAGTCGAAGCCGAGTTCACCGGCCTGTTCGGCGGTGAAGTAGCCGTCCTGCCGGGTCGCGAGCGAGTGCAGCTCCTGCACACTCGGTCCTATCGTGCTCATGCAGCAAGAGTACGTCAGAATGTGTTACACATCACAAACTTTGGCTTCCAATCCCCGGACTCGGCGAGTTTCACAGAGCTTGCTCAGAAACATCGGGAAGACTGCCGGGAATGACATCCTCAGCCAGGCGCAGCACAGTACCGCTGATCGCAGTCTCCGTTGTTGTCGTCCTCCTCGTCGCCGTCATCGGCGGAGAACTGTTCGTTCGGCAGCAGATCAAATCCTGCCTCGCCGGCCAGCTCGAGTCCGAGCTGGGCAGCCAGGTGGAGGTGGGTCTCGGCTTCAAGCCGGTCTTGCTGTCCTTGGTAGACAAGAAGGTCTCGTCGGTGACCGTCGACAGCGACGATGCTCGATTCGGCCCGGCCGAGGGCATGGTCGTGCACGCCGAGGCGAACGATCTGAACCTGACCCAGAGCGCCGACTCCGGCGGCACCATCGGTAGCTCGAGTGCCGACATCTCGTGGTCGACCGACGGCATCACCCGCACCCTGCAGAGCCAGGGCATCGGTGCCATCGTCTCCGGAGTCACATCCGACGCGTCGGCGGGCACCCTGGAGTTCGCCGTCGGCGCGCTTGCGAAGCTGACCGTCAAGCCGCAGGTCACGGGCGGCAAGGTCGACGTCCAAACCGTCGACGCATCGATTCTGGGCCTGGGAATCCCCACCGATCTGGTCGATTCCGTCGTCGGCGTGCTCACAGACAGCCTGCAGGCGTACCCGCTGGACATGGCTCCGACGTCGCTGACCGTCACCGACTCCGGCATCGAACTCGCCCTCGAAGGCGGCCAGTACACCATCCCGGCCACCCAGCAGAACCAGAATCAGCAGACGCCCGAGGGTTGCTCGCTGGTTGCGTAATCCATGTGAGTGGAACCTCGTAGCCCACTACGAGGCAGGAGTGGAGCCTGCGGAACGACCTGAACGCGCAGCGCTCACATGCGACGCAGTCGCTCTAGTTCAACCCGTCGAGTACCGCGCGGGTCCCCGATAGCCCCAACCGCGTGGCACCGGCGTCGATCATGGCCAGGGCAGCATCCGTGGTGCGGATGCCGCCGCTGGCTTTGACGCCCAATCGTCCGCCGACGGTCTCGGCCATCAGCCGCACCGCCTCGACGCTCGCGCCGCCAGCGGGATGGAATCCGGTGGATGTCTTGACGAAGTGAGCTCCGGCCTTCTCCGCGGCGCGGCACACTTCGACGATCGCCTCGTCGGACAGCGCTGCCGATTCGATGATCACCTTGAGTACGGCGTCGCCGATGCCTTCGCGAACGGTCACGATGTCGGCCAGTACGGCGTTGTAGTCCCCGGCGATGGCCGCGCCGACGTCGATCACCATGTCGACCTCGTCGGCACCCTGCTGCACCGCGAGGCGCGCCTCGGATCCCTTGATCAACGAATGATGCTTGCCCGACGGGAATCCGGCCACCACTGCGGTGAGCATTCCCTCGGCGCGAATCGGCAGCATCGACGGGGAGACGCACACGGCGAGCACTCCCAGCTCGCGGCCTTCCTCGATGAGGGCCTCCACGTCGGCGGCCGTGGCCTCCGGCTTGAGCAGGGTGTGATCGACCATTCCGGCGAGGGCGGCGCGGGTGAGTGTCATGAACCCAGCTTTTCACAGCACCGCATGTCGCGGCCCTGTCGGTCTACCATTCTCGGCTATGGACGCAGCCTCGCTCGCCGACACGTTCAACGCCACCAGCAGGGAGTTCGACGCGGTGACGCCGCTGGTCTGGGGCCCGGCCGGGCAGTCGCTGACATTCGCTCTCGGGCTGCGCTCCGGCGACGCCGTGCTGGACGTGTGTTCCGGCACGGGGGCATCCGCGCTCCCCGCCGCGGCAGCTGTCGGCCCGGACGGTCTGGTCCATGCCGTCGACCTCGCCGACGACCTGCTGGAGGTGGGCCGGGTGAAAGCCACCGAGCGCGCCCTGCGCAACATCGACTTCGTCGTCGCCGACGCCACTGCCTGGGAACCGCCGTCGACCGTTCCCGACGCCGGATACGACGCCCTGGCGTGTTCGTACGGCATCTTCTTCCTGCCGGATCCCGAGCGGGACTTCTCGCGTCTGGTGTCGCTGGTCCGGCCGGGTGGCGGCGTCGGGGTGACGGTCTGGCGTCAGGGCGCGATCGAGGCGTTCTCCCGTGCGTATTTCGAGGTGATCGCAGCACATTCACCGTCCACCGAGCAGGTGGGCCGCCTCGCGCAGGAGGGGTACAGCAAGCACCCGATCCGGCGGATGGAGACGGCCGATCTGCTGGGTGAGTGGCTTGTTGCGGCAGGTACGACGGACGTCCGGGTGGTCGAGCTGAGCAATCATGTACCCGCCACGGAGTCGTTCGTGTGGAGCTTCGTGTTGGGCAGTGCTCTGCGCGGTGCCCTCACCCCGTTCGACGACGCAGCTGTCGGGCGGATTCGAGCGGACTTGTTCGCGTCGCTGACCGAGCGCGGCATCGATTCGATCGATCTCGGGACACTGGTGGCAACCGGGTTGCGAGCGCCCTGAGAGAATTGCCCTCATGAGTTCTTCCGTGTCCGAGGATCGCCGCTACGTTCTGTCCCTCGGTTGCCCAGACAAGACGGGCATCGTCGCCCGTATCTCCACGTTTCTCGCCGAGGTCGGCGGCTGGATCGTCGAGGCCGCGTATCACGCCGATCCCGATACCGGTTGGTTCTTCACGCGTCAGGCCGTTCGGGCCTCGTCGGTGAGTATGAGTGTCGAGGATCTGCGTGCCCGCTTCGCCGAGGTCGCTGCCGAGCTCGGCCCGGAAACCGAATGGGCACTGCATGATTCGGGCGCACCCAAGCGAGTCGTACTGCTGGTGAGCAAGGAAGCACACTGCTTGCACGATCTCCTGGGCCGCGCGGCCGGCGGGGAGCTACCCGCTCAGATCTCGGCGGTGATCGGCAACCACAGGTCGCTCGAGCCCGTCGCTGCGGCGCACGGAACACCCTTCCATCACGTCGAGTTCGCGAAGGACCCGTCCGAGCGCGGACAGGCCTTCGAGGAAGTTCGGTCGCTCGTCGACTCCTACGACCCGCACGCGGTGGTGTTGGCGCGCTTCATGCAGGTGCTGCCCGAGTCGCTCTGCGAGCACTGGGCCGGTCGCGCCATCAACATCCACCACAGCTTCCTGCCGTCGTTCGTCGGTGCTCGGCCGTACCACCAGGCGTTCGCCCGTGGCGTCAAGCTCATCGGCGCGACGTGCCATTACGTGACGGCCGAGCTCGACGCAGGTCCGATCATCGAGCAGGACGTCATCCGCGTCGACCACTCCGACGAGGTGACCGACATGGTGCGTCAGGGGCGCGACATCGAGAAGCTGGTGCTCTCCCGCGGTTTGCGCTGGCACCTCGAGGATCGCGTCCTGGTGCACGGACGCAAGACCGTGGTGTTCAGCTAGACCGTTCGGGTCACAGGTTCCGCAGGCGAACCACTTCGGCGTTGAAGTCGTCGATCGCTTCCACCGAGCTCATGTGGCCGATTCCGGGGATCACGATCAGTCGGCTCAGGTGATCGTGGTCGTCGAGTGCTCGGGCGAGCTTGCGCGCGTGCACGGGCGGGGTCAGTCGATCCGCAGATCCGACGAGCACGCTGGTGGGCACGGACATGTTCTCGAGCGCCTCGCGGATGTCGAGGTCGCTCAGCGCAGCGCCCCAGATACCCCGGGTACGAGGCGCGCACTCGAGCACGATCTTCTCGCAGAACGCTACCTCGGCGGGCGTGGCACCGGGAGCCATCGAGATGTACTTGATGGCTTGGCGGGTCACCGGGGACGGCCGCAGCGGTAGCGCCGAGCTCAGCACAGCGCGTCCCACCGGCGCCGGCACCCGTGGGAAGCGCTGCGGCAACGGGATGACGGTGGTCTCTCGGACGAGGGAATCCGTCGCCGTGCTGGCGAGCAGCACGGCGCTGACCAGGCGGTCGACCTGGTCGGGGTAATTTCCGGCCCACGCCATGATCGACATGCCGCCCATGCTGTGCCCCACCAGGACGGTCTTGTTGTCCTCGGTGACGGTGGCCGAGAGAACGGCCGACAGGTCGTCGGCCAGTACGTCGGGGCTCAGCGGACGCGTTCCGACGTCGCTGCGCCCGTGTCCGCGCTGGTCGTAAACGATGACGCGGTAGCGACCTGCGAGCGCATTGATCTGCGGAAACCAGTAATCGGCCGAGCAGGTCCAACCATGACTGAACAGGACTGGTTCGGCATCGGGGTCACCGTAGCTCCGCACGTGCAGGTGTGCGCCGTCGTCGGTGACGACTTCGGTGACGGTCGGCTCGGCCGTGGGATGCTGCAGCAACTCGTCCGGCTGCACGTCCGTGGTCTTGGTGAACGAATGGAGTCGACGTCGCCGAACGACGAAGGCCCCGATGCTCGCGGCAGCGGCGATGCCTCCGAGTCCGAGCAGCGAACGTTCGATTACCTTGCGTGAAACCACTGACATTCCCCTCTACCTGTGACCCCCGAGCGGGTGCGGTAGAGGTTACGCCCAGCGCCGAACGGGTGCTTCAAGCCCCTCTACCAGCGCGGTCCGCGCTGAATTCCGTCGATCTTGGGACGCACGTCCACCAGGTACACCGCGATCGCGACGACTCCGATGATCCAGAACATGATGACGATCGGGCCGATCAGCGTCAGCAGCAGCCCGACGGCCAGAATGCCCAGCCAGGCGTTCTTGGTCAGCTTGCCGGTGGCTGGAAAAGCGTCGGCACGTTGGCGTAGCGCGTGGAAGATTGCGTACGCAGCCCCTGCAATCGAGATGATTTGCAGGATCAGGAAGATCGTCTGGGAGAAGCTGCTCGCAATCACGTCGCCCAGTGTACGAGAAACGACCCCTGCACCGTGCGGTGCAGGGGTCGTTTCTTTACGAGTGCTTTAGCTGGTGGTCTTCTTGGCCGGAGCCTTCTTGGCAGCCGGTGCCGGTGCGGTCTTCTTGGCGGCCGGTGCCGGGGCAGCCTTCTTGGCCGGTGCCGGAGCAGCCTTCTTGATCGGTGCGTCGGCGGTGCCGCGGGTCTTGGATTCGACCTTGCCTGCCACACCGCTCACCTTGTCGGACGCCTCGACGGCCTTGTCCTTGGCTTCGTCGCCGGCTTCGTCGATGTTCTCGGCGAGCTCGTCGGCGGCCTCGGAGATCTCGTCGGCACCTTCACGAACCTTGTCCGACGCGATGCCGGCCAGAGCTGCGGCGCGCTCGCCGACCGCGCGGGTCTGCGATGCGACAGTTCCGAGAGCGTGCTCGGTGAGGTCGACGACGTCGTTGGCGGCGGAGTTGGCCCGCTCGAGGCCTTCTTCGACTGCCGGGGTGCGGCGGATGCGCTCGACGGTCTCTTCGCCGCGCTCGGCGAGCGAGGTGTACAGGTCGGACGCGACCTTGAGGTACGCCTCGGCTACCTTGCGAAGCTCGTCCGGGGTGAAGCGCTCGCGGAGCTCGGCGATCTCGTCGGGCAGCTCTGCGGGCAGGTTCGTCAGGCGCTCGCGGAGCGACTCGACGCCCTCGGTGACCTCTTCGGAGAGGTCTGCGATGCGAGCGTTGACCTCGCTGGTCCGGCTCTCGGCGCGCGAGCGCACCTGTGCCACGACATCTGCGACGGCCTGGACGACTGCGTCGCCGGCACCGACAGCTGCGTAGATCGGAGTCTTGACGTTCTCGAAGTTCTTGGAATCAGACATCTGGTGTCTCCTGTTCGTCGGTTTCGGGCTCTTGCGTCGACTCGTTCTCACGACAGAACGAGTCGTAGATCTCGATCAGCACTTGCTTCTGCCGTTCGGTGATGTGCTCATCGCCGAGCAGAGCTTCGCGCACCGGACCGTGGGGACGCGCTTCCAAGATCCCGGCCCGGACGTACAGCACCTCGGAGGAGACGCGCAGACCCTTGGCTATCTGCGCAAGCACTTCTGCGGACGGATTGCGTAGTCCGCGTTCGATCTGGCTCAGATACGGGTTGCTCACTCCAGCCCTGCTCGCAAGCTGCCGCATGGATACTTGTGCGGCTTCTCGCTGGGACCGGATGTAGCTTCCGATGTCCTGGGCTGCAGTCGTGACGACTGCGGCGACAAGGTCTCCGGCCTCGGCGACCACCTGCGTCGCCTCGGTCGCTTTGGCGACCAGATCCCCCTCGTTCTCGGCCATCTCGGCCTCCTGGTTTCGGTGTCCTACTGGACGGTACCGAAGGGTGCTAACTATTGCAAGCACTCTGCTAGCACTAGTGCCCGAAGATCAGATCGGAGACGGTGTAGATCGCCAGGCCTGCGATAGAACCGACGACGGTGCCGTTGATCCGGATGAACTGGAGATCCCGTCCGACCTGCAGTTCGATCTTCCTGCTCGCTTCCTCGGCGTCCCAGCGCGCGACGGTGTCGCCGATGATCGTCGTGATCTCGTCTGCGTAGTTGGCAGCGATGTAACGGGCCCCACCCAGCAGCCATCCGTCGGCTTTTCCGCGCAGTTCGTCGTCGTCGCGCAGTCGAATGCCGAAGTTGGCCGTGTTCTCCTTGATCTTGTTGCGCAAAGTACTCGTCGGATCGTCCACCGACTCGGTGATCAGACGCTTGGCCACCTTCCACGTCGACGCGGCGAGCCCGGTGATCTCCTCGCGGCCCATGATCTGTGCCTTGAGCTTCTCGGCCTTCTCGATGGTGGCCGGATCGTTCTGCAGATCGTTGGCGTAGTCGACGAGGAACTTGTTCGCCGCCAGGCGCACCTCGTGTTCGGGATTGGAGCGGATCTTCCACGTGAACTCGACGAGTTCCTTGTAGACCTTCTCCCCCAGCAGCGTGTCGACGAACTTCGGCGACCAGTTGGGCGAGTCCCGGGCGACCACACGATCGATCATTTCCTGGCTGCCCAGTGCCCACTGATGAGCCCGCTCGGCCAGCATGTCGATCAGCGGCAGCTGACGGTTCTCGCGAAGCAGCTCGTCGAGGATGCGGCCGATCGGCGGACCCCATTGCGGATCGGCCAGTCGGCGCACGATGGTGCTGTCGATGACGGCGGTGATGTCCTCGTCGTTGAGCACGTCGACCACGCCGTGCAGCACCGTTGCCGCCTCGGCCGCCACCCGTTCCGCATTGTCGGGTTGGGCGAGCCAGGTGCCGAGCCGCAACGGCACCTGAGCCGACGCGACCTTCTCCGAGACGACCTCGGGCGCGAGGAAGTTGCTACCGACGAACGAGCTCAGGCTGGCACCGAGCTGGTCCTTCTTCTTCTTGATCAGGGCCGTGTGCGGAATCGGAATGCCCAGCGGATGCTTGAACAGGGCCGTCACTGCGAACCAGTCCGCCAGCGCGCCCACCATGCCCGCCTCCGACGCCGCTCGGACGTACCCCACCCATGCCCCGGCCCCGGTGGATTCCTGCCAGCGGCAGAAGAGATAGACGATCGAGGCGAAGACGAGGAATCCCGTCGCGACGGTTTTCATCTTGCGGAGGTCGCGACGCTTGGTCTCGTCGTCGAAGTTCATGAGCAGCACACCCGACATTGTGCCCAGAATCGCAACCGATCAACCGGGCACGGCCCCCTCCTGTGTCGTACCCGACGCATAAGGTGGGTGACGTGGTGAAAAATAGTGCGGCGGCAGCCTCGGAGGACGCCCCCGAGGCGGACGCGGACAAGCCCAAGATCGAGAAGCCGGACGGCCGCAAGCGTCGATGGCGAGAGCACAAGATCGCCCGACGCGAGGAGCTCGTCGACGGTACGTTGGCCGCGATCCGGCTGCGTGGTCGCGAGATCGGGATGGACGAGATCGCGTCGGAGATCGGTATCTCGAAGACGGTGCTCTATCGGTATTTCACCGACAAGAACGATCTGACCAGCGCGACGATGTCTCGGTACGTCGAAACCACCCTCGCGCCGCGCATCTACTCCGCGATCTCCCACGAACTCGACGAGTACGAGCTGACCCGGGTGGTGGTGACCGCCTACGTCGAGACGGTGGCCACCGATCCCGAGGTGTACCTCTACGTGATGGCCAACAACGCCGGCAACAACCGGGACGTGGTGGCCGAGTCCGAGCGCATGATCGCCGAACTCCTCTCCACCGTGTTGGGTGAGCGGCTGCGCCAACGCGAGATGGATTCGGGCGGCTCGGTGCCGTGGGCGTTCGCCATCGTCGGCGCAGTCCAGTTGGCCACGCACTGGTGGATCTCGAACAAGTCCATGTCCGCCGACGACCTGATCGACTACCTCTGCATGATGATGTGGGGCGGCATCCACGGCGTGGCCATGGCCGACGGCTCACCGGCCAAGTTCAAGTCGCAGCCGCATCCTCTGGTGGACGACGAGCCGGGTAAGCCCTAGCGCTCGTCGTATTCGTCGTCGAGCGGAACTTCGGTGCGTTGTTCGATGACGTCCGTGGCGTCGGCCTCGACGGGGAGATCGCCCGCATCCGGCTCGTCCGGTTCGTCCGCGATCGGCAGATTCTGCTCGACGCGATCCTCGGTCGGAGATTCGATCGGTGATTCGCTCATGTGTCCATTCGTACCACTGCCGCGTACACGGTTCTCGTTTGAAACTCGATCGCGCCGGTAATCCGAACGAGCATGAGCAACGAAACATTGTCCGGACGTCGCATTGCCGTTCTCGCCACCGACGGTGTCGAGCAGGTCGAATTGGTCCAGCCCCGTGAAGCCGTCGAAAATGCCGGTGGCACAGTCACATTGGTGTCGCTCGATCACGGCGACATCCAAGCCATGAACAGCGACGTGAACGCAGGCGACACGTTCAGTGTCGACAAGATCGCGGGCGAGGTATCGGTCGACGACTTCGACGCGTTGATCCTGCCCGGAGGCACCACGAATCCCGATCAACTGCGTGTGGATGCGGACGCAGTGGAGTTCGTGCGCGCATTCGTTCAGGCGCGCAAACCGGTCGGAGTCATCTGCCACGGCGCGTGGACGTTGGCCGAAGCAGACGTACTGAAAGGCCGCACGCTGACGTCCTACCCGAGCATTCGGACCGACCTTCGCAACGCCGGTGCGACCGTCGTCGACGAGGAAGTGGTCGTGGACGGCAATCTGGTGTCGAGCCGCAACCCCGACGACCTGCCTGCCTTCTGCGCGAAGATCGTAAAGCACTTCCGCGCTTGATAGGTTAGCGTGCCCTATGCGCATTTCTCGATCTCTGGCCCTGCCTGCGGCAGCCGTGGCCCTCGCTCTGACCCTGACCGCGTGCGGATCCGGTAATTCCGACGGCGGCGACTCGGCCGATTCGGCTGCTGCGGGCACCGTCGTCACCGACATGTTCGGGGAGGTCGAGGTACCGGCCGACCCCCAGCGAGTTGTTGCGCTCGGCTGGTCCGACGCCGAAACCGCACTGGCTCTCGGCGTGCAGCCCGTCGGAGCCAGTGACTGGCTCGGCGTCGGAGGCAACGGCCTCGGCCCCTGGGTCACCGAAAAGTACGACACCGACCCGACGATCCTGGCCACCTACGACATCGACGTCGAATCGGTCGCCGCCCTGGCACCGGACCTGATCCTGTGGACCAGGAGCACCAACGACAAGGCCGTGTACGACCAGCTGTCCGACATCGCCCCCACTGTCGCGGCCCCTCCGGGAACCGACGTCGCCTACGGCACCACATGGGACGGGCAGACCGAGATCGTCGCCGAGGCACTCGGAAAAGTCGACGAAGGCAAAAAGCTGATCGACGACACCAAGACCCAATTCGCCGAGACCGTGGCTGCCAACCCGGAATTCGCCGGCAAGTCCGTCGCCGTCGGCACGCTGTACAGCGGCCAGAGCGGGGCCTACGTACGCGGCGACACCCGAGTCGACTTCCTCGAAGCACTCGGACTGACGAACGCCCCGGCCATCCAGGACCTCGCCCAACCCGGGAAGTTCAGCGTCGACCTCTCCGAGGAGAACATCGCGAACCTCGACGCCGACCTGACGGTCATGTTCCCCATCGGCAGCGGACCCGAGGTCATCACCGAGAACCCGCTCATCCAGGGACTGCCGTCGGCCCGCGACGGACGCCTCGTCGTGCTCGGTGACACCGACCTGTCCAACGCATTCTCGGCCGCCTCGGTCGCGGGAACCCGATACGCACTCGACAACGCAGTGCCACTGTTCGCAGCACCCCTGAAGGCTTAGCTCACACCCTCCCGGGCGGGCTTGTCACACTCTTCCCGGGGGGCTTGTCACACTCTCCCGGGCGGGAAGCCACCCGCGGCGATCGGTCCCCAGGTGTCGATCGTGATGCGTATCAACGACTTTCCCTGCTTCACCATCGCCGCGCGGTACTCGTCCCAGTCCGAGTGCTCGCCGGCGATGCTGCGGAAGTACTTCACCAGAGGCTCGACGGCGTAGGGGAGATCGATGATCTCGGCCGTCCCGTCGACCTGGACGTAGTCGCCGTTCCAGTCGTCGCTGTGCACCAACACGGTGACGGCCGGCGTGCGGCGGATGTTGTGCACCTTGGCGCGCTCGGGGTAGGTGGCGATGACGATGCGGCCTTCCGAGTCCACGCCTGCGGACACCGGGGAGACCTGCAGACCGTCGTCGCGCTTACGTGTGATCAGGGTGTGGTGGTGCCGCGGAGATACGAATTCGAGCAGTTGCTCACGCGACACAGTCTCGGCTTTTGCGATGGTAGGGGCCATGAATCCCATGGTAGAGAAGTAGTCTTCCGCCTATGGCCGACAAGTCGAAACTATGGACGCTCTCTCCCGTCGATGTGCTGCGCGCCAGTGCCTCTCCTCGTGTCGAGGACATCGATTTCACCGCCACTCCGGGGTTCGACGGCGCGAAAGCACACGGCAACGACGTCCTCGAGCAGCGCGGTGCGGTGCTGGCGGCGCTCCAGGAAAAGCTCTATGCCCACGGGCGCGCAGGCGGCACCAAGTCGGTTCTGCTCGTGCTGCAGGGCATGGACACTGCAGGCAAGGGCGGCATGGTCAAGCACGTCATCGGGATGGTCGATCCGCAGGGCGTCGACCTCGCGTCGTTCGGGGTGCCGACCCAGGAAGAGAAGCAACACCACTACCTGTGGCGCATCCGCAAAGCCCTTCCGCGCGCAGGCCGGATCGGGGTGTTCGATCGGTCCCACTACGAGGACGTTCTCGTCGTCGCAGTCCACGACCTCGTGCCACGGCAGGTGTGGGAGAAGCGATTCGACGAGATCAACGCCTTCGAGAAGGAGTTGGTCGACGAGGACACGGTCGTCGTCAAGGTGGCCCTGTTCGTCTCGGCCGACGAACAGAAGAAGCGACTGCAGGAACGGCTCGATCGACCCGAGAAGCACTGGAAGTACAACCCGGGCGACGTCACCGAGCGTGGTTTCCTGCCGCAGTACCGGACGGCGTATCAGCGGGTTCTCGATCGCACGGATACCGACCACGCACCGTGGTACGTCGTCCCGTCCGACCGCAAGTGGTACAGCAGACTGGCCGTCACGGAAATTCTCATCGACGCGCTCGAAAAGCTCGATCTCGATTGGCCCGCAGCCGATTTCGATGTCGAACACGAGAAGCAGCGACTCGCCGAAAGCTGAACCCCCTTCGAAGGCGTGAATGGTCCATCGACCCCCGTCTGCGCAGGTCGATGGACCATTCACGCGTCCAAGGAGAAAGTTACAGCGTGGCTGCGTCGATCACGAAGCGGTAGCGCACGTCGGACTTGACGACGCGGTCGTATGCCTCGTTGATCTTCTCGGCCGGAATGACCTCGATCTCGGCACCGATGTGGTGCTCGGCGCAGAAGTCCAGCATTTCCTGGGTCTCGGCAATGCCGCCGACCATGGAACCGGCGAACGAGCGACGGTTGGCCAGCAGGTTGAATGCAGGCACCTCGAGGGGCTTCTCGGGAACACCGAGCTCGACGAGGGTGCCGTTGCGGGCCAGCAGTCCCAGGTACTTGCCCATGGGCAGGTTGGCCGAGACGGTGTTGAGAATCAGGTCGAACTTGCCCTGCAGATCCTTGAGCGCGGTGGTGTCCTTGGTGGCGTAGTACTCGTCGGCACCGTAGGCCTTGCCGTCTGCTTCTTTCGCATCCGTCTGGCTCAGCACGGTGACGTGCGCGCCCATGGCGTGAGCGATCTTGACGCCGATGTGTCCGAGGCCGCCCATTCCGATGATGGCGACCTTCTTGTCGGGGCCGGCTCCCCAGTGCTTGAGGGGCGAGTACAGCGTGATGCCTGCGCACAGCAGCGGCGCTGCGACGTCGAGTTCGACGCCTTCCGGGATTCCGAGGACGAACTTCTCGGTGACGACGATCTGGGTGGAGTAGCCGCCGTTGGTGAACTCACCCTCGTAGGTGGTGGAGTTGTACGTCTGGACGACGCCCTTGGTGCAGTACTGCTCGTCGCCGTCGAGACATGCCTCGCACTTGCCGCAGGAGTCGACGAAGCAGCCGACGCCCACGCGGTCGCCGACCTTGCGGGTGGTCACCTCGGAGCCGACCTCGGCCACGATGCCGGCGATCTCGTGTCCGGGAACGACGGGGTACGTGGTGCCGCCCCACTCGTTTCGGGCGGTGTGGATGTCGGAGTGGCAGATGCCCGCGAACTTGACGTCGATGAGGATGTCGTGCGGTCCGACTGCGCGTCGCTCGATCGTCGCCTTCTCGAGCGGAGCGTCCGGAGCGGTGGCCTGGTAAGCGGTAGCTGAAGTCATATCTACATTGCTACCTACGCATCTGTGTAAGCGCAACACAGCTACCGCTACGACCAGGCTATTCCTGCTCCGAACGAGTCGTTCGCAACAGTAACGTCAGCTGTTCTTGGCGATATTGACGCCGAGCCATCCAACATACGCTGCCAGACCGACCAGTCCGATCTTGCGGGTCTTGGGGTACGCGATCGCCACGCCGACGGCCAGTTCGGTGGCCCCGTTACGACTGATCCAGGTTCGAGTGTCCTTGGGGAACGGAAGCTTGGTGATTCCCTCGAAGGCCTCCGGCACCACGAAATGGGCCGCGCCTGTAGCGGCCAACCCGATTCCGAATGCCTTGGGCACCAGACCGTTCGACTTCTTGGACTTGCTCACTGACATGCTCCCTGGGATCGATGGATTTGCACCGGCAGACCGACAATAGCGCTCTGCAAGCCGCTGCGCGGCGACCCGCCCGAGACGCCCACTACTTTGCTACGCGGCCGTTCTCGTAGCGGTAGAACCCGGCCCCGGTCTTCTTGCCCGTCTGTCCCGCCTCGACCATGCGCAGCAACAACGGCGGTGCCGCGAACAGCGGCTCGTCGAATTCCGAATACATGGAGTCGGCAATGGACTTGACGGTGTCGAGACCCACGAGATCCGCGAGCGCGAGCGGTCCCATCGGGTGCGCCAAACCCAGAACCGTCGCTTTGTCGACGTCTTCCTTGGTGGCGAATCCCGACTCGACCATGCGGATCGCCGAGAGCAGATACGGAACGAGAAGTGCGTTGACGACGAAGCCCGAGCGATCCGCGGATCGCACCACCTGCTTGCCGAGAACATCTCCGGCGAAGGCTTCGGCGCGGTCGGCCACCGCATCGGACGTTGTGCTCGTGGTGACCAGCTCGACGAGTGGCAACACCGGTACCGGATTGAAGAAATGAAGTCCGACGACGCGCTGCGGTGCCGTGGTGGCCGACGCGAGCGTCGTGATCGGAATGGACGAAGTGTTGGACGCGAGCACGGCATTCGCGTCGGACACCACCGCGTCGAGTTCTGCGAATATTGCCGCCTTGATCTCTTCGTCCTCGAGGACTGCTTCGACGACGAGTTGGCGGTCTGCGAAGTCCCCGAGATCGCAGGTGAACCGCAACCGGGAGGCGGCGTGTTCTCGTTCGCGCTCGGTGATCTTGCCGCTGCTCACTCCGCGGTCCAGTGATTGCAGGATGCGGCTGCGGCCGGCCGTCGCCAGTTCGCGAGTCTGTTCGTAGACCGACACGTCGACGTGCGCGCGGGCGCAGACCTCTGCGATTCCCGCACCCATCTGTCCGGCTCCGACGATCCCCACCCTCTCGACCGTCACTGAGACACTCCTTCAAAAAACATTGCGCTACAACATCTTTGGTGAGATGGGGGTAACTCTTGCCGGGTACGCCCAAGACCCTCGCGATACAGAACAGGCGGCCCGCAACGAAAGTTGCGGACCGCCCGACTGGTGCGCTAGAAGGTGAGGAGAGGCGGTACCTCTAGTGGAACTGGCCTTCTTCGGTGGAGCCCTTCAGTGCTGCCGTCGAGGTGTTGGGGTCGACGGTGGTGGCGATGCGGTCGAAGTAGCCCGCGCCGACCTCACGCTGGTGCTTGATGGCGGTGAAGCCACGCTCTTCGGCAGCCTTGAACTCGCGCTCCTGCAGGTCGACGAACGCGGTCATGCCTTCGCGGGCGTAGCCGTGTGCCAGGTCGAACATGCCGTAGTTGAGCGAGTGGAAGCCTGCGAGGGTGATGAACTGGAACTTGAAGCCCATGGCGCCGAGTTCCTTCTGGAACTTCGCGATGGTGGCGTCGTCCAGGTGCGCCTTCCAGTTGAACGAAGGCGAGCAGTTGTAGGCGAGCAGCTGGTCCGGGAATTCGCTGCGAACCGACTCGGAGAACTTCTTGGCGACCTCGAGGTCCGGGACGCCGGTCTCCATCCAGATGAGGTCTGCGTACGGTGCGTAGGCCTTGGCGCGAGCGATGCAGGGCTCGATGCCGTTCTTGACGCCGAAGAAGCCTTCTGCGGTGCGGGTTCCGTCGAGGAACTCGCGGTCACGCTCGTCGACGTCGGAGGTGATCAGCGTGGCTGCCTCGGCGTCGGTGCGGGCGATGATGACCGAGGGGACGTCGGCGACGTCCGAGGCCAGACGGGCGGAGGTCAAGGTGCGGATGTGCTGCTGGGTGGGGATGAGAACCTTGCCGCCGAGGTGGCCGCACTTCTTCTCCGATGCGAGCTGATCCTCCCAGTGCACGCCGGCAGCGCCGGCCACGATCATGGCCTTCTGCAGCTCGTATGCGTTCAGTGCGCCACCGAAGCCTGCTTCGGCGTCGGCCACGATGGGTGCAACCCAGTTCTTGACGGACGTGTCGCCCTCGATCTTGGCGATCTCGTCGGCGCGCAGGAGTGCGTTGTTGATGCGACGGACGACCGACGGAACCGAGTTGGCCGGGTAGAGGCTCTGGTCCGGGTAGGTGTGGCCCGAGAGGTTGGCGTCGCCGGCGACCTGCCAGCCGGAGAGGTAGATCGCCTGGAGGCCGGCGCGAATCTGCTGCACGGCCTGGTTGCCGGTGAGGGCACCGAGCGAGTTGATGTAGTCCTCGTTGTTGACGAGATCCCACAGGATCTCGCTGCCGCGGCGAGCGAGTGTGGCTTCTTCGACCACAGTGCCCTGGAGGTCGGAGACCTGCTGCGCGGTGAAGTTACGGGTGACGCCCTTCCAGCGCGGGTTGGTGTCCCAATCCTGCTGAATCTCGGCGGTGGTCTTCGGGGTGCCGGTGGTCGACATCGGAGCTCCAGTCTCTTCTCTGCTTCTCGGCCTGCCGCGAGACGAATCTTCACATCGTTGCCAGGCCCTTCTGGTGTACTCCAAAACAATGGCACACCCGAAAACAGGCGTCTACCAGTTGTTAGTGCCAATCTTGGCTAGCTTTCCAGAGCCCTTTGCTAAGTCTGCAAATTTTCGGGGCTCACATACCTCGCCGATCGGGCAGCGTGGTTACTCGTCGGTAGCGACGAATCCCCAGTTGGTGAACGGAATGAACAAAATTCTTTACGGGACGCTTGTACGGTTTGAATCGAGCGTCTGAATCGAGTCAGAAAACAGCTTGGTAGTGATGGACGTCACACACTCTTTGTCTCACGATGTGGACGCTGCACAAGGTGCTCCTCTCGCGATCTCTCGTTGGAGAATCCCCCGTGCGAGTGCGTCGAATGGAGCAGGAATTGCACCATCCACAAGCATTCGGCCATGCACAGGCCATTCCATTTCCCCAGGTCGACCGATCAACGCCCCACAACGACGCACCGATGTTGCAGCCATGACACACCACAACCCCGCAGGTCGTTCCGCAGGCTCCACTCCCACCCCCGCAGGTCATTCCGCAGGCTCCACTCCCACCCCCGCAGGCTCCACTCCCACCACGTGGAGGGATCTCGTCGCCGCAGGGATTCACCCCAGCACCATCTCGCGTCGCTTCACCCGCGTCCTGCCGACGGTCCATATTCGCGGGGAGCCGTCGACGATGGACCGTTGTCGGGCGATCACGCTGTGGCGACCCGACGCCGTCCTCAGTCATCGATCGGCCGCGTACCTGCGCGGCTGGACCACCGAACCGACAATGCTCGACGCCACCGTCCCTCGAACTGCGCGGCTGCGACCTCCGTCGTGGCTTCGGCTGCACCGTCGCGACATGGACTCCACGCTCGTCGACGAGGTCGCGACGTTGCCCTGCACCATCTCGGCGCAGACGATGCTCGATTGTCTGGCGCTACTCCCCCGCCCCGATGCCGAGTTGCTGATCGACGAGCGCCTGAAGTTCGGAATGGACCCGGCTTCGTTGCTCTGCCTACTCGACCGATTCCCGGGTCGGCACGGGAACGTCGAGCTGGCTCGTCAGGTGCGGCTCGCGGTATCGAGATTTGCGTCGGAGCCCGAGCGCGCTCTGGGCCGCGCAGTGCATCGACTCGGCCTGCGCCTGGAGATGAACGCTGCAGTCGGTCCGTTCGTGTGTGATTTCGTCGACCGCCGCAGCCGAACGATCATCGAAGTCGACGGTCGCGAATTCCACAGTGCAGCAGCCGTATTCAGCAAGGATCGCCGACGACAGAACGCGCTGATCCTCGATGGCTGGTTGGTGCTGCGCTACTCGGCGTTCGATGTGCTCGCCGCGCCTGACGCCGTGGCTGCCGAAATCGCAGCGGTGATTCGACGACGACGGGCATCGCGGCGATGACTGCACACAATGCTCCACTCGCTGGGCCGCACACGGGATTTACCGCGCCCGCCCCAGTCAGTGGAGCATCAGTTGCAGAGAAGCCTCAGATGCGAACGCCGGTGCGCTCGTTGTTGGAGGCCACCACTCGCGAGGTGACCGGTGCCCGGCGCGATGCGATGACTCCCAACGCACCCATGGCGGCGATCACGAGTCCGCCGACGATGGCGAACAGGTCCGCGGCCAACAATCCGGAGGGGAAGACCATCAGCGCGGGTGAGACGGCGAGCAACACACCGAGGCCGACGTGAGTCCAGTGACTCTGCCTGGACGCGGATCCGATGGCCCAGAGCGCCGACGATGCCGCAAGGATGCCGAGCACCAGGATGGCTCCGGTGACTTCTTGGTCGCCCTGGACGGGAAGCCAGACGGTGGAGGCGACGAGAACGGCTCCGGTGACGAAGACGACGACGTCCCTGACGATTTCCGATGTGCGCTGACGATTGGACATGACCGCTCCTCGAGGTGCGTGATGAATAGCTCGTATATCGGTATACGCCTTTACTTCGGCTAATGTTCCCGACGGTCACCGAATCGTGACCCAGCAGCTAGTTGCGAACGGTGTTAAGGCAATTCTTCGCAGGCGTAGCCTGGCAACCGTGTCCAAGACTTTCGTCGGCGTTCGCCTTCGGCAGCTCCGCAGCGAACGCAGCATGAGCCAGGTATCTCTGGCGCAGAAGCTCGGCATCTCGGCTAGCTATCTCAACCAGATCGAGCACGACGTACGCCCGTTGACGGTTCCGGTACTGCTGCGGATCTCGGAGGTCTTCGGCGTCGACACCTCGTTCTTCTCCTCGGAGGACGACACCAGGTTGGTTGCCGAGTTGCGCGAGGTCGCACTCGATCAGGACATGGGCATCGATGCCGATCCGCACGAGATCGCGCAGATGGTCAGCTCGCACCCGCAGCTGGCTCGGGCAATGGTCAATATGCATCGCCGATACCGCAATACGACGGCTCAGCTGTTGGCAGCGACCGAGGAACGATTCTCCGACGGCAGTGGCAGCGGCTCGATCAGCAAGCCGCACGAAGAGGTGCGCGACTACTTCTATCAACGACAGAACTATCTGCACGAATTGGATACCGCCGCAGAGGCATTGACGTCGAGAATTCGGTTCCATCGCGCCGATGTGGGCGGTGAGATCGCGAAGCGGTTGCGCACGGTGCACGACGTGCAGATCGTCAATCGCATCGACCTCGGTGAGAACGTGTTGCATCGGTTCGACCCGCAGACGCGGGTGTTGGAGATTTCTCCTCACCTCTCTGGTGGGCAGAAGGTGTTCAAGTTCGCCGCCGAGCTCGCGTATCTCGAATGCGGTGATCTGTTGAACAAAATGGCCGACGAGGGAAACTTCACGAGCGAGGCGTCGAAGAAATTGGCGGTGCTCGGGTTCGCCAACTATTTCGCGGCCGCGACGGTGTTGCCGTACCACCAGTTCCACGACGTCGCCGAGGATTTCCGATACGACATCGAGCGGCTGTCGGCCTTCTTCTCGGTGAGTTACGAGACCATCTGCCACCGACTCTCCACGCTGCAGCGCCCCGAGATGCGCGGTGTTCCGTTCTCGTTCGTCCGGGTCGATCGCGCCGGCAACATGTCGAAACGACAGTCCGCCACCGGCTTTCACTTCTCCTCCAGCGGTGGCACGTGCCCGCTGTGGAACGTGTACGAGACGTTCGCGTATCCCGGCAAGATCATGACGCAGATCGCCGAGATGCCCGACGGCCGCAACTACCTGTGGATCGCGCGGACGGTGGAACGCCGCGCCGCTCGATACGGGCAGCCCGGCAAGACTTTTGCCATCGGCCTCGGTTGCGAACTGCGCCATGCCGGACGGCTCGTCTATGCCGATGGACTGGACGTGCAGGGCTCGGCGGTCGCAACTCCGATCGGAGCGGGTTGCCGGGTCTGCGAACGCTCGAACTGCCCGCAGCGTGCGTTTCCGCCGCTCGGCAAGGATCTCGACATAGACGAGCACCGAAGCTCGGTGTCCCCGTATCTCGTTCGCTGAGTAGAAAGAGAATTTCCATGACCCGAATCGGCGTTGTACTCCGGCCCGAGATCGCACCGGAGGCGCTGGTCGACGCGGCTCGCGCAGCCGATGCCGCGGGCGTCGACGAGGTCTGGCTGTGGGAAGACTGCTTCTTCTCCGGCGGGCTGTCCACTGCTGCACTGATTCTCGCGAGCACCGATCGCGTGAACGTCGGCATCGGGGTGTTGCCCACTCCGATGCGGAACGTCGCGTCGACGGCCATGGAGATCGCGACCGTCGCTCGGGTCCATCCGGGCCGGCTCCGCGTGGGGCTCGGCCACGGCGTCCAGTCGTGGATGGGCCAGATCGGCGCGCGAGTGCAGTCTCCGCTGACGTTGCTCGACGAGCAGATGACGGCGCTCACCGCGCTGTTGGCGGGCGAGAGCGTCACCGTGCAGGGTCGGTACGTCTCGCTCGACAATGTGCAGCTCGATTGGCCTCCGCTGCAGGCACCTCCACTGCTCGTCGGGGCGACAGGCCCGAAAACCCTTGCTCTGAGCGGCCGCAGGAGTGTCGGCACCATTCTCACGAGCGAGACGGACCCGGATCAGCTGCGGACTGCTGTCGGGCATATCGCCGCGGGGCCGGGGCACGACATCGTCGTCTATGTCGCCGTCGGATCCGACTCCGATGCCGCCATGAGCAATCTGCAGCGCTGGATCGATGCGGGCGCGACCACTGTCGTACTCGAACCGACTGCAGAACAACCGGATCCGACCCCACTGTTCGCGCACGCCGCGTCCTTGACGGCGGAGTTCGGAGCCCGGTAACCAGCAGCCTCACCCAAAGGCTGACACTAGCGCTCCCGCAGATAGCGTCCCGCGTCGGCGAACGCGCGTGCTCGACGCGTCAGCGTGGGTGGCGCAGCGGGTTCGCCTCGCCACAGGCGGTAGAGCGTGCTCATGCTGAGGATGAGTCGCTCCGGCGAATCCCAGTGCGCGTAATGGCCGAATTCGGGTGATTTGAGCAGGTTCAGGGCGGCCTCGGTGGAACCGAGTCCCGCGTCGAAGCACGCTCGTCCGGCCTCGCCGACCCAGGTCCAGTAGCTGCGCACGGCGCGTATTTCGTCGGTGCCGCACAGGGGTCCGTGGCCGGGAACGTACAGGTCGGCGTCGAGTTCGAGGAGGTGGTCGAGGGCGTCGATCCAGTTCTGTAGCGGGCCGTGCCAGAGCACCGGGGTGGCGTCGATGAAGAGCAGGTCGCCCGCGAACACGACCCCCGCGTCCGGGAGGTGCGCGATGAGATCGCCTTCGGTGTGCGCCGGACCGAGGTAGCGCAGGTGAACCAGTCGTCCTGCGACATCGATGGTTTCGGTGGTTTCGAAGGTGTGATCAGGCAGCCGGGGCAGCGCCGACGGAAACAGCGCATCGCCGCGAACACGGTCCATGTAGGAGCCCATCGCACCGATCGGTCCCGGCACCCAGCCGACTGCCTTGCCGAAGGACGCGAATGCGGATACTCCCTTCGGCGGGGTCTCCTCCTTCATCGCGTGCAGCGACGCCGCACTGGTGGTGATCCGTGCGGAGGCGGGCACGCTGTCGTTTCCCCACCAGTGATCACCGTCCGAATGCGTGTTGAGGACCTCGGTGATCGGTGCGGCGGCAACCAACTCGGCGGTGTCGGCGGCAACCCGCTCGGCCCAGTTCACGTCCCAGACGGTGTCGATCAGCATCGACGCCGAACCGGGTGCCACGACGAGCCCGGTGTTGGTCTGCCCCCAACTGCCCGGTGGACGCATGAAGGCCCAGGTGTCGTCGGCGATCTGCTGGTATCCCACCTCGGTGTTTCGCACTGCCACAGGCTATCCGCTGAGCATCTCCTGTACTTGCTTGTTCTTCTGACATTTCGTCCTGATTACTCGCATCGTCGTGTACATCTTGTCGGGTGGCAAAGTCTCGTCCGCGGGTGCAGGCTTTGCAGAACCGAAATAGTCGACGCTAGGGGTTGTGATGACGGTGCCTGTCCTGCAGAACTACATCGACGGGGCATTCGTGACGCCCTCGGGTACCGAGATGCTCGATGTCGTCAGTCCGGTGGACGAGTCGGTGGTCGCTCGAGCCCCGATTTCCGATGCTGCCGATGTCGACGCCGCAATGTCGGCTGCCGCCAAAGCTTTCGAGACCTGGGGCAAGACGACTCCGAGTGAGCGGCAGAAAGTACTGCTGAAGCTCGCCGATGCCATCGAGGCCCACAGCGACGAGATCGTCGAGGCGCAGAGTCGTAACACCGGTCAGCCGAAGGCCACCATCGCCGCCGAGGAAGTCACCGTCGGAGCAGATCAGATTCGGTTCTTCGCCGGGGCTGCACGGATGCTCGAAGGCAAGTCGGCCGGCGAGTACATGGACGGGTTCACCTCGTACGTACGCCGCGAGCCGATCGGCGTCGTAGGGCAGGTGACTCCGTGGAACTACCCGTTCATGATGGCGATCTGGAAGATCGGGCCTGCCCTCGCGGCCGGCAACACCGTCGTCCTCAAGCCGAGCGACACCACCCCCGAGAGCACCCTGGTGCTGGCGAAATTGTCGAAGGGCATCGTCCCCGACGGCGTGCTGAACATCGTGCTCGGCAACGGCGGCACCGGCGCCGCCATCGTCGAACACAAGACGCCCGGCCTGGTCTCGATCACCGGTTCGGTGCGGGCAGGCATCGCCGTCGCCGTCGCCGCTGCCAAGCAGCTCAAGCGCGCGCACCTCGAACTGGGCGGCAAAGCACCGGCCATCGTGTTCGACGACGTCGACATCACCAAGGCCGCCGACGGCATCGCCGAGGCCGCGTTCTTCAACGCCGGCCAGGACTGCACGGCGGTCACTCGCGTGTTGGTTCACGAGTCGGTACACGACTCGCTCGTCGACGCACTCGTCGCCAAGGCGAAGACACTGAAGGTCGGATTGCCCGACGACCCCGACACCTTCCTCGGCCCACTGAACAACGTCAACCACTTCGGCCAGGTCAGCTCCAAGGTCGACGGTATCGGCGCGCACGCCACCATCGTCACCGGCGGAAAGCGCATCGGCGACAAGGGATTCTTCTACGAGCCCACGATCATCACGGGCGTGCAGCAGTCCGATCCCATCGTGCAGGAGGAGACGTTCGGCCCGGTGCTGACGGTGCAGAAATTCTCCGACGAGGCAGAGGCGATCGAGCTGGCCAACGACGTCGACTTCGGTCTCGCGTCGAGCGTCTGGACGTCCGATCATGCTCGCACGCTTCGTATTTCGGCGGCTCTGGACTTCGGTGCCGTCTGGGTCAACTGCCACATCCCGTTGGTGGCCGAGATGCCGCACGGCGGCTTCAAGTACTCCGGTTACGGCAAGGACCTCTCGGCCTACGGCGTGGACGATTACACCCGCATCAAGCACGTGATGAGCTCGACGGAGACCATCGCATGACACTTCATCCCCTGGACCCACTCTCGAGCGACGAGTTCTCCGCCGTCGCCGAGGTTCTGGGCCGGGAACACGGTGTCGGCGACGGGTGGCGATTCGCCTCGATCGAGATGATCGAACCGTCCAAGTCCGAGGTCGCCGCGTTCGATGCGGACGGTACCGTCCCCGCCCGTCGCGCAGTCTCGGTGGTGTTGAACCGCGCCGAGAACAGCACGTTCAAGGCCGTGGTGTCACTGGACAACAGGAGCACCGAATCCTGGACCCACATCCCGGACGTGCAGCCCAACTTCACCGTCGACGAGTGGGAAGAGGCCGACGCGGCTCTGCGTGCACACCCCGATGTGATTGCCGCGCTTGCCGATCGCGGGATCACCGATCTCGATCTGGTGTTCATGGACACCTGGACGTACGGCGAGGCGGTGACGCCCGAGAAGTACAAGGGTCGACGCCTGGGCTGGTCGGACACGTGGGTCAAAGCCGCAGAGGGTGCCAATCCGTACGCGGGGCCGGTGGGCGGCTTCCACTGCGTCATCGACGCCAACACGATGGAACTGCTCGAGATCGAGGACACCTACCGCGTCGAGCGGCCGGAGATCATGGGCGAGTATGTACCCCGCCATATTCCGGAGCGCATCCGCAACGCCAGCAGCCGTCCGCCGCTGAAGCCGCTCGAGATCACCCAGCCGGACGGCCCGTCGTTCGAGCTGGACGGCAACAAGCTGACGTGGCAGAACTGGTCGCTGCGTGTGGGGTTCAACTACCGCGAGGGCATGACGCTGCACGCCGTCACCTACGACGACAACGGGAACACGCGATCCGTCGCGAACCGAATGTCGTTCGCGGAGATGATCGTTCCGTATCGTGACCCCACCGAGGACCACTATCGGCGCACCGCATTCGACATCGGCGAGTGGGGCCTGGGCTTCATGACCACCTCGCTCGAGCTCGGCTGCGATTGCCTCGGTGAGATCCGGTACCTCGATGCCGTGCTGCACAACAGCAAAGGCGAGCCGTACACGATCACCAACGCGATCTGCATCCACGAGGAAGACAACGCGGTGCTGTGGAAGCACGTCGATCACGACGCCGGGGCAGAGGTGCGTCGGATGCGCCGTCTCACCGTCAGCTTCCACGCCACCGTCGCCAACTACGAGTATCTCGTCTACTGGCGCTTCTATCAGGACGGCAACATCGAGTGCGAGGTGCGCGCCACCGGCATCATGGTCGTCACCCACTTCGAGGAGGGCGGCACCCATCCGTCGGGCACGCTGATCGACAATCGCACGTATGCGCCGTACCACCAGCACTTCCTGGTCGCCCGGCTCGATCTGGACATCGACGGCACCGAGAACACCGTCTATTCCAGCCAGACCCAGATGGTGCCGATGGGTCCCGACAATCCGTACGGCCTGGCCCTGACACAAGTGAACACCCCGCTCACCACCGAGTCCGAGGGCAAGCAGGATTACGACTGGAACACGCAGAAGGCGTGGAAGGTGGTCAACGACAACGTCACCAACGGTCTCGGCACCCGGCCCGCGTACAAGTTGGTGCCCGGCTCGGCGATTCCGGCGATGTTCGATCCGGCGTCGCCGATCTTCCAGCGTTCCCAGGTGATCGGTCACACCGTATGGGTCACGCCCAATTCACCCGACGAGCGTTGGCCCAGTGGCGAGTTCGTCAATCAGAGTGGCGTCGACCATGGCCTCCCCGAGTGGACCGAGAAGAACCGTTCGATCGAGAACACCGATGTGGTGGTCTGGTACACCTTCGGCATCCATCACATCACCAGGCCCGAGGACTGGCCGGTGATGCCGTCCGACACCGTCTCGTTCTGGCTCAAGCCTTTCGGCTTCTTCGACCGCAACCCCTCGCTCGACGTCGCACCATCGGAGCAGAAGCACTGCCACACCGATCCCGGCAGCACCTGTCACTGACTGGCGCGACCCGACGGCAGCGAGGACCGACAACGAAGCGAAGCGGCGCGTAGCTCACCTGAGCTACGCGCCGCTTCGCTGTCTTGTGTTGACCGGGCCTTGCATCCGGCCTAGGAGCTGTGTTCGGCCTACGAACTACGTCGGACCTCGAACTGCTCGCCGACGACAGCAGTCTGCGATTCGGTGACGCAATCCAGGCGTCCGTCGAGACGCAGCGAGACGTTGTACTCACCCGGCTTGAGCGCGAACGTGGTGATCGTGATGCTTGTCGCGTTGTCTTCCACGACGACGCGTGGGCTCAGCGACAGCATGCCGTTGTGCAGGACCTCGCATACCTGACCCGGAAAAACGTTGTCCACATCGACGGTGATGGTTCTGGGGCCGCCCAGAACCTCGATCGTGGGAGTGCTCGACCCTACGAGTCTGAGGTAGCTCTTTTCTCTGCGCACGGTCTCGACTTCCCTGTTTGCATGCTCCACCGGAGGGTGGACGCCCGACACGGTCTCGTTGGTACTTCGTGGCGCGACGGAGGACGGATTGGTATTACACGTCGTCATCGCCGTCCACCCGAGCCTCCCTTTACATCGAACGTGCATCCGTCCGCGTTACCGAAACCGCCGCCGAACAGCACCCCTACAGCCGCAACACCGGGAAATCGCGATGTCATCGGTCAGAACATACCCTCCGGCCTGCAAATCTGCGAAACGGAGACGGTCCAACCGAAGCCTTTACGCATCCTTGCACCCTGTAACAGATCGTGCGACACATTCGAGACCCAATTCATTCGTCCGTATCGAAAGCCCGCTGCTCGGCCAGCTCGGCGGCACGCTCGGCCTGTCGGGCCTGCCGCCGCCTACCCCTGATGCCCACCACGACACCGGCAAGACCTCCGACAAGGCCGATGCCGGCACCGACCAGGATCGGTGCGAGCCTCCCGTGTCCGTAATGAAGCAGCAGGCGCAGGCCGGCACCACCAGCACCCACGAGATAGAGAACCACCAACACCCCGATCCGCGACCGGCGAAGCTTCTGCGAGGTGTACATGTCGATCCCCCGCGCTCGGGCGTACCCCACAACTACGTTGGCGACCGTGAGGAGAGCCACGAAGATTCCCAATGCCACCCAGGCCCCGGTGACACCCGCCGCGAAGGGCAGTACAGCGCCGACGATCATTCCGATCCACAGCAGGGATTGGAATCCGACGGCCGAGGCCTCGTTCCAGATGTCGCGTTGTAGTTCGTCGGCGTAGAAGTCGTCGTCCAGGTCTCCCACGAAGCGGGCAGCTTTGGTGAATGCGCTCATGTTCGTTTCCCTTCGTCGTCGCCGAACAGTGTTTCGACTGTCGTGTCGAGTGCTCGGGCCAGTCGCAGTGCCAGGTACACGCTCGGTGCGTAGTCGCCGCCCTCGACGGAGACGATGCTCTGCCGGCTGACTCCGCACATGGTGCCGAGTTCGGCCTGCGTGATGCGTGCCTGTTTGCGATGCGCGCGAACGTTGTTGGATCCGGGCATGACAAAAAGTCAACTCTGCTTGTCAGAAAATGTCAAGCAGTCTTGTCATTCGTTCGCCTTTACCTACTCGTAACGCGAGAAACAGACTCGTCACCGCAGAAAATACCAACGCAATAAGTTGCCTTTACTGTTCGCAATCGCGAATACATCTCCGTATACACACTTTCCGAAAGGGCCGTAGATGCCTGCTGTCTCGAAGCGCATGTCCGTCAAGCGCGTCATGGTCGTTCCCGCAGCACTGGCTGCATTGAGCCTGGTTGCCACTGCCTGCGGTAGCAAGGCGAGCGACACCACCACCGCCGAGGGCGGCGGAGGCTCGTCCACCTCGTGTGTGGACACCTCCGGTGACACCATCAAGGTCGGCTCGCTCAACTCCCTGTCCGGCACGATGGCGATCAGCGAAGTGACAGTGCGTGATTCGATCGCACTGGCCGTCGAGCAGATCAACGCGGCCGGTGGCGTCAACGGAAAGCAGATCGAGGTCGTCGCAGAGGACGGCGCATCCGAGCCGACCGTGTTTGCCGAGAAGGCCGAGAAACTCATCAGCAGCGACTGTGTCGCAGCAGTTTTCGGTGGCTGGACGTCGTCGTCGCGCAAGGCGATGCTGCCGGTGTTCGAGGACAACGACGCACTCCTCTACTACCCCGTGCAGTACGAGGGCCTCGAGGCGTCGAAGAACATCTTCTACACCGGAGCCACCACCAACCAGCAGATCATCCCGGCCCTGGACTACCTGAAGGAGAAGGGCGTCAAGTCCCTCTACCTGGTGGGCAGCGACTACGTGTTCCCGCAGACCGCCAATCGCGAGATCAAGGCGTATGCGGCCGCCAACGGTATCGAGATCAAGGGCGAGGACTACACCCCGCTCGGTTCGACGGACTTCTCCACCATCGTCAACAAGGTCCGCTCCGCCGACGCCGATGCCGTGTTCAACACGCTCAACGGTGATTCCAACGTCGCATTCTTCCGTGAGTACACCAACGCCGGCCTCAAAGCTGCTGACATGCCGGTCATCTCGGTGTCCATCGCCGAGGAAGAGGTGGCGGGCATCGGAGCCGCGAACATCGCGGGCCAGCTGACTGCCTGGAACTACTACCAGACCGTCGACAGCCCGGAGAACACAAAGTTCGTCGCCGACTACAAGGCGAAGTACGGTGCCGACAAGCCCACCTCGGACCCCATGGAAGCCGCGTACACCTCGGTCTACCTGTGGAAGAACACCGTCGAGAAGGCAAATTCGTTCGCGGTGGCCGACATTCAGGCCGCAGCCGACGGTGTCAGCTTCGCCGCTCCCGAGGGCGAGGTTGTCATCGACGGCGACAACCACCACATCTCCAAGACCGCCCGCATCGGCGAGATCCGGCCCGACGGCTTGATCTACACGGTGTGGGAGTCCCCCGAAGCCATCGCTCCCGACCCGTTCCTCGAGACCTACGACTGGGCCTCCGACCTCAACTGACCACCACCCATGTGAGTGGAACTTCGTAGCCTGCTACGAAGTTCCACTCACATGCTCCGAAGGAGCTCCCCCATGGACGTCGTGATCGGACAGTTGTTCACCGGCCTGTCGATCGGATCCATTCTCTTGCTCGCCGCCCTCGGGCTCTCACTGACGTTCGGTCAGATGGGCGTCATCAACATGGCACACGGCGAGTTCATCATGGCCGGCTCGTACACGGCCTACGTTGTGCAGCAGATCGTCTCGACCGGCGGTGCATCACTGTTCATCTCGCTGATCGTCGGCTTCCTCGTCGGTGGCGCAATGGGTGTGCTGCTCGAGGTGACGCTGATCCAGCGCATGTACCACCGTCCATTGGACACCCTGCTCGTCACGTTCGGCGTCGGGCTCATCCTGCAGCAGCTCGCTCGCGACATCTTCGGTGCCCCGGCGGTCAACGTCGTCTCGCCGGAATGGCTGAGCGGCGGCGTCGACATCCTCGGTGCCGTGGTGCCCAAGACCCGAATCTTCATTCTCGTGCTGGCGGTCGTCGCCGTCGTCGCACTGTCGATCGCGCTGAAGAAGACCGCAATGGGTCGACGCATCCGCGCGGTGGTGCAGAACCGCGATCTCGCGGAAACCTCGGGCATCTCGAGCCGCAGGACTGACATCTCGACGTTCTTCCTCGGCTCCGGTTTGGCGGGCGTCGCGGGCGTGGCACTGACTCTGATCGGATCCACGAGTTCCACTGTGGGACAGAGTTATCTGATCGACGCCTTCCTGGTGGTCGTCGTCGGTGGACTCGGCCAGATCAAGGGCGCGGTGATCGCCGCCTTCGCCCTCGGGATTCTCAACTCGTTCATCGAATACAGCACCACGGCCTCGATCGCGAAGGTCATCGTGTTCGTCCTCATCGTGATCTTCCTCCAGGCCCGCCCGCAGGGCTTGTTCGCTGTCAAGACAAGGAGCCTGGTATGAGCGACTTCATCGCCAAGCGCGGCGCTCTGCTGGGTTTCGCGCTCGCCGCAATCCTGTTGTTCGCTGTGGCTCCCGCCGTCCTCAGCGACTTCCGGTTGAATCTGCTGGGCAAGTTCATCTGCTACGCAATTGTGGCTGTCGGTATCGGATTGGCCTGGGGCCGAGGCGGAATGCTCACCCTCGGCCAGGGTGTCTTCTTCGGCATCGGTGCCTACATCATGGCCATGCATCTGAAGATCTCCGACGCCGATCTGCGCGGCGACGCGGTACCGGACTTCATGTCCATCGCCGGTATCCGTGAATTGCCCTCGTACTGGCTGCCGTTCACCTCGCCCATCACGACGATCCTGGGCATCCTGTTCGTGCCGGCACTGGTGGCGCTGGTGCTCGGCCTCGGCGTGTTCAAGCGTCGCGTCAAGGGCGCGTACTTCGCGATCCTCAGTCAGGCACTGGCCGCCGCCTTCGCGATCCTGCTCATCGGACAGCAGACCACCGGTGGATCCAACGGACTCAACAGGTTCCGCACGTTTTTCGGGTTCAACCTCAACGACCCCGCCAACAAGCAGATGCTGTTCTTCATCGCCGCCGGTGTACTGCTCGTCGTCGTCGCCATCACCCGCCAGCTGATGTACTCGCGCTACGGCGAACTACTGGTGGCCGTCCGCGATCAGGAAGAGCGAGTGCGCTTCCTAGGCTACGACCCGGCGAACGTGAAGATCGTCGCGTACGTCGCCGCAGCGTTCTTCGCCGGTCTCGCCGGTGCGCTGTTCGTCCCGATCGTCGGCATCATCTCCCCCAACGACGTCGGCATCGTTCCGTCCATCGCGTTTCTCATCGGCGTCGCCATCGGCGGCCGCACCACTCTGCTCGGCCCGGTTCTCGGCGCGCTCGGAGTCGCGTGGGCGCAGACCACGCTGTCCGAGCAATTCCCGTCCGGTTGGACGTATGCGCAGGGTCTGCTGTTCGTCGTGGTCGTCGGATTCTTCCCCGCCGGCATCGCCGGACTCTTCGCACTGCGCAAGCGAAAGAAAGAGCCCGAATCGGTCCCGGAGGCCAGCGCGGAACCAGAGAAAGAGCTCGCACGATGATCCACGTCGAAGGCCCGCAGCCCACGTTCGGCGGCAACGCCGGCATGTCCAGTCAGTACCTCGAAGTCCGCGATCTGACAGTCAGTTTCGATGGCTTCAAGGCCAACACCAACGTCGATCTGACGCTGATGCAGGGCGATCTTCGCTTCCTCATCGGACCGAACGGAGCCGGCAAGACCACGCTGATCGACGCCATCACCGGTCTCGTTCCGGCCACCGGCTCGGTCACCAAGTCCGGAGTGGAACTGCTGGGCAAGAAGGTGCATCAGATCGCCCGGCTCGGTATCGGTCGAACCTTTCAGACGGCCAGCATCTTCGAGAATCTGACGGTGCTGCAGAACCTGGACATCGCCGCTGGGTCCGGACGATCCGTGCTGACGATGCTGCGCCGTCGGGCATCGGTTCTGCCCCAGATCGAGGAGGCCCTCGAGACGATCGGTCTGACGGCCCAGAGAGACAAGGCCGCAGGAATTCTGGCGCACGGCCAGAAGCAGTGGCTCGAGATCGGAATGTTGTTGGTGCAGAACGCCGATGTGCTTCTGCTCGACGAGCCGGTCGCCGGCATGAGCCACGAGGAACGTAAGGAGACGGGCCAGCTGCTGCAACGCATCGGCGGTGAACGGACCGTGGTGGTGGTCGAGCACGACATGGACTTCATGCGGATGTTCGCGACCTCGGTGACAGTGCTGGCGGCCGGACGCGTTCTGGCCGAGGGCACCGTGGCCGAGGTGCAGGCCGATCCGAAGGTTCAGCAGGTCTACCTCGGCACCGCCGCGGCGGGCGAGGAACTCGAGCACATCGCAGAAGAGGGAGCCGATCATGCTTGAACTGGTCGACGTCAGAACAGGTTACGGCCGCAGCGAGGTCGTTCACGGTGCGTCGCTGACGGTTCCGGCCGACGGTGTCGCGGCGGTGATGGGCCACAACGGTGCGGGCAAGACGACGCTGCTGCGCGCGGCGGTCGGGCTGTTGAAAGTGAACTCGGGCAAGGTCATGTTCGACGGTGAGGACGTCAGTGCGTTGCGGCCCAGCGCCCGCGTCGCCCGCGGACTGGCGTACGTGCCACAGGGCCAGCAGTCGTTCGGTCAGTTGACGACAGCGGAGAATCTGCAGGTGGTGGCCGACGGGCGCAAGCGCGGCAAGGCACTGATCGACGAGGCACTCGACCTCTTTCCGGCGCTGAAGGAATTGCTGAATCGCAGAGCCGGCCTACTGTCCGGCGGCCAGCGCCAACAGCTCGCCATCGCAAGAGCCTTGATCACCGAACCGCGGATGCTGATTCTCGACGAGCCGACCGAGGGCATTCAGCCGTCGGTCGTCGCCGAGATCGAGCGCACCGTCATCGAGCTCACCCGCCGCGGCGGTCTCGGAGTTCTGTTGGTGGAGCAGCACATCGGCTTCGCATTGGAATCTGCCCAGAAGTACTACATTCTCGAGGCCGGCCGGATCACGTCCACCGGTGTGGGCGGATCCGATTCCGAGGCCGACGTGCGCGCAGCCATGGCGATCTGACCGGGCGTATCGTGCCGCGCAAGGACCTTCGCGAGAAGGTCTATTCGTCACTGCGCCGGGATCTGATCTCCGGTGCGATCGGCTCCACGGAACGGCTCGGCGAGGAGCGTCTCGCCGAGCTGTACGGCGTCTCGCGCACTCCTGTGCGAGAGGCGCTGGCACGTCTGCAAGCCGACGGTCTGGTCGTGCGCGACGAGGCCGGTCTGCATCCCTATCGTCCCCGGCTCGGCGACCTACCGGATCTGTACGAACTGCGGTCGACTCTCGAGTCCCGCGGAATCACTCGCTCGACGCCGCAGTCCTTCGATCGGGCTGCCTTGTCGGCGTTGGCGGCGACGTGGGCCGGGTTGCGTGCGCACCCACCGGAGACCACCGACGACATGGTCGCCATGGACGAGCAGTTCCATGTCGCGTTGTCGGCCGCGTCGGGCAATGCGGCTCTGACCGAGGCCCTGTGCGCCGTCAACGCCAAGGTGCGGCCCGTGCGTATTCTCGGTGGTCTCGACGCCTCGGCCGTGGTCTCGGCGATCGATGAACATCTCGCGATCGTCGAGCACCTGCTGACCGGGCAGCTGGACACGGCGCTGGATACGCTTGTTGCACATATCGATTCGTCCCGCGACCGAGTGGTCGAGCGCGCCCGTCAGGCCGCGGCGTTGGCCGGCGCGGTCCGAATCTAACGCGTCAGCTGGCATCCGACAGGAGTGGAGCCTGCGGAACGACCCAACTAGTCAGCCGACAGGATTCGGTCAATGTCGTCGAGCACGGTCTGTCCGCCCATGGGCCCCACGCCGGTGATCCAGTACGACAGGTCCACCGCATGCGGATTGGGCAGTGTCGCAGCGTTGTCGGTGATCGACGACGGGATTGCGGCGGGGTCCGACGGGTTGTCGGCGGTGACGACGATCAAGTCCGCTGCCGCCTGAGCCGCCAGCTCGGGAGAGAGGTCGACCGAGATCTCGTCGGTCCATTCCGGCCGCGGCGGGGTGGTGAATCCGGCACATTCGAGCGTGCTTCCGGCGAACGACGACGGCCCGTACAGGGTCAGCTCACCACTGCGCGGCCTGATCAGTTGCGCTGTTTTCCCGGCGGTGTCGTGCTTTTCGGCGATCTCGGCGCACCGGTCGTCGTAGGCGGTGAGCAGTTCCTCGGCCTTCGCTTCCTTGCCGAGAACGCGCCCGACGAATCGGACACTGTCGCGCCACGGATCGGACTGGGAGGCGATGAACACCGTCGGCGCGATGGCGGAGAGTTGGTCGTAGTACTGCGCGTGCCGAGTCTCCGTCCCGAGAATGAGGTCGGGTTGCGCGGCAGCAATGTCCTCGATGGTCGGTTCGGCCACCGTGCCGACCGTGGCGATGCCGGCCGCTTCCGTCCCGAGATAGGTCGGTACACCGGCGGTTTCGCTGAGCACCGCCGTGCCGACGGGCACGATGCCGAGCGCGACCGTGGTGTCGAGTTCCACCGGTTCCAGGGTGACGACCCGCAGAGGATTGTCGGGAACGTCGATCGAGCCTCGAACGGTCTCGACCGTTCGAGTCGCTTCGCCGGCGGACCCGTCGGCGGTATCGGCCGACGAGCATGCCGTCGCTCCTGCCGCCAGCGCGAGCGCGGTGATGGCCAACGCTGTCAGACCGAGCTTGAACTGCACCACTTCGAGGGACCTCCGGGTAGAACAATGCGAGACACAAAGGAGGTTAGCCTACCCTCCAGATCATTACCCCGCCGCGTCCCCGGACGGCGGAGCTACCAGTCGGTAAGATGTGATCGTGACCACTCCACGCATTCCGTCCGGTACCGCCCGCACCCTCGGCCCCGTCAACTGGGTCATCTGCAAGGTCATCGCCAAGGGCGCAGGAGTACCCAACCCCCACCTGTTCACCACTCTCGGTCGAACCGGCGGCCTGTACCGGGCGTGGCTGTTCTACAGCGGCCATCTGATGCCGGGCGGAAAGATCTCCCGCAAGGAATCGGAAATGGTGATTCTCCGGGTGGCGCACCTGCGCGAATCGGCATACGAGATGGACCACCACATCCGCCTGGGCCGTCGAGCCGGCATCGACCGAGACCTGCTCGAGCTGATCATGACCGGCCCGCACGCCCCTGGGCTGTCGACTCGCTACCGCACCATCCTCACTGCCGTCGACGAGCTGATCGAGACCAAGACGCTCACCGACGCCACGTGGTCCGAACTGGCGACCCAGTTCGACGAACGTCGCCTCATCGAATTCGTCTTGCTGGTCACCCAATACGACGGGCTCGCAACCACATTGGGCACCCTCCGCGTCGAACGCGACTACGGCGACCGGCCACCACGACGATGAACGAGACACCCGAGACTGCACTGCGCCGCGCTCTGGCGATGATCGAACCGGAGTCGGTCCGCACGAGCGCCCGGATCGACGGCGGCTACGTCGAACTCATGGGCAACGCCAAGGCCCCCAATCCGACGATGGCCAGCCGAGCGATGAACAACCGCGGTGTCGCGGCGATCTACGAGAACATCTGGCGACCGTTCGGAGTATCGATGATGGGAATCGGCGGGCTGCCCATGTCCGCCGAACGCGCCAAGGCCGTCGCCGACTTGCGGTTACACGGGCCACAGCGAGTCCTGGACGTCGCCTGCGGCCCCGGCAACTTCACCAGGTTCCTGTCGGAGCAGCTGACCGAGGACGGTATCGCCGTCGGCTTCGATATCTCCGAGGCTATGATCGCTCGCGCAGTGCGCGACAATCGGGGGCCGCGTGCGGCATACGTTCGCGGCGATGCGGCCGAACTCCCGTACGCCGACGCGACATTCGACGCCGTATGCTGTTATGCCGCACTGTATCTCGTGCCACATCCACTGCAGGTGGTCGACGAGCTCATCCGCGTCCTGCGACCGGGTGGACGCATCGCCATCATGACCAGCTGTGAACTGGGCCTGGCACCGCTGCGCACCGTCGTCGGCCTGGGATCTGCCGCCGTCGGGGTACGCGTGTTCCCGAAGGGGCAGTTCACCGAGATGTTCGCTGCTGCGGGCATGACCGACATCGAGCAGGACATCCGCGGTCTCGCCCAATTCGTCAGTGCCACCAAGAATTAGCGCTACCGACCCTGCTTAACCCCCGGCGGTGCGAGACCTGACCGTGGTCAAGAACGAACCGGAAGGGCTTTTTACTGATACTTTGGCAAACAGACCGATCAGACTGGGAGCCACACAGTGACACACGCACCGGACCGTACTCGTATCGAGTTTCCCGATATCTCTTCTCGCACTTGGGAACACCCTTCGGACCGAGCAGCCTTGGTCACTCTTCGCACCCTCAAGGGCTTCGACACGGTGCTGCGAACGCTGTCCGGACTGCTGCGCGAGAGACAGCACCGCCTGATGTACTTGGCCACCGCGGTGCGCGTCGACGAACGCCAGTTCAAGGATCTGAACGATCTTCGAGCCGATTGTGTGCAGATTCTCGGCGCGGAGGAAACTCCGGAGCTGTTCGTGGTTCAGTCGCCGATGGTCAACGCGTTCACCATCGGGATGGATCGACCGTTCATCGTCCTGACCACCGGCATGCTCGACATAATGACCTACGAGGAACAGCGATTCGTCGTCGGCCACGAACTGGGCCACGCCCTGTCCGGCCACGCGGTGTACCGCACCGTTCTCATGCACCTGATGCGCCTCGCCGGCACGGTCGGCTGGGTTCCGGTGGGCGGCTGGGCCTTGCGCGCGGTCATCGCGGGACTGATGGAATGGCAGCGCAAGTCCGAATTATCCGGCGACAGAGCAGGTTTACTGTGCGGACAGGACGTGCACACCGCGATCAGCGTGCAGCTCAAGTTGGCGGGCGGCGCACGTATCAGCGAAATCGACGTCGACGCCTTCCTCGCTCAGGCCGCCGAGTACGAGGCCAGTGGAGACCTGCGCGACGGCGTGCTCAAGCTGCTCAATCTCGAGCTCCTCTCGCACCCGTTCTCGGTGCTGCGCGCTGCGGAGCTGAAGAAGTGGGTCGACACCGGCGAGTACGCGGCGGTCCTCCGCGGCGACTACCCGCGCCGGTCCACCGACCACGAGGCCAAGGTGTCGGAGGAGTTCCGTAACGCGGCCCGCACGTACAAGAACAACTTCGACACGTCGGAGGACCCGCTGATCAAGACGGTCCGCGACATCGGCAGCGGCTTCACCGGTGCCGTCGACGCCGTCGGCAACGGAATCGGCGACGTGGCGTCGGACATCAAGGGCCGATTCGACCACTGGCGAAAGTCCTAGTACCCGACAGCAGTCCTAGTACCCCAGAACGAAGCGAACGGCGGCGACCACCGAGGTGGTCGCCGCCGTTCGTCGTTCTACAGCAGAGATCAGAAGTTGATCATGTGGCCTGCGAGGCCGTGGATCGCTTCCTGCAGTGCCTCCGACAGCGTCGGGTGCGTGTGGACGTTGCGGGCCAGCTCGTTGACCGTCAGGTCCCACTTCTGGGCCAGGGTCAGCTCCGGCAGCAGCTCCGAGACGTCGGGGCCGATGAGGTGGCCACCGAGCAGCTCGCCGTGCTCGGTGTCGGCGATGAGCTTGACGAAGCCCGTCGCGTCGCCCAGGCCGTGTGCCTTGCCGTTGGCGGCGAACGGGAAGTTCGCGACCTTGATGTCGGATCCACGAGCCTGCGCTTCTTCGCGGGCCTGGTCCTCGGTGAGACCGAAGCTCGCGACCTGCGGCTGGCAGAACGTGGCGCGTGGCATCATCCGGTAGTCGTCGATCGGCAATGTCTCTGCGCCGCCGATGGTTTCGGCAGCCACCACGGCCTGCGCCTCCGCCACGTGGGCGAGCTGGAGCTTGGCGGTGACGTCGCCGATGGCGTAGATGTGCGGGACGTTGGTCTGCATCGTGTTCGTGATGCCGATGGCACCGCGATCGGTGAGCTCGACACCGGTCTTCTCGAGACCGAAGCCCTCGACGCGAGGCGCGAATCCGACGGACTGCATCACCTTGTCGACGGTGAAGGTCTCGCTCTCACCGGACTTGTTGTGCTTGATCTCGACGGTGACCTTGGAGCCGTCGTCGTCGATGCTCTGCACACCTGCGCCGGTGATGACCTTGACGCCGAGCTTCTTGTACTGCTTCTCGATCTCCTTCGAGACGTCCTTGTCCTCGTTGGGGAGCGCGCGATCGAGGAACTCGACGATGGTGACGTCGACTCCGTAGTTCTTCAGGACGTACCCGAATTCCATACCGATGGCACCCGCGCCGACGATGAGGATCGAGCCCGGCAGATCCTTGGTCATGATCTGCTCTTCGTACGTGACGACGTTCTTGCTGAGCTCGGTTCCCGGGAGCAGCTTGGTGGTGCTGCCGGTCGCGATGATCGCGTTGTCGAACGTGATCGTCTCGGTGCCGCCCTTGGACAGTTCGACCTCGATGGTGTTGGCATCGGTGAACGTGCCCTGGCCGTCGTACTCGGGGATCTTGTTCTTCTTCATCAAGAAGTGGATGCCCTTGACGCGTCCGTCCGCGACCTTGCGGCTGCGGTCGAATGCTGCGCCGAAGTCGAAGGATGCTTCACCCGAGATACCGAACAGCTTGGCCTCTTTGGTGAAGAGGTGCGCCAGCTCGGCGTTACGGAGAAGCGCCTTCGAGGGGATGCAGCCCACGTTCAGGCACACACCGCCCCAATACTTCTTCTCGATGATGGCAGTGCTGAGTCCGAGTTGTGCCGCGCGGATAGCAGCGACGTACCCACCGGGACCGGCTCCGAGGACAACGACGTCATAGTGTGAGGTCACGAGTCCCCAGCGTAGTCGTGCCCTCCGACACTGTCTCGACCTGGTCTTCGTTACCAGCCGGTAGCCTCGCACGCGTCCTGCACCCGACCGCACGTGTGCTGCTAGAACTGTGCCATGGCTTTCTCGGACGACCCGTACCTCTGGCTCGAAGACGTCACCGGCGACGACGCACTCGCGTGGGTACGCGAGAAGAACGAGGTGACGATCCAGGCGCTGGCAGGCGAGCGTTTCGACGCCACCGTGGCGGGTGTACGCGAGATTCTCGACACCGATGCGCGGATCCCGTACGCACGCAGGCGCGGGCAGTTCCTCTACAACTTCTGGCGCGACGCCGAGCACATCCGCGGGGTGTGGCGGCGCACCACGATGAACGAGTACCGCACGGACGAACCCGCATGGGACGTCCTGCTCGATCTCGATGCCCTGGCCGCCGACGAGGGCGAGAACTGGGTATGGGGCGGCGCTCAGGTACTGCGCCCCGACCAGCTGCGCGCTCTGGTGACGCTGTCCCGAGGCGGTGCCGACGCGACGGTGGTACGCGAGTTCGATCTCGACTCCCGCACGTTCCGCGCTGCGGAGGACGGCGGTTTCACGCTGCCCGAGGCCAAGACCGACATCGGCTGGATCGACGCCGACACCGTGTTCGTCGGCACCGATTTCGGACCGGGGTCCTTGACCGAATCCGGCTATCCGCGGATCACCAAGAGATGGCACCGAGGCACCCCGCTCGCCGACGCGGAGACCGTCTACGAGGGCGAATCGCGGGACATCTCGATCTCCGCGTGGCACGACCGCACGCCGGGATTCGAGCGCGACTTCGTGCAGCGGTCCACCGACTTCTACAACTCCGAGACCTACGTGCTCGACGGTACGGCGGTGACCCGCATTCCGACGCCGACGGACGCATCGACGTCGGTCCACGAGAACTGGCTGCTGGTTCGGACGATGACCGAGTGGACCTACGACGGCGTCACCCATCCGGCGGGCGCGCTGCTCGCGGCCGACTTCGACGAATTCATGAGCGGCACAGCATCTCTGACGGTTCTGTTCACTCCCGACGAGCACACATCCCTGCATCAGTACGCCTGGACCGAGAATCATCTGCTGCTGGTGACGCTGCAGGATGTCCGGACTCGTCTGCATGTACTCACACCCGGTGCGCACGGTTGGGATACGACCACCGTCGACGGGTTGTCGGAGTTGGCGTCGACCGAGATCATCGGTACGGACGCCGAGGAGAACGGGGACGAGTTCTTCCTCGGCTCCTCGGGTTACCTCACCCCGGCGACGCTGCTGGTCGGCACGGTCGGCGGCGCGCTGGAGGTACTGAAGCAGGCTCCCGCTTTCTTCGACGCGGACGGCATGACGGTGGAGCAGTTCTTCGCGGAGTCGGACGACGGCACTGCGATCCCCTACTTCGTCGTCCGACGCGGCGACGCAGGCCCCGGCCCCACACTGCTGTACGGCTACGGCGGCTTCGAGATCTCGATGACGCCCGGCTACAGCGGAGCAATGGGTCGAACGTGGCTCGAACGCGGCGGCACCTACGTCGTTGCCAACATCCGCGGCGGCGGCGAGTACGGACCGTCCTGGCACACCCAGGTATTGCGAGCGGGCCGGCATCTGGTCCACGAGGACTTCGCCGCGGTCGCCCGCGACCTGGTGGCCCGAGGGATCACCACCGCCGATCGCTTGGCCGCCCAGGGCGGCAGCAACGGTGGCCTGCTGATGGGCATCATGGAAACGAAGTACCCGGAACTGTTCGGGGCGTTGGTATGTCAGGTCCCGCTACTGGACATGAAGCGGTACCACCTGTTGCTCGCGGGAGCGTCCTGGGTGGCCGAGTACGGGAACCCCGACGACCCCGCCGAATGGGAGTTCATCTCGCAGTACTCCCCGTACCAGAACGTCGTGGCCGCGTCCGAGCGGAAGTACCCACCGATACTCATCGCCACGTCCACCCGAGACGATCGAGTCCATCCCGGTCACGCCCGCAAGATGGCTGCGCGGCTGGCCGAGCTCGGTCAGGACGTGAGCTACTACGAGAACATCGAGGGCGGCCACGGCGGGGCGTCGGACAATGCGCAGCTGGCTTTCAAGACCGCACTGACGTACGAGTTCCTGTGGCGGCACCTCGAGAGCCGGTGATGTCAGTCGGCCAGAGCCTGCTCGAACATAGGCCAGGAATTGTGGAGATCGTCCTGCCAGTATCCCCAGGAGTGCGTCCCGCGTTCCCGTAGCTCGAAATGGGCTGGGATGTCCAGCTTTTCGAGCGCGCTCTTCAGTCGACGGGTGCAGTCGCCGGTGGCGACCTCGATGGCACCGCCCACCACCATCTGGTTCAGCAGCACGAAACCGGGGCCGTTGGGGTTGGTTCCGTCGAAGGTGTCCGATGCCCCCGCCAGGCCACTGCCGTTGGAGATGTACAGCGCGGTGCCGCGCAGCTTGTCGGCGTTGACGACAGCGTCGTTGTGCACCCAGTCGGGGTCGCCGTCCGGGCCCCACATGTTCTTCACGTCGGTTCCGAGCGCCATCGATACGACGGTCTTGACGTACGCGCGGCCCAACGGATCGGTGGTCGAGGCGCAGCCGCTGTAGGAGCCGACCGCCCGGAAGAGACCGGGGTTGTGTGCCGCCAGATTGAGCACCGACGTCGCAGCCATCGAGATTCCGGCAATGACGTTGCGGCCGTTGGCCTTCAGCAGCTGGTCGACGAGTGGAGGCAGTTCGCGGGTCAGGAACGTCTCCCACTTGTTGCGGCCGAGCGCGCGATCGTCGTGCTGCCAGTCCGTGTAGTAGGAATAGGCCCCGCCGACGGGAGTGACCACATTGACGTTCTTGTCCGCGAAGAACGACACGACATCGGTCTGGGTGTACCAGTCCATACCGTCCACCCCACCGCCCGCGCCGTTGAGCAGGTACACGGTAGGGCTCGGTTTCGCACGGTCCGGAGAACGAAGAATCTTCAGCGGGATGGTCCGATCCATCGCGGCCGAATGCACGAACGCCGTCATGGCGACGGCGTCGGTCTCCTCCGTTCGCACCACGTACGACGTCGACGCGTTGTCCGCGTCGGGCGCGGCGAGGGCCGTGCCCTGCGCGGCCGACGCAGCGATACACGCGGCCACGAGCACAGCCCTACCGATCCGACGAGCTGTAGCCCCCAGGCCGTTCATACACGTGCTCGCTATCTTCGGCAGAACAGAAGTTGAGTCACTAGCGTTGTACACCAGAACGGGCGCGGAGTTGGAACTTATCGCATGAATTAGTCCAAACGACCGTATCGTTCGGCACGGGGTTGTGTCAGCGGTGCATCCACCGCTCGACCAGGTCGGCCACCGCGGTGGGATTGCGGATCCACCCGTTGTGGCCCAGCGGCTCGTCGATGTGTTCGGTGGTGATGTCGGCGTTGGCAAGCTTGGCCGTCAGATTCTCCATCGAACCCTTGGGGGCCAGATCGTCGCCCTCGATGGTCACTGCCAGCACCGGTAGGGTCAGCCGGCCCATCCGTTCCTCGTAGTCGATGTCGGCACCGGCCGGCTCGATCGAGCCCGTTCGGGCGAACCTGGACCAGTCGTCGATCAACACTCGTGATTGACGACCGAATCCGCCGACCCCGATGCGGTCCCCCGGCCAGAATCCGGCGATGTTGCTGGTGATCGCCATCGCCGCCGCGCCGAAGTACAGCGGGACCCCGCGAGTGGTGCCGAAACCGCGGTGGTACGGCGACCCGGACGCCACCAGGATCAAGCCACCGAGCCTGCCTCGAATTCGGGCGGCGTACATCGCGCCCAGTTGTCCGCCCATACTGTGGCCCAGCAGATACGGGGTTGCGGCAGGGAACTGCTCGCGCACCACCTCGAAGATCGCCGGAAAGTCGACCGAGACCAGTTCCTGATATCCGTACCTGCTCGACGAGCTCGGCTTCGGCTTACTGTCCCCCTGGCCCCGAAGATCGCCGATCGCAGCATGGAATCCGCGGGCGACGAGCGCTTCGGCGAACAGCCGGTAGTAGCCGCCGGGGATGCCGAGACCCGGGAGAACGACGATGACGGGCGCATCGTCTCGGCCCTCACTCGGAAACAGCGTCACCGGCACCGTCGAACCGTCGGGCATCTGAATCGGAACCGTCTGCATCGGCCAACCCTATGACGGTGCGACCGCACTTTCCCCAGGGCACTACCTCACAGGATGATCGGGTGGTAGCTACCGGTCGACCAGCTGAACCAGAACAGCTGACTGTTGATGAATCCGACTATGGCTTCGAGCATGGTGCCCCCTCTACTACCGTCGATACCGAGCGCATCGACGATGAGGCTCAGGTCTACCCGGTCGGCGGCGAATCATCGACCGCTGGAGGATATTTCGGTCGTGTGAATGACACTTCGAAACCACGAAAGCCGGGCCCGACGGTGAGTCGGGCCCGGCTTCGGGGTCGCGCTTCAGCTGGGAAGCGTGCCGGGGATGTTGACGACCGAACCTGTTCCTTCGGAGCTGCCGACAGCGAGCAACTGCAGCAACAGCGAGAGAAATTCCATCAAAACTCCTTCGAGAGAGGGGGATTCGCCGCCGACGCGGCGTCGCGGGCCTTACTGTTCATCGATTCGGCTCCGGTCGGCCGTCCAGGCCGAGGCCTACGGCGCGGAGCCGGGATGTCAGTCGGAGGAAGAACTGATACCCGAGAAGAGCTGGATGAAGATTGCCAAGAGGTCACCGAGTTCAGCGGACATGCGACAGGCTCCTTGTTGTTCGAGGGATGTGCAGATCGAACGTGACGGTCGTCACTCGATTACCTCTGCATGAAGATTTCTACCCGAACGGATAACGTTTCGTACACGCATTGGCATCGAAAAGTCAGAAATCTTGGTGAGCTGTCACAAAGCGGTCACGGAGACGAAAAGTCGCGGCCGCCCCCGACAGCGACCGCGACTCGTAGACCGACGAATTACGCGGCGCTACCCGACGTCAGCACGCCGACGATCTGCTCGACGATCGCGTCGACGATGCCGTCGTAGACTCCGGTTGCAATGTCGGTGATGAACTGCGCAGCTGAACCCATGAGAACTCCTGATGCTCGTCTCTTCGTACAGCCGTAGGTAATACGGCCTACCACTTTCCTACCGCAACCATCGGCGCGGTGCACAACGCGGCACGAACTCGCCGCTCGGATACCGAAGCGACGCAGGACGTTCACCGAGCAGACCCCGGTATGTAGCTCAGAATTATTCTCCGAGCACGTCTTTCGCGCGACCGACGAGCAACGGGTCTGTTTCGCCCACGATCTCGGAGTCCTTGTTGGCGTAGTCGAACTTGTTGAGCACGAACCGCATCGCGTTGATCCGCGCGCGCTTCTTGTCGTTGCTCTTCACCACGGTCCACGGTGCTACGTCGGTATCGGTGGCGCGGAAGTTCTCTTCCTTCGCCGCGGTGTACGCATCCCACTTGTCCAGTGACGCAAGATCCATCGGCGACAGTTTCCACTGCCGTACCGGATCCACCTGCCGGATCGCGAAGCGAGTGCGCTGCTCGTGCTGCGACACCGAGAACCAGAACTTGGTCAAGCTGATGCCCTCGTCCACCAACATCTGCTCGAACAGCGGTGCCTGCCGAACGAATTGTGCATGCTGCTCCTCGGTGCAGAACCCCATGACCCGTTCGACACCGGCACGGTTGTACCAAGACCTGTCGAACATCACAATTTCGCCGGCCGCAGGCAGATGCCCGATGTACCGCTGGAAATACCACTCCGTCGACTCCCGCACCGACGGCTTCTCCAACGCGACGACGCGTGCGCCGCGGGGATTGAGGTGCTCCATGAACCGCTTGATCGTGCCGCCCTTACCGGCGGCGTCCCGACCCTCGAAGATGATGACGTGGCGTCGTCCGGTGTCCTTGGACCACATCTGCAGCTTGAGCAGTTCGATTTGCAGCAGCCGCTTTTCGAGTTCGTACTCGGCACGGGTCATACGCTCGTCGTAGGGGTAGTTCTCCCGCCACGTGTCGACGACGTGACCGCCCGGGATCGTCAGCAGCACCGGGTCGTCGTCATCGGAGTCGTCGACGACGAACCCCGAAGTATCGGCAAGATCCACGGCGGTCGTGATGTCTCGCACGTCGCTGAGATTCTTGCGTGCAGCCACGCCGTTGCGGAGATCGAAGTCGGTCATGCGCCGAAAGTTAGTGCTCATCGGTGACGGGTCCATGGCGATTCGGTGAACACCGAGCGCAACCGGACGCATCGGACACTCTTCCGGTCTGCAAGGGGGACGGACCGGAAGCGACCGACACTTCCGACCGTAATCCTCGCGCCGACAACAGGTCGAGTGTCTGCGTCGTAAAAGTCACCGAACTTGCATATCGACCCGTTTCTCGATCGTTCGATTCTCCGGGTCGATATGGGTGAAAGCCCCGATGTGCCCACAGGCGTCGGCGACGCAGACTTCTCACCATGACATTCGAGAGCAATTCCCCCAGAGAATTCACCTTGTCCAACTCGCAGAAGATGATCGGAGGCGTCTGCGGCGGTATAGCCGACTACTTCGGTTGGGACGTCAACCTCGTTCGCGTCGCCACCGTCGCCGGTGCAGTGCTCAGCGGTGGCACAGTCGTGCTGATCTACCTGGCGGCCCTGATGCTGATGCCGCGCCGCCCGTGAGCTCCCGCGACCGCGGAAAGGCCCCGCATCCTCGCCGGTGGAGGAACGGGGCCTTGCCGTCGGACTTCGCGGAATGGGGCCTAGCTGGAGCCGAAGCTACCGGTGCTTCCGCCGAGCAGTCCGTCGAGGAGTTCACCGAGACCATCGGTGAGGCCACCGGTGATGGGTCCGGTGATGCCACCGTCTTCGCCGCCGCCGAGGATGGGCAGGAGGCCGGTGAGGAGATCGAGGAGCATGGGTAAGCCTTTCGAAAGACACGTCGTGGCCCGAGTCGGAGGGTGACCAGGCCACAGGAACATAACGTTCCAGACGCGATCCATTCCATCGTTTCGGACAAAAAGGACCCACCGGCTGTTTCGGGGCTCGAAAGCCGACCCGGTTCTTCACCGTTCCGGTGATCAGTCCTCGGTTTTCCCGGTGATCAACCAACCGCAGGGCGCAGCCAGCTCGTCGGCTTCCGTCGGTCCCATCGAGCCCGGCGCATAGTTCTTCACCGCGGGCGGATCGTTCAACAGCGGCGCCGCCACCTCCCACACGTGGGCCAGGCCGTCGGGTCTGGTGAACAGCGATCGGTCCCCGTTCAGTACATCGAGGATCAGACGGGAGTACGGGCTCAACGGCTCCGCGTCGGGCACCGATTTCAGCGGCAACGACAGATGCCCGACGGACAGGTCGAAATCCGGTCCCGGTTCCTTGACCGTCATGGCGATATCGATGCTGCCGTCACCGGACAGGTCGAACGAGAGCACCGCGCCGTCTTCGGGCAGCGTCGACAGTGGACTGTCGGCGGGCTTGCGGAACACCAGCGATACCCGCTGCGCTCCGGCACCGAGCATCTTGCCGGTACGAAGCAGGAACGGCACCCCACGCCAGCGATCGGTATCCACCCACAGCTTCGCGGCCACGAACGTGTCGACCGTCGAATCCTCGGCAACGCCGTCGACATCGCGGTAGCCGTCGTACTGCCCCAGAACCACCTCGTCGGTGTCGAGTGGACGGAACTGCCCGATCACCGTTTCGCGAGCCGACTGCAGATCCTCGGCCTTCAACGACGCAGGGGGTTCCATGGCCACCTCGGCGGCCACCTGGAACAGATGGGTCACCAGCATGTCCAGAACGGCACCGGTCTCGTCGTAGAACTCGGCGCGGTCGTCGATGTCGAGTGTCTCGGGCACGTCGATCTGCACATGCTCCACGTGCTCGGAGTTCCAGATGCCGCTGATCATGCCGTTGGCGAACCGCAACACGTGCAGGTTCTGCGTTGCTTCCTTACCGAGGAAATGGTCGATGCGATAGACCTGTTCCTCCTTCACGACCTCGTGCACGGCCTTGTCGAGTTCCTCGAAGTTGTGCTGCGAGGTGCCGAAGGGCTTCTCGTACACCACTCGGGAACCCTCGGCGAGATCGTGTGCACCGAGGGCCTTCGTGTAGTCGACGAACGTGCTCGGCGGCAGCGCGATGTAGTGCACCAGCTGTGCGTCGTCACCGATCTCTTTCCTGGCGTCGGCGACGACGTCGGGGAGCTTGCCGGGATCGTCGACGGTGAAGCCGTTGCCCGCGAAACGGATTCGCTTCGAGAACGCCGACCAATCGTCGTCGGCCACGTTCTCGGCGAACTCGTCGAGCACATCTTTCACGTGGTCGCGGAACTCGTCGTCGGACGAATCCTTGCGACCGTTGCCGATCAGGATCCATTTCTCCGGCAGCAGGCCTTCGACGTGGAGTTGGTAGAACGACGGCAGAACCATTCGCTTCGCGAGGTCTCCGGTCGCGCCGAACAGGACGAATACAGTGGGTTGCGAGGACGCCATGACCTCCACTATGCACCGCATAGTGCTACCTAGGTGAGAGTGCACGAAGATGACCAGATCACGGTTTCACGGAGAGATCTACGGGGTAGGTACGACGTCGGGAGTGCGCATCGTCGTCGGACACTGGACGCGCTCGCCCCTCGGCGAATTCACCGATGTGATGGTCCAATTCGCGGACGGTCGACGCCTACTCGTGGCACCGAACGAGGCAGTACGTGAATTCGTCACGGCGACATACTCGTTCGATTCCACCGAGCTGGTACCGGTCACCTTCTCCGAACAGCCCGACGGGTGGCGGTCCGTCGTGGCCGGGGATCTGTCGGTACGCATCCGAGTGGCCGGACCGACGGTTCTCGGCCGCGCCCTGAGCCTCGTCCCCGACGCCGTGTCCACCGCACCGTGGTTCTGCACGATCAGCGACCCCATCGCCCGAGTGATACTGCGCGGAGTGCGAACTCGCGGCAGCGCCGGCGGAGGCAGGCGCGAATACTACGGAGCCAGGCACCAGCACCGCGTCGTCGACGTCGTCGCATCCTGGCAAGGAGAGGACCTCGGCTCGCTGACGCCCGTCACTCCCCCGGTGACGTTCGGTTTCGGCAGCACCCCCGCGGCACCGTCGGTCACGTCCATCACCACCACGATCGACTCGTAGACCACTGCTGTTTCACACCACTGCTGCTCCGACTTCGCGGAGTTCGTCGAGAGCCGCTGCGGAGGTCTCGGGAGCGACCCCGGCCACCAGATCGGTGAGAACCCGAACGTCCAGGTTCTGTGCCACTGCATCTTTCGCCGACGCCAGCACGCAGTAATCGGTGGCGAGACCGACGATGTCGACGGCCGTCACCTCGTTGGCGGTCAGGATCTCGGACAGGGATGTTCCGTCCTCGGTGACGCCTTCGAACGCCGAATACGACGGTCTGCCCTGCCCCTTGTAGACATGCACGTCGACGCTGCCGGTTCGGTAATCCGGGTGATATTCCGCGCCGACCGTTCCCGCGACGCAGTGCACGGGCCACGTGGTGACGAAATCCGGGGCAGCGTCGGTGGCGAAATGTCCACCGTTGTCGCTGTCGCCGTCGTGCCAGTCGCGTGAGGACACCACGAGGTCGTAGTCGTCGCCGCTCCGGGCGAGGTACGCGCTGATCCTGCGCGCCACCTCCCCACCGCCGACCACGGCCAGAGCACCACCCTCGGTGAAATCGTTCTGAACATCGACTACCAACAGAGCACGAGTCATGTGTCCCAGTATCCTCGACGGGTGCGCGTGTCGTCTTTGGTGACCTATCCCGTCAAAGGATGTGCCGGTACGGCACTGGACTCGACCCGGGTGAGCACAGCCGGTCTCGAACACGACCGAGCGTTCATGATCGTCGACGCGGACGGCTCGTTCCGCAGCCAACGCACCGATCCCGTACTGGCCGTCGTTCGCTGCTCGGTGGAAAACGGCTCACTGACACTGCGCCACGAGAGCGCAGGGAGCGTCACCGCCGTCGTCGATCGTGATTCCGCGGACCGCGAGGTCACGATGTTCGGCACGCCGCTGCGGGGCATCGACCAGGGCGACGACATCGCCGCCTGGCTCACCGACGTCATCGGCGAGCCCTCACGCCTCGTCGCCGCGCCCCGCGATCACGGCCGCGTCACCGACGGAATCCGCCCCGGCTCGGCCCATTTCGCCGACAGCGCCGCCGTCCACATCCTCTCGACCGCCACACTGGCCGGTCTGAACTCCCGCCTCGACGCCCCGCTGCCGATCGACCGATTTCGGCCCAACATCGTCGTCGACGGCTCGCAGGACGCTCATGTCGAGGACGAAGTGCGCGACATCTCGATCGGCGACGCACGATTGACGTACACGAAGCTGGCGATCCGCTGCGCCGTCACCACGGTGGAGCAGAGCACCGGTGTTCGCACCGGACCCGAACCTCTGCGCACTCTCGGCACCTACCGCCGGGCCCGGCAGAAGGGCGTCGCCTTCGGTTCGAAATTCTCGGTGATCGAGGAAGGAACCATCTCGGTCGGGGACGAACTACGCGTCGAGACCTGGGGCGAATCGGAGCTGTAACTCGAACGGCATGTGGTTCGCCCACCCGTTTCGAGCTCGCAGCCGAAGATGCTGTTCTGCACCGAGTTCGACGCGTCGCCGTCCGATGCCGAGTGCCGATGTCGTGCCGCGATAGCGGATGAATGCGGTGAGCTCGTGGCCACCCGGTGCCAGCTCGTAGGTCGACGGTTCCGACCACGACTGGCGATGCTCCACGCCGTCGATCGTCACGAACGGCCGCGCCAGCGTGCGCACCAAGGACGCGTTCACCCAATGTGGAGCGAATTCGATCTCGATCGTGCTCACGTCACGCCTCCCTGGTGCGCTGAGTGTCCACTGTTCGCCTCCGTAGGCGGGATCCCGCCTAGGCGAACGAATTGTGGACGACCACGTCAGTAGCTCCAGTGGCGACCAGCGCCGCCAACTGGATGCGCGCCTGTCCGGCCCGGAGTTCGCGGGAGAAGACCGCACCGGCGTCGAGCAGATCGTGGCCGCCGCCTCCGCCGCCGTACGTCGGCGAGGTCTCACCGAACGGCACCCGCGTCGTGACGACCACGTGCAGCCCAGCAGCAACGGCCTCTTTCACCGCGTGCACCACCAGAGCGTTGGTGTTACCCGAGCCCAACGCCTCGAGCACGATGCCCGACGCCCCGGCTTCGCGACAGGCATCGATCTGCACCCCGTCCGCGCCCGGGTACAGGGCCACGACGTCCACGCGCACTCCCGCGACGGGCTGCCACCGCAGCGGGTCCGGCCTCGGCACTGCTGCCGACCGAAAGGCGTCGAGTTCGGAAGTGTGCTTCTTGATCGCCCCGCGGGCCGGCAGTACTCGTCCGCCGAACGCGATCAGCACCCCCTGCTCGGACCGCGCCGCCGTCACCGCGGCGGCGATGTTGCCGGGGCCGTCCGGGTCCGGATGATCGGCGGTGCGTTGGGCCCCGGTGAACACCACCGCACGCGCGTCGTCGTGGAACAGGTCGACGTACAACGCCGACTCCTCCATGGTGTCGGTGCCGTGCAACACCACCACTCCGGCGCAGCCGTCCTCGGCCAACGCGTCGACCACGGCAGTGCGAATGGCGTCGAGATCGGCGAGGTCCAGGGCGGAGCTGTCCTTCGACATCACCTCGCGCACCACCACGCCGTCCATGTCGACGCCCACGCCTGCGACCGGCCGAGAAACCCCGTGCTCGTCGCGACTGCTGGCGATCGTCCCACCGGTGGTCAACAACGCGACGAACTCAGCACTGTCGGGTCGTTCCGGCAGGCTCCACTCCTCAGTCATTACGGGCGGCTACCTCTCGAATTCTGTTGCGGCACATGTACCATCCGGCGATCAGCATCGGCGCGATGAGCAGGATGGACGCGACGGTCCACGTACCGACGGGTTTGTCGAAGGCCATCAGTACCAGTACACACGCCAGAAAGCCTAGCGTTGCGTAGCCGGTGTACGGCGCACCGAACAACCGGAACGCAGGCCGGGTGACCGCGCCGGTCCTGGACAGAGACCAGAACTTGAGCTGGCACGCCACGATGACGGCCCACGCGCTGATGATGCCGAGCGCAGCGAGGTTCAGCACAATTTCGAACGCCTGCGCCGGGACGACTGCGTTGAGGACGACCCCGAGCAGCGTCACCACCGACGTCAGCGCGATGCCGCCGTACGGAACTCCTTGCTTGTTCATGCGGGCCGCGAATTTCGGTGCCGAACCGGCGACCGCCATCGAATGCAGGATGCGACCGGTGGAGTACAGCCCGGCGTTGAGAGACGACAGCGCTGCGGTGAGCACGACGAGGTTCATGATCGCGTCGGCACCCTCGACGTCGATCGCTCCGAAGAACGTGACGAACGGGCTCTCCCCGGCCTGATACGCGGTGTACGGCAGCAACAGCGAGAGCAGCAGCACCGAGCCGACGTAGAAGACGACGATGCGGACGATGACGGTGTTGATCGCCTTGGGGATGACCTTCTCGGGGTTCTGCGTCTCTCCGGCGGCGGTACCGACCAATTCGATGGAGGCATAGGCGAATACGACGCCCTGGATCACGACGATCGCCGGAAGCAGTCCATTGGGGATGAGACCGCCGTTGTCGGTGAGGACGCTCAGACCCGGAGCCTGGCCGTCGATGGGGGTGCCGAAGATGACGTAGTAGGTGCCGATCGCGAGGAACGTCACCAGGGCCACGACCTTGATGAGTGCGAACCAGAATTCGAGCTCACCGAACACCTTGACCGACACCAGGTTCAGACCCAGAACCAACACCAGTCCGGCCAGCGCGAACACCCATTGATCGACGTTGCCCAGTGGTGCCCAGTACTTCTTGAAGAAGTTCATGTACAGCGCCACTGCCGTCACGTCCACGACGGCCGTCATCGCCCAGTTCATCCAGTACAACCACCCGGCTGCGAACGCGACCTTCTCACCGAAGAACTCGCGGGAGTACGAGACGAACGATCCGGACGACGGGCGGTGCATCACCAGCTCACCCAGCGCGCGCAGGATCAGGAATGCGAAGAAGCCGCACAGTGCGTAGACCAGAACCAACGCGGGTCCGGCGTCACGCAGTCTTCCACCGGCACCCATGAACAGGCCGGTGCCGATCGCGCCGCCGATGGCGATCATCTGAATCTGGCGCGGAGCCAGCTCTTTTCGATACCCCAGCTCCTCCTCGCGGAAGGCCTGCTTCTGGATCGGGTTCTCGGTGCTCATCGCATTACCTCGTCGACGTCTCGGGAGCAACGGAATGCTCGGTGGGAGCCACCCGCAGGTTCGCGAGATGCTCGGGGCTCAGCAATCGATCCAGCTCTTCTCGCGCCAGCAGGCCCTTCTCGAGCACCAGGTCGACGACATTGCGACCGGTGACCAGCGCTTCCTGCGCAATGGCCGTCGACTCCACGTACCCGAGGTACGGGCTGAGCGCGGTGACCAGACCGATCGAGTTCTCCACCCGCTCACGCAGCAGATCGACGTTCGCGGTGATGCCGTCTACGCACCGATGCGCGACGGTCCGGCAGGCCGCACTCAGATGCGCCATACCGTCGGACAGGGATTTGACGATGATCGGCTCGAAAGCGTTGAGCTGCAACTGCCCTGCCTCGGCGGCCATCGTTATGGTGACGTCGTGGCCGATCACCTCGTAGGCAACCTGATTGAGAACCTCGGGAATGACGGGGTTGACCTTGCCGGGCATGATCGACGAACCCGCCTGCATCGGAGGCAGATTGATCTCGTTGAAGCCCGCGCGCGGCCCGGAGGACAGCAGCCGAAGGTCGTTGCAGATCTTCGACAGTTTCACTGCGACGCGCTTGAGCACACCCGACAGATGCACGAACTGACCGACGTCCTGCGTTGCCTCGATGAGGTCCGTTGCGGTGACCAACGGCAGGCCGGTGATGGTGCGCAGGTGCGCGACGGCCGATTCGGTGTATCCGGCAGGAGCATTGAGCCCGGTGCCGATGGCCGTGGCCCCGAGGTTGATCTCGTGCACCAGCAACGCGGCTTCCTCGAGCCGTGAGCAGTCCTCGTCGATCATGATCGCGTAGGTGCCGAACTCCTGGCCGAGTGTCATCGGCACCGCGTCCTGCAGCTGGGTGCGGCCCATCTTGACGACGGTGGCGAACTCGCTTGCTTTGCGGGAGAACGAATCTCGCAGGACCTTCATCGATGCGATCAGCTCGTGCACCGCGAAGATGGTCGCGATGTTCACCGACGTCGGATACACGTCGTTGGTGGACTGCGAGGCGTTCACATGCTCGTTGGGGTGCAGCATCGAGTAGTCACCGTGCGCGTGGCCGAGGATTTCCAGGGCACGATTGGCGATGACCTCGTTGGCGTTCATGTTGGTCGACGTCCCCGCGCCACCCTGAATGACGTCGACGACGAACTGTTCGTGCCACTGGCCGTCGAGAATTTCCTGGCACGCTGCCCGGATCGCTTCCCCGCGGGTGGCGTCGAGTATTCCGAGGTCCTGATTGGCCGCCGCGGCCGCCCACTTCACGGCTGCGAGCCCGCGGACGAGGTGGGCGTTGGTGGAGATCGGCCGCCCCGTGATGGGAAAGTTCTCCAGCGCGCGCAGGGTATGGATTCCCCAGTAGACGGTCATCGGAATCTCGCGTTCGCCGAGAAGGTCTTTCTCGATGCGGGTATCGGCCACGGTGGGTGCGCTCCTTCAAGGGGTGTCCAGCTGTCCGGCTGTCTGACAGGTAGAGTGTGGCGTAGAACACCTCGCCGGTCAACCCCGGGATAGGATCACTGCATGAACCTGTCGGACAGCTGGGCAGTCAGTGCGCCCACCAATGCCCGCATGAGCGCCGCCGAGGCAGTCTTCGCCGACCTGCGTGCCGCGATCTCGTCGGGAAAGCTCCCCGTCGGGCAGAAGCTCCCGTCCGAGGCGGCGCTGGCCGCCAGACACAGCGTCAGTCGTTCCGTCATCCGCGAGGCTCTGCGCTCGTGCCACGCGCTCGGTCTGACCGAAACCAAGACGGGCCTCGGCACCTTCGTCGTCCGTGATCGAGTGGGTGGCGACCTCGACATCGGCAATTACGAGGCCCGCGAACTCATGGAGGCCCGACCCCACGTCGAGGTACCCGCAGCCGGGTGGGCGGCCGAACGACGCACCGACGACGAGTTGGCGGTGCTCTCCGGCCTCGCCGACGAGATGCGTTCCGAGGACGACCACGAGGCCTGGGTCCTGTTGGACGCGCAGTTCCACACCGCCATCGCGCGGGCCAGCAGAAACCGCGTGTTCGAGTCGATCGTCGTCGACATCCGGGACGCCTTGACGCGGCAGTCCGAAACGTTGAACCTCGTCGCGCACCGGCAGCAGCAGTCCAACGTCGAACACGACGCCATCGTCGCCGGCATCCGATCCGGCGAGTACGACGCAGCAGCCCGCGCCATGACCGCCCACCTCGATGCCGTCCGTGGTGCAGTGGAGTCGCTCGCCGATCGGCCCAGCTGACCGTACGACTAAGCTGCGGGCCGTGACGAAGGTATTGAACTCCCTCCCGGTCGGTGAACGAATCGGCATTGCATTCTCCGGTGGTCTCGACACCTCGGTGGCCGTGGCGTGGATGCGCGAGCACGGCGCGATCCCGTTTGCCTACACCGCCGACATCGGCCAGTACGACGAGCCGGATCTGTCCGACGTACCCGCCCGCGGCCTTGCGTACGGCGCCGAGCAGGCCCGGCTGATCGACTGCCGCGAACCGCTGGTCGAGGAAGGCCTCGCGGCACTGACCTGCGGCGCGTTCCACATCCGATCGTCGCTGCAGACGTACTTCAACACCACTCCCCTCGGCCGCGCGGTGACCGGCACGCTGCTGGTGCGCGCGATGCAGGAGGACGGCGTCTCGATCTGGGGCGACGGCTCGACGTACAAGGGCAACGACATCGAGCGGTTCTACCGCTACGGCCTGCTCGCCAACCCCGAGTTGCGCATCTACAAGCCGTGGCTCGACGAGGCATTCGTCGCCGAGCTCGGCGGCAGGCACGAGATGTCGCAGTGGCTCACCCAGCGCACCCTCCCCTACCGTGACTCGGCCGAGAAGGCGTACTCCACCGACGCCAACATCTGGGGTGCCACCCATGAGGCGAAGCGTCTCGAATACCTCGACACATCCCTCGAGATCGTCTCGCCCATCATGGGTGTCCGCTTCTGGGACCCCGAGGTCGAGATCGCAGCCGAGGACGTCACCGTCGACTTCGAGCGTGGCCGTCCCGTTCGGATCAACGGCAAGTCCTTCGACAGTGCCGTCGACCTGGTGATGGAAGCCAACGCCATCGGCGGCCGCCACGGACTCGGCATGTCCGACCAGATCGAGAACCGGATCATCGAGGCCAAGAGTCGCGGCATCTACGAGGCCCCGGGCATGGCACTGCTGCACATCACGTACGAGCGGCTGGTCAACGCCGTCCACAACGAGGACACCATCGCCTCGTACCACAACGAGGGCCGCCGCCTCGGACGCCTGCTCTACGAGGGCCGTTGGTTCGATCCGCAGGCGCTCATGCTGCGCGAGGGCCTGCAGCGCTGGGTCGGCAACGTCGTGACCGGCAGCGTGACGGTTCGCCTGCGCCGCGGTCAGGACTTCACCATCGTCGACACCCAGGGCAGCAACTTCAGCTACCACCCCGAGAAACTGTCGATGGAACGCAGCCAGGGGCAGGCCTTCTTCCCCGGCGACCGCATCGGCCAGTTGACCATGCGCAACCTCGACATCGCGGACTCGCGCAGCAAACTCGAGCAGTACGCCGCCCAGGATCAGCTGACCGCCTGGGGCGACCTGATCGGCGAACTCGCCCCCGGTGGAGCCGACGCCATCGCCGCCAGCAGCGCCGAGAACTCCGTGGACTCCGCAGCCCTCGACCACGCCGCAATCGAGTCCGGCACCGACTGACTTCTGGCTGCCGAACTCGAAGTTATGGACGGATTTCTGCCGATTTCCGTCCATAACTTCGAGTTCGGCTACTCCTCGGGCTCCGTCAGGCCCTGATGCTCGTCGCGTTCCGCCCATTCGAGTAGCTCGTCGATTGCGAACACCGCGTCGTCGATACCCGCATGTAGGTCGCCCAGTTCGGCGTATCTGGCCGGTACGGTGAAGATCGTGAACTCGCGTGGATCGACGTCGGGTACCTCGGCCCACGAAATGGGTGTCGACACAGTCGCTTTCGGGTTTCCCCGCACCGAATACGCGCTGGCGATCGTGTGGTCGCGGGCATTCTGGTTGTAATCGACGAACAACTTCGACGGGTCTCGATCCTTGCGCCACCACGTCGTCGTCACGTCCTCGGGTGCGCGGCGCTCCACCTCCCGCGCGAATGCCAGTGCAGCCCTTCGTAAGTCCTTGAAGCCGTGCGCGGGGTCGATGCGAACGTAGATGTGCAGACCGTGACCGCCCGAGGTCTTGGGCCAGCCGACTGCGCCGAGGTCACCGAGCACGTCCTGCACGACACCGGCGACGCGTTGGACCCGATCGAAGGGGCAGTCGGGCATCGGATCGAGGTCGATGCGCCATTCGTCGGGCATCTCGACGTCGGCGCGGCGCGAGTTCCACGGATGGAACTCCACCGTCGACATCTGCACCGCCCACGCGACGTGCGCCAATTCGGTCACGCACAGCTCGTCCGCGGTGCGGTTGTAGCGGGGGAACGTCACCTCGACGGTCTCCAACCACGGCGGGGCTCCGTGCGGCACCCGCTTCTGGTGCACTTTCTCACCGGCGAGGCCTTTGGGGAAGCGATGCATCATGCACGGCCGTTCCCGCAACGCGCGGACGATGCCGTCGCCGACGCTGAGGTAGTAGTTCACCAGGTCCAGCTTCGTGGCACCGCTCTCGGGGAAATACACCCGATCGGGGTTGGAAATGCGCACCGTGCGCGTGCCCACCTCGAGTTCTATTGCCGGAGATGCCATACCAGCGACACTAGATGTACCCGCGGCCGCGCGCGCTCGGAAGTCGGAGATTTTCTCGCAGGCTCACCGAAGCTACGTGTGGGAACGCAGCGTGATGCCGTAGCGGTCTCGCTTGCGGTAGATCGTGGCTCGACTCATTCCCAGTTCCTCGCCCGCCTGATTCATCGTGATGCCGGGCCGGCTGAGCACTCGAATCATCTCGTCGCGTTCGAACGTCTCGATTCGTGTCAGACGTTGCGTGGTCCGCGAAAGCACCTCGGGCGGCAAGTGATTGACGCCGACGACGTCGGCGCGGACCGCCGCCTCGTGCATCACCGTCGCCAGCTCGGTGACGTTTCCCGGCCACGAATATCCGACGAGGGCTCGTTCGGCGTCGCCGGTCAGGCTGACCTCGCGTCCACGCGCCCGCAATGCCAGATGCCGAGCGAGCGGAGCGATGTCCTCGGGCCGATCGCGCAGCGGCGGGACCTCGACGACCGAACGCACCAACTGCGCCAGGGCAGCGGGAACAGCGTCGTAATCGGAGGCCGTCAGGGTGACGGGCACGCCGTCACCGACGCGAGAGATCAGTTCCGCCAACGCGTCCGCCCCTCGCGCCGGCAGCCGGTCCACGTCGCGGACGATCACGGCGGTGTCCGGCTTGGGCAGCTCGGGCGTCCACAGATCCAGCCAGGCGTCGACGTCGCGCGCCGCCGGAACTCCGGCACTCAGAATTCGACCCCGTGGGCGGATGGTACGGAGCGCTCGGGCCAGAATCGTGGCACGTCCGGTTCCCGGTTCTCCCACCAGCAGGACCGAATCATGTTGGCTCAGAGCTGTTTCGGAGGACGCGAGAGCCTGATTCCACCGCGTCGACAGCGTCGGGACGCTGCCCGCGCCCGGCCGACCCGATGACGCTTCGACACGAAAGACCGTCCCACGTGGTGCCGGACGCGCGTGCTGTCCCTGCGCTCGCGCGAGCATCATCGCCGCGGTGTTCCCTGCCGCCGACTGAGCAAGGGCCAGCAGCAGATCCGTCGACGACTCCGACCACGTGGTCAGGTTGACGCAGCCCTCCACGGTGCCCGTCATCGGGTTCAGCACCGGCGCCGCGGCGCAGGTGTACCCGGTGAGCGAGAGCGAGTAGTGCTCCGAGGCGCGCACCACTGCCGGAATTCGATCGGCGAGCGCGAGGGCGAGGCCGTTGGTGCCCGCCTGGTTCTCGCCGTACGAGAAGCCGGGGGCCAGATGCACACGGTCGAGCGCGGCCAACAGCTCGCGGTCCGCGCTCACTCGATCGAGCACCAGACCGTCGGCGTCGGTCAGCATCATCGACACCGGCTCGTTCGCCAACGTATCGCGTAGTCCGTCGAGCACCTCGCGCCCACATCGGTAGAACAGCGATTCGCCGTCGTAGGTGCCCGAAAATGCGGGTACGACGTCTTCGAGTGGCACTCCGAATTCCTGGCTTCGGTGCCACGATGCGAGCAACCGATGCGACACGGCAGCGAGGGGCTCCGAGTGCAAGCGGGCCCGCACGAGACCCTCGGGATCTGCCATGTGATTCAGGTTACATTCGCTGGTCGCCATGGATCCGAAACCAGCGTCTCGAATTGAGACATCACGCCACGTCGCCGAGCTCCCGCCGCGCCTACCGTCATCGACAGATCGCTTGTGACAGACGTCACGCACAGTCTCTGGAGGTCAGCCATGTACAGCAAGAACGGCGAAAACTACTTCATCGTGGACGCCCACGTCGCACTCTGGGATGCGCGGCAGGAGAACCAACGCAATATCCACGGCAAGCAGTTCATCGACTGCTTCTACGACTACCACCGCAACCTTTCTCCCGAGAGCGAGCTGTGGACGTACGACGAGTACCTCTACCAGGGCGGCGAGCGGCTGATGCACGACCTGTTCGATATCGGATACGTCGATCACGCCATCTTCCAGCCCGCTCACCTCGGCGAGTTCTACAAATCCGGCTTCGGGCAGACCGAGGAGGCATCCGCGCTCGCGGCGGCTCACCCGGACAAGCTGACCTACAACCATCACTTCGACCCGCGCAACGGCGAACGTGGCCTCGATCAGCTGCGTGCAGATGCAGAACGCTTCGGATTGAAAGGCGTCAAGCTGTACACCGCCGAGTGGCACGGCGATTCTCGCGGCTACAAGCTCGACGACGACTGGACGCGGCGCTACCTCGAGGTGTGCCGCGAGGTCGGTATCAAGAACATCCACGTACACAAGGGACCGACCATTCGTCCGCTCGATCGCGATGCATTCGACGTAGCGGACGTCGACCACGTGGCCACCGACTTCACCGATCTGAACTTCGTCGTGGAGCATTGCGGACTGCCACGACTCGAAGACTTCTGCTGGATCGCCACCCAGGAACCCAACGTGTATGCCGGCCTCGCGGTCGCCATCCCGTTCATGCACACGCGCCCGAAGTACTTCGGTCAGATCATGGGCGAGCTGCTCTACTGGCTCGGCGAGGACCGCATCTTCTTCTCCTCCGATTACGCACTGTGGACGCCCAAGTGGTTGGTCGAAGGATTCGTCGACTTCCAGATCCACGAGTCCCTCGACGAATACGCACCGATCACACTCGAACAGAAGAAGAAGGTGCTCGGACTGAACGCCGCCAAGCTGTACGACATCCCGGTGCCCGCCGAGCTGCAGCTGCCCGACGCGAACGAAACCGAGACCGGACCGCGTCAGCCCGAACGCGCCGACCTTGCGGCGGTGTGACGTGACGACTGCTGTGACCACCAGGAAGGACGAGGCGTACACCGCGCTCGGCGTCGTCCTGGATCCCGAATTGGACGAGCCCATCACCGATCTCGGGTTCGTGCGATCCCTCGAGGTCGATGACGGCACAGTGCACGTTCATCTTCGACTGCCCACGTCGTTCTGCTCACCGAATTTCGCGTATTTGATGGCGGGAGACTCCAAGGACGTGTTGACGGCGTTGCCGTGGACCGAGCACGTTCTCGTCGAACTCGACGATCACCACGACTCGGACAAGATCAATGCCGGCCTCGCCGCCGACGCCGGCTACCGCGGCACCTTCGGACACGAGGCCGAGGAGGATCTCGACGAACTACGCGCGACGTTCCGTCGCAAGGCGTACGTGGCGGCGATGGAACGGTCGCTCATGGCGTGGTTGCGCGCCAATCCCGACTCGACCGAGAACGACTTGGCCGCAGTGGTTCTCGGAGATCTACCGGATGATCGCACCTCGACCGCGCTGCTTCGCCGACGCGAGGCTCTCGGCCTGCGGACCGATCCGGCCGCACCGGCACTAGTAGATCATGCGGGTCGCCCGCACACCGGCGACCTGACGATGGTGATGCGACGCGCCCGCGCCACCCGCGTCTCGATCGACGGTAATGCGCACTTCTGCCGCGGATTGCTGCAGACCCGCTACCCCGGCGCAGAGGAACAGCAAGTCCCCCGCGAAGAGGGCGCGTTCGTTCCTCTCACCACTCTCACTGTCCCCCTCCGCACTACACAGGAGCATGTTTCATGAGTTCGATGCGCGCCGTCCAGGTCGTCGGATATCACAAGAATCTGGAGATGACCGAGGTTCCGATTCCGGAAGTACAGGGCCCACTCGACGTCATCGTCAGGATCGGCGGTGCCGGCGTGTGCCGTACCGATCTGCACATTCTCGAAGGCCAGTGGGCCGAGAAATCCGGCGTCACACTGCCTTACACGATCGGCCATGAGAACGCCGGGTGGGTCCACGCCGTCGGCTCGGCCGTCACCAACGTCCGCGAGGGCGACAAGGTGATTCTGCATCCACTCGTCACGTGCGGGTTGTGCCGGGCGTGCCGCTCGGGCGACGACGTCCACTGCGAGACGAGCGATTTCCCGGGTATCGACACCAACGGTGGATACGCCGACTATCTGCGGACCAATGCGCGAACCGTCGTCAAGATCGATGATTCACTCGAACCGTCCGCAGTCGCTGCACTTGCCGATGCCGGCCTGACGGCATATCACGCGGCCGCGAAGGCGGCCCGGCGTCTGACTCCCCGCGACAAGTGCGTCGTCATCGGAGCAGGCGGCCTCGGCCACATCGGCATTCAGGTACTCGAGGCACTCTCCCCCGCAGAGCTGATCGTCATCGACCGCAATGCCGACGCCGTGAAACTGGCGCTCACCTTGGGGGCCGATCACGCGGTGGTCGCCGACGGCAGTCAGGTCGATCAGGTCATGGAACTCACCGGCGGCTTCGGAGCCGAGGTGGTACTCGACTTCGTCGGTGAGAACGGTTCCACGGCAGAGGGATTGGCCATGACGAGGCGGGCCGGCGACTATCACGTCATCGGGTACGGCGAGAACGTCGACGTCCCGACCATCGACCTGGTGTCGGCGGAGAAGAACATCGTCGGCAATCTCGTCGGGTCCTACAACGACCTGTGCGATCTGATGTCCCTCGCCGCCCGTGGTGCCGTCAACCTGCACACGCAGACGTACGCCTTGGACGACTTTCAGAGTGCCATCGACGACCTCGACAACGGTCGGGTTCGCGGCCGCGCGATTCTCGTACCGTGAAATCGGGTATAACCCAGATTCGTCACTACAACCACAGGGAGCAACGTTGATCTTCATCACCGCCAAGTTCAAGGTGAAGCCCGAGCACGCCGACAACTGGCCCGAGATCTCGCGCGATTTCACCGAAGCCTGCCAGGCCGAGGATGGATGCCTCTGGTACTTCTGGTCGCGCACCCTCGACGACCCCACCGAATACGTCCTCGTGGAAGCGTTCAAGGATCCGGATGCCGGTGCCGCCCATGTGAATTCGGATCACTTCAAGCAGGCCCAGAAGGATCTCCCGCCGTACCTGCAGGAGACCCCGAAAATCATCAGTCAAGAGGTCGACGGCACCGACTGGAACGAACTGGGCGAGCTCGCGGTCGACTAGGTCCTTTCGCGATCCCGGATCACCTGGCCGAGTGTCATGATGGCGTCGGCGAACTGCCCCGGCAACTCCTGGGGCGGGTTGTGGCCGCACTCGACCTGACGAACATCGATCAGATCGGTGAAGTGCGCCGTGTGGTCTGTGCGGCCGTACAACGAGGCGACGGTGTCCTCGGTCGGATCGATCACGACCGTGGGCACCGTGATCGCCGGTTGCCGTGTGAGCAACTCCTGCGTCGCGGCGCAAGCGACGTCCCCCGCCTCGATGCCGTATCGGTGCCGATAGGAATGCACGGACACATCCACGAAATCGGGGTTGTCGAACGAGGGCGCGGTGGCCGCGAATTCGGAGTCCCCGAACCTCCATGTCGGCGACCAATCCGTCCACAGTGTCTGCGCGATCTCGGCGCGGTAGGCCGCGAGCCCGGCCCGGCCGCGCTCGGAGTGCAGGTAGTACTGATACCAATACCGCTTCTCGAGGTGCGGCAGCACGGGCGTGGACACCGCCGCCTCGATGTCCTGCACGAGGTACCCGGACACGCTCACCAGACCGGACACCAATTCCGGCCACAGCGCGGCGACGACGCACGCCGCTCGGCCACCCCAGTCGTAGCCGGCGACGATGGGGTCGTTCAGCTCCAGGGCGAGGATCAGCTCGCGAAGATCGTGGCCGATCGCAGCCTGTTCACCCGAGCGCATCGTGTCGGCGTCGACGAAGCGAGTCGGTCCGAAGCCGCGCAGGTAGGGCACCACCACGTCGTAGCCGGACTGAGCGAGCAGCCTGGCGACGTCGTCGTAACTGCGCGGGTCGTACGGAAACCCGTGCATCAGCACTACCGATCGACCCGACGGATCACCGACGCGTTCGTACGCAACCTCCAGCACCCCTGCGCGAATCATCATGGGTCCATGCTCGCATTGCCGGGCTGAGGGTCAGCTGCTCAACACGTCCTGCATGCCGGGAGCGAGAACATTTGAGAGGTCGGTCCAGGGGATTGTGATCGTGACGAGGCCGATGCCATAGGCCCCCACCTGGTAGTCACCGAAGTGAATGTTCATACCTTCCGGCGATGCCGTCCAGTTGCCGAAGTTGGCCACCGTCGGCTCGATGCCCGAGCGCTCGAAGCTCGCGCCCGCGCGGGTGGACGGGAGAATTGCCGCTGCTCGATCGGACAGTCGAGACAGACCGACATCGAGGTCGGTGAAGGCATCACCGAGAGTGATCGGCTGTGCGGTATCGGCGTCGATCGTCACGGTCGCAAGCAGTGAATTACCGTGCGCTCCGGGCGGTACGGCGATCCAATCGGTGATCTGTTCGGCACTGATCACCCGCCGCCCGACATAGGTCGTACCCGTCGAGTAGCCGTCGCTGAGAGCGAAGTCGTTCCCGTAATCGCGGTCGATCTGGTCCTGCAACGCCGCGCGCATCGACTCGTTGAACTCCGCTGTCACGGCCGGATTGCCGCCGCTCAGCTGTGGAATCGCGACATCGTAGGTCGCACGCGCTGTCGATCCGGTGATGCGCGTACTGCCGACGACGTACGGCTCGGCGGCACTCGAGGTAGTGGTTGGCGTTGTAGACGTCGGCTCGGCGCGCTCGGTGGTGGCGGTGACATCGGTTGTGGTCGGTGCCGATACGGGCGTGGCAGTTCCGGAGGTGGAGCAGCCCGCGAGGGCCGCTGCCAGAGCGAGTGCGACCGTCATCGAGCGGATTCGCGTCATGCCCCACACTAACCACCGAACAGCCGACAACTCCGCTGCTAGCGTCGAACCTCCCGGGTCTCCGACCGGCCCACGTTCGGAAAGGGAGTTCGATGAAAACGACGAGCATCATCACCAATCTGCGGGTTCCGGACGTCGACGAGGCCAAATCGTTCTACACCGAGTTCCTCGGTCTGAAATCCGAGGAGTTCGATATGGGGTGGGTCGCGCGGCTGTCGTCACCCGATCGCCCGGTGAGCGTTCAGCTGGACGAGCGATCGGAGCGCACCCGAGGATTCGGTGATGTCGGTGCACACCGACGATGTCGACGGCGCGTACGCCGAAGCGCTGAAACTGGGCTACGAGATCGTGCACCCATTGACGACCGAGCCGTGGGGTGTGCGCCGCTTCTTCGTTCGCGCTCCCGACGGCAACGTCGTCAACATCGCGTATCACCAGGACTGACTACAGCACACGAAAAAGCCCGACCCCCTCGAAAGGGAGTCGGGCTTTTTCAGCGAGGGGCTGGACTCAGAAGTCCATGCCGCCCATGCCACCGGTCGGATCGCCAGCGGGCGCTCCGGCCTTCTCGGGCTTGTCGGCGACGACGGCCTCGGTGGTGAGGAACAGAGCCGCGATGGACGCTGCGTTCTGCAGCGCCGAGCGGGTGACCTTGACCGGGTCGTTGATGCCTGCAGCGAGCAGGTCCTCGTACTCGTTGGTCGCGGCGTTGAGGCCGTGACCTGCGGGCAGGTTGGAGACCTTGTCCGCAACGACGCCGGGCTCGAGGCCTGCGTTGAATGCGATCTGCTTGAGCGGGGCGGACAGTGCGACGCGAACGATGTTCACGCCGGTTGCCTCGTCACCGTCGAGCTTGAGGTTGTCGAGTGCGGGCGCTGCCTGGAGCAGTGCCACGCCGCCACCGGCGACGATGCCTTCTTCGACGGCTGCCTTGGCGTTACGCACTGCATCTTCGATGCGGTGCTTGCGCTCCTTGAGCTCGACCTCGGTTGCCGCTCCGGCCTTGATGACTGCAACGCCACCGGCCAGCTTGGCCAGGCGCTCCTGCAGCTTCTCGCGGTCGTAATCGGAATCGGAGTTCTCGATCTCGGCGCGGATCTGGTTGACGCGACCGGCGATGGCGTCGGAATCTCCCGAGCCCTCGACGATGGTGGTCTCGTCCTTGGTGATGACGACCTTGCGTGCCTGACCGAGCAGCTCGAGTCCGGCGGTCTCCAGGGAGAGGCCGACCTCTTCGCTGATGACCTCGCCGCCGGTGAGGATGGCGATGTCGGCGAGCTGCGCCTTGCGGCGGTCACCGAATCCGGGTGCCTTGACGGCGACGGACTTGAAGGTGCCACGGATCTTGTTCACCACGAGGGTGGAGAGAGCTTCGCCCTCGACGTCCTCGGCGATGATGACGAGCGGCTTGCCGGACTGGATGACCTTCTCCAGCAGCGGCAGCAGGTCCTTGACGGTGCTGATCTTGGAGCTGACGAGCAGGATGTACGCGTCTTCGAGGACGGCTTCCTGACGCTCTGCATCGGTGGCGAAGTACGCCGAGATGTAGCCCTTGTCGAAGCGCATGCCCTCGGTGAGCTCGAGCTGCAGGCCGAAGGTGTTGGACTCCTCGACCGTGATGACGCCTTCCTTGCCGACCTTGTCCATGGCCTCGGCGATGAGCTCGCCGATGGACGGGTCGCCTGCGGAGATGCCAGCGGTAGCAGCGATCTGCTCCTTGGTGTCGATCTCCTTGGCGGACGCGAGCAGCGACTCGGTGACGGCTGCAACAGCCTTCTCGATGCCGCGCTTGAGGCCGAGCGGGTTCGCGCCGGCTGCGACGTTGCGCAGGCCTTCACGGACGAGTGCCTGGGCGAGAACGGTAGCGGTGGTGGTGCCGTCGCCTGCGACGTCGTCGGTCTTCTTGGCGACCTCCTTGACGAGCTCGGCACCGATCTTCTCGTAGGGATCTTCGAGCTCGATCTCCTTGGCGATGGAAACACCATCGTTGGTGATCGTGGGAGCTCCCCACTTCTTCTCGAGTACGACGTTGCGACCCTTGGGGCCCAACGTCACCTTTACTGCGTCGGCGAGGGCATTGAGGCCTCGCTCGAGGCCACGGCGTGCCTCTTCGTCGAACGCGATGATCTTGGCCATTGCGAAGTGATCCTCCGGATTGGGGGTGACACATTGCTGGCCGAGCTCGGTGCCCGCGACGGACGACCAGGGGTGTCGTTGATTCCCCGGCCTCACCGTGTCCCGACCTGGCACTCACGTGTCGAGAGTGCCAACTGCATTTCTAGCACTCGCCCATGGCGAGTGCAAGGTCGTATGCCGTCGGCGAACCCCCGCACCCCCATGCTCGACGCCACCGCGCCACGAAGGTTCCGAGCAAATGCTCAGCCGAGCCGATATTTGTCACACACTGTTCACACCCGTACGCATTGTTTACATCGGAATACTGTGCGGTGGACCCTCGACGCCAATACCGTTGGGTGACAACGGCTTCGACGCCGAAAAATTCGGACAAAACCCCGCAAATGCGACAAGTGAGGATCGAACATGTCCGATACGGTCGACACTTCGTACGACAACTCGGCGATGGACCACGAGGAAGAGGGCTACCACAAGGGCCTCAAACCTCGACAGTTGCAGATGATCGCGATCGGTGGCGCAATCGGCACCGGCCTGTTCCTCGGCGCGGGCGGACGCCTCGCCAGTGCCGGCCCCGGCCTGTTCCTCGCCTACGCCCTCTGTGGAATTTTCGTCTTCTTCATTCTCCGTGCCCTCGGCGAATTGGTGTTGCACCGCCCGTCGTCGGGCAGCTTCGTCTCGTACGCTCGCGAGTTCTTCGGCGAGAAGGCCGCATTCGTCGCCGGGTGGATGTACTTCCTCAACTGGGCGATGACGGCCATCGTCGACGTCACGGCCATCGCGACCTACATGCATTACTGGGGAAGTTTCGAGGTGATTCCGCAGTGGGCCATCGCGCTGGTCGCACTGGTTCTGGTGATGAGCCTGAACCTGGTGTCGGTCAAGTGGTTCGGTGAAATGGAGTTCTGGGCGGCCATGATCAAGGTCATCGCGCTGGTGACCTTCTTGATCGTCGGCATCGTCTTCCTGGCCGGCCGCATCCCCGTCGGTTCCGAGATGCCCGGAATCAGCCTGATCACCGACAACGGCGGCCTGTTCCCGTCCGGCGCGTGGCCCCTGGTCATCGTCATCTCGGGCGTCGTGTTCGCTTATGCCGCAGTGGAACTGGTGGGTACCGCGGCCGGTGAGACCGAGAACCCGGAGAAGATCATGCCGCGGGCGATCAACTCGGTCATCGCCCGTATCGCACTGTTCTACGTCGGCTCGCTGGTACTGCTCGCACTACTGTTGCCGTACACCGCATATCAGGCCGGTACCTCGCCGTTCGTGACGTTCTTCTCGAGCATCGGCCTCGGCGGCGCGGGCACCATCATGAACATCGTGGTGCTCACCGCGGCGCTGTCCAGCCTCAACGCCGGTCTCTACTCGACCGGCCGAATTCTGCGGTCGATGGCGATGAACGGCAGCGCACCGGAATTCACCAAGAAGATGACCAAGGGCGGAGTACCGTTCGGCGGCATTCTGCTGACCTGCTTCATCACCCTGTTCGGTGTCGCCCTCAACGCCATCGCCCCCGGCGAGGCGTTCGAGATCGTGCTCAACATGTCCGCACTGGGCATCATCGCCAGCTGGGCGACCATCGTGCTGTGCCAGATTCAGCTGTACCGCTGGTCCAAGAAGGGCATCCTGAAGCGGCCCAAGTTCCGACTGTTCGGTGCGCCGTACACGAGCTACGCGACGCTGGTGTTCCTGTTCGGCGTGCTGGTCCTGATGGCCTTCGATGCCCCGATCGGCTCGTGGACCATCGCGACCCTCGTCGTCATCATCCCCGCACTGATCGGCGGCTGGTTCCTGGTGCGCACCAAGGTGCTCTCGGTGGCCGAAGAACGAATGGGCTACACCGGCCAGTACCCGGTGGTGGCCAACCGTCCGACCGAACCGGAGGAGTGACCCTTCCCAACCCCCTCTCGAGCCAGGGCCCCGCATCGACCCGATGCGGGGCCCTGCTCATGGAGTCAAGAAAACCTGAGCCATCGCGAGCGGGTGAACGGTGAGCGTCGCGCCGGCGGCTCCGGCACTCCGGCAGAAACAGCAGCAGCCACGGCATCGGCAAGCTCCACGCAGGTCTGGAATCGATCCGCCGGGTCCTTGGCCAACGCGCGTGCGACCACCGCGTCGAGACCCCGCGGCAGTGATCGCCGACGCCTCGTCACCGCAGGCGGTTCGGCCGACAGATGTGCGGCGGTGATCGCGAGCGGCGTGGCCAACGGGTACGGCGTTCGCCCGGTCAGCAATTCGACCAGCGTCGCCCCCAATGCGTAGACGTCGGTCTGCGCGCTCAGCACTCCCCCGCGAAGCAGTTCCGGTGCCGCGTAGTGGATGGACGCCAGTACAGTTCCGCCGACGACCAGCGGCGTCGAGTCGTCGACCAGACGCGCAATTCCCCAGTCGGACAACAACACTTGCTCGTACCCGTCTACTCGCTCGGTGGAGATGAGGATGTTCGACGGCTTGACGTCGCGGTGCAGGACGCCGTTCGAGTGGGCATAGTCGAGGCCCTTGGCCACCTCGGCGACGATGCGCGCCACACGGGAGACGTCGAGAGGGATCTGACCGCGAGCGACCAACCGCGCCGCGCTGTACCCGTCGACGTAGTGCATCGACATCCACAACTGGCCCTCGAATTCACCGTGTTCGTGCACCGACACGATGTTCGGATGCACCAGCAGCTCGGCCACCGTGGCCTCGGTCCGAAATTTGGTGCGCAGTCGCGGCGAGCGCGAGGCGTCGTGGTCGAGGATCTTCAGAGCTTCGAGCCGATCGTGTCCCCGGCCGAGTACGAGGTACACCTCACTCATGCCGCCGACCCCGAGGCGACGCTGCACCCGGAAGCCGGCGAACTCCGCACCCGGCTGCAGCTGGCCGGGCGTCATGGAATCACCTGCTGCGCAGCCTCACTCACAGCCCACAGGCTCACGAGAGGGACGATCGGACGAAGCCGCAGCATCGACAGAACTGTAGTCCGCGGGGCACATTCCGGCGACTCGGTGGTGCCGCCGGGGCGTGCGGCAGTTTCGCCACCAGCGCCGATGTCGCTTATGGTGTTTACCGGTACTTGACCGAAACAAGAGAAATATAGCGGCATACCGATAGTGGTCAGCCGATCACCGTGACTCGAGTTCAAAGGAAGTCAAGTAAATGAAAGCTGTGAAGGAAGCGTGGGGAGGACTGCTCAAACCGGTCTTCGTGCCCGCGTCCATCATCATCTTCGTCATGATCGCCTTCTCCGTGGTCTATTCGAGCACCGCGGCGGATTCGTTCGACACACTCAACAAGGCGATCACGTCCGGCGTCGGCTGGTGGTACATCCTCGCCGCGACCGGCTTCGTACTGTTCGCGCTGTACTGCGGCCTCAGTAGGGTCGGCAACATTCGTCTGGGCCGAGACGACGAGAAGCCGGAGTTCGGCGTCCTGTCCTGGTTCGCGATGCTCTTCAGCGCCGGCATGGGAATCGGCCTGGTGTTCTACGGCGTCGCCGAGCCCCTCTCGCACTACGTGACACCACCCGAGGCCGGAGGCATCCCCGGCAGCACCGACGCGTCCGCACGCCAGGCGATGGAGCTCACGCTCTTCCACTGGGGTCTGCACGCATGGGCCATCTACGTGGTCGTCGGCCTCGGTATGGCGTACATGACCTACCGCAAGGGTCGCCCGCTGACCGTGCGTTGGCTGCTCGAGCCACTGCTGGGCCGCAAGCGCATCGAGGGTGCAATCGGGCACACCATCGATACGGTCGCCATCGTCGGCACCCTGTTCGGTGTGGCGACCTCGCTCGGATTCGGTGTGCAGCAGATCTCCGCGGGGCTGGAGTACCTCGGCTGGGTGGAGACCACCAACTGGTTCGTCATCCTGCTCATCGCCGCCATCACCGGCATCGCCACCTTCTCGGTGGTCAGTGGAGTGTCCAAGGGCCTCAAGTGGCTGTCCAACATCAACATGGGTCTGGCAGCTGCGCTCGCCCTGTTCGTGCTGCTCCTCGGCCCGACGCTGTTCCTGATGCAGTCCTGGGTGCAGAATCTCGGCGGTTACGTCCAGGCCCTGCCCGAGTTGGCGCTGCGCACCTCTCCGTTCTCCGACGACGGTTGGGCCGGCGGCTGGACCATCTTCTACTGGGGCTGGTGGATGAGCTGGGCACCCTTCGTCGGCATGTTCATCGCCCGCATCTCTCGCGGTCGCACCATCCGTGAATTCGTCTTCGGCGTACTCCTGGCACCGACCATCGTCGGTTCGCTGTGGTTCACGATCTTCGGTGACACGGGCATTCTGCGGCAACGAAACGACGGCGATCTGCTCGACGCCGAAGGGGCCGTGAACACCAACACCAGTCTGTTCCAGGTGCTCGACGGTCTGCCGATTGCGGCGTTGACCAGCGTCATCGCCATTGCTGTGATCGTGTTCTTCTTCGTGACGTCCTCGGACTCCGGCTCGCTGGTGATCGACATCCTCGCGACCGGCGGCGAGCTGGAAACCCCGAAGATCACGCGGGTGTACTGGGCCGTCCTGCAGGGCGTGGCTGCGGCTGTGCTGCTGCTGATCGGAGGAACCAGTTCTCTGACTGCCCTGCAGACGATGTCGATAGCCACGGCAGTACCGTTCTCGATCGTGTTGGTGCTGGCATGCGTGTCGATGCTCAAGGCCTTCCGCTACGACGTCGCCACCACCCCGCGGTACTTGCGCGTCACCGCGACACCCGATGTCGGGGAGGACGAGCCGGAGACCGCACCGGTGTCACCGGCGGCACGCAAGCGAGTGAGTGCCGGGATTTCGTCGACGTTCTCCGGCTTGGCACCGTCCCGGGAAGGGGTGACGCCGCCGCGCACGGACGGCAGCGTCGTGCTGGCGGTGCACGAGGTGCCCACCGAACAACTCGAAATTCACCCCGAGACGGGTGCGGTCGAGTACTCCGGTGACAACGCACCGGTCGATCCCCTGGGCGGCGAAGTGTTCGACACCCAGGAGTTCGCAGATTCGGCCGAAGGCCAGAACGTCAAGAACGGCGACTGAACACCTTCTCACCCACCGATCTCTGGCCCTCGCGACACGTTCGCGGGGGTCAGAGGTTTTTCGAAGCCCAGTCGGTCAGTGCTTGCAGTGACGGCAGCAGCGCCGCTCCGGACGGCGTCAGGCTGTACTGCACCGAGAGCGGCGGTCCATGGTCCACTGTTCGCTGGACCAGGCCGGCTTTGCCGAGCTCTCCGAGCCGCTCGGACAGGACCGAATCGCTGATGCCACCGACGGCCCGGCGTAGGTCCGCAAATCCCATCGACCCGTTCATCAGGGTGGCCAGCAGAATTCCGTTCCATCGCTTGCCGAGGAAGCCGAACGCTTTGGTCAGAGCTCCGTCGCAGGCACGAGGTTCGTGAGTGGGTTCGTTCGCGGCCATGACCCCACCGTACCGAAGTGCTACTGTCTGCCTTGCCACTTCTGTTTCACTAGTGGCCTCAGAAATGAAAGCAGGGCTCATGTTCATCGCAACAGTCGTCGTGTCGGTGCTGCTGGCCGTGGCACTCACGTTCTCCGCCGTCGGGAAGTTGACGCGCAACCCCTCCGTCGTCCCGATGCTCGAGCAGGTGGGCGTGCCCGCCGACAAGATTCCGCGGCTGGCCTACGCGGAGATTCTCGGTGCCATCGGCCTGCTCGTCGGCCTGTTCGCATGGCCGATCGGGGTCGCGGCAGCCATCGGCGTCATCGCGTACTTCGTCGGAGCAGTCGTCGCGCACCTGCGCATCAAGGACAAGGAATTCGGTCCGGCGGCAGGCCTGGCCGTGTTCGCCGTCGTTGCCCTGGTCCTACGGGTGCTCAGCGCCTGACCAGTCGTAGTCCATCTGGCCCGCGGTGGCGAGAGCCTGATCGGCGCTCGTCCACCGCGCGACCAGATGCAGCGCAAGGTCCAGGCCTGCACTGATACCGGCCGACGTCGCCAAATCACCGTGGTCGATGTATCGAACTCCCTCATGCACGGCCAGCGCGGGCCAGCGGGTGCGCAACAGGTCGAGGTCCTCCCAGTGCGTGGTGACCGGACGCGAATCGAGCAGGCCCGCCGCGGCGAGAACGAAAGCACCGGTGCACACCGATGCGACAACTTCTGCGGTGGGTCGAAGTCGCTGCAGCCACTGAAGCACTCGGCCGTCCGCTTCGACCGCGTCGACGACACCGCCGGGAACCAGGACGAGGTCGTAGGTCCGTGGATCGTCGATCGTGGTGTCGACGCCGATCCTCATCCCACCTCGCGCGCGTACCGCTGCGTCGTCGAGCCCGACGAGCGTCACGTCGAAAGGCACCGCGCTACCGGCACGTTGTGCCACCCGATTGGCCACCGAGAACACCTCGAACGGCCCGCAGGCATCGAGCACCTCGACGTCGTCGAACAACAGAATCGCAATACTTCTCATTTTCGCCCTCAGCTGCTCGTGGTCGAAACGATGACGGGCACCATGATCGCTGCCGTCACCGCGGCATTGACGTCCGAGACCGCTTTGCGGACAGCTGCACCCGCCCACTCACCCTCGGCGATCTGCTTGGCCCTCGTCTTCAGCACCTTCTTGTCGGCATCGACGATGACCTTGTGCGTCAGATCGACTGCCGAGATCAGTGAGATCAGAGCAGCCGAATGCGGCGTCGGCGTCGTGCCGTCGACGAGAGCACTCCGCAGTGCATCCCGCAGCACCTTCTCCCGCGAGGTGTCGCGAGCCGGCCACGTCGTCGTCGGGAAAAGCCCCCAGACCTTGTCCTGCTTCTCGGTGACGAAGCCCTGCGCGACCAGACGCGCAGCCAGTTCCTTCGCCAGATTCTTCTGCGACTTTTCGATCACCTTCTGCGGCTTCATCGACCGCGACGCCGTTGCCACCAGATCGAACACCCGGCGCAGCAACGGGTCCGCGGGCGGATCTCCCGCGACGACGACGTGGTCCTTCTTGGTCTGCTCACCGGGACAGGTGATGCGGAGCGACCCGCCCAGGGCGAGCTCGACGACCAGCGCACCCGCGAGAACACGGGGCAACTTGGTGGAATCGGCCGATGGCTTGCCCGATTCGTCGTCGAGCAACAACAGCAGCAGGTCCTCCGCAATCAAGGTCATGCTGCGAGATTACCCACAGTGCGCACTCGATTTGCGGTGTTCATCCGCGCGAAATCGACTGTTCAGTCGGCCCCGCCCATTCAGTTGATCAGACTCTGCCAATTCGAGGGCACCCGTTCACGAGGGCCCGGAACCGTCTGGTCGAGCGGATGATGTTGCGGCGGAGCAAGTTCGGGCCCGTCGTACATCTGCTCGTCCTCGTAGTTGTAGAACCAGTCCTCGCCGGGCTCGAAGCTGCGCACGAACTGGTGCCGAGTGGATTCGGCATGCTTGCTGGCGTGCTGCGACGGAGACGAATCACAGCACCCGATGTGCCCGCACTGCGCACACCGCCGCAGATGCACCCACCACCCCTGCGTCTGCGTGCACTCCACGCAGCCCGGGCCGGACGGCGAGACTGTCGGATCGATACCGTCGATTGTCATGATGCCTCCTCGATTGCTGGATGAACGGGCAGTCGCACGATGAATCGGGTGTCCCCCGGCTGGGACACCACTCGCAGATCGCCCTGATGTTTCTTCACCACGATCCGCCACGAGATGTCCAGACCGAGCCCCGTGCCCTCACCGACGGCCTTGGTGGTGAAGAACGGCTCGAATATTCGCGACCGAATGTCCTCCGGCACACCGGGTCCGGTATCGCACACCTCGATCTGCACCTGATCGTCGTCGAGAAGTGTGCGGACGGTGAGCGTGCCGCGGCCCTCCATGGCCTGCACCGCATTGTCGATCAGATTGGTCCATACCTGATTGAGCTCGGCGGCATACGCGGGAATGGGCGGGACCGACGGGTCGTATTCCTTCACCACGCGGATATCGTCACCGATCTTGCGCCCCAACATGATCAGCGTGCTGTCGAGTAGTTCCCGCACATCGACGGTCTGGTACGGCGCTCGATCCATCTGCGAGTACTGCTTGGCCGCGCCGACCAGAGTGGAGATCCGAGTGGTCGAATCCGAGATCTCGTTCATCAACAACTCGGTTTCCACCGTGTAGTTGAGCCACCTGATCGCCCCTTCGAGCATGGCCGGATCCCCCACCGTCGCCGACACCCGATCCAGCCACGGCACGTCGAGACCCGCCGAGACGAAAGTGGGGGCCAGATCCCATCCCCCGTCGATTCCGTTGTCGTCGAACCACTCTCCGAGCTCGTCCTCCCGGTCCGACGCTTCCATTGCGGTGAGCTTCGGAGCCTTGGCCACCAACTCCACGGCCTCGTTCTGCAGTCCGACCAGATGCGACAAGCTCGAGCGATCGAGAGTCCCGCCGGCAATCATTGCCAATTTCTGCCGCATGTGCGCCACCCGATTTCGCAACGCGGACGTCGCCCGCACCGCGGCCGCGGCCGGATTGTTCAGCTCGTGCGTCAACCCGGCCGACAGAGAACCCAACGCCAACAAGCGTTCTCGCTGCTCGACGACCTGCTTGGTGTTCTGATTTCCGAAGAACAATCCCTCGAGCAGATGCAACGCCATCGGGAACCACTCGCGCACGATCGAGGCGAAGCAGTCGGCATCGAGGACGAAGAACCGGGACTGCGCGGTCACCCGCATCGAACCCTGATAGGTCTGCGGTACTCGATCGCCCAGATACGCCTGCCACGCACCGGCATACACCCCGCGCTGCGAGGTGCGATTGACCACCAGGTCTTCCCCGCCCGAGAGCTTCGAGAGCACCACCGAGCCCTCGATCAACACGTAGAAGCACGTCGCTGGGTCGCCCTCTGCGTACACCGGCCCCGGCTCGATCGTTTCGATACGGCCGTCTCGACACAGCTCGGCGAGCTGTGCGTCGGTGAGCTGCTCGAACAAGAACAGCGTCCGCAACTCCTCCGGATCGCACAGGGGCGCGTTCACGGATTTGCCAGGTATCTGTGCACCAACATCACGGCCATCGCTCCTTCTCCCACTGCCGAGGCAACCCGCTTGGCCGAGTCCGACCGGACGTCCCCGGCCGCGAACACTCCCGGCACGCTCGTCTCGAGGTGATGCGGCAACCGCGCGGGTGTCCACCCGGCAGGACCGCGGCCGTCGACCACCAGATCGGGGCCCGTCACCACGAATCCGTGATCGTCACGCACGAGCACGCCGTCGAGCCAATCGGTACGCGGTGCCGCGCCGATGAACAGAAACAGATACTGCGCGTCCACCGTCGTCGTCTCGTCGGTTGCCCTGTTGTGCAGCGTGATCTGCTCGAGGTGCCCGTCACCGGAGACGCCGACGACCTCGGTACACGGCCGAACGCTGATCTTCGGGTTCTCCTCGATCTGCTTGATGAGGTAGTACGACATCGATGCCTCGAGGGACGCCGCGCGGATCAGGATCGTCACCGACCTCGCGCCCCGTGAGAGATACACCGCTGCCTGGCCTGCGGAGTTCGCGCCGCCGACGATGAAGACGTCCTGCTCGGCGCAGCGAGCTGCCTCGGTCATCGCCGATCCGTAGAACACTCCGCGACCGGTGAAGTCGTCGATTCCGGGGGCCTCCAACCGGCGGTACGCGACGCCGGTGGACAGGATGATCGTCTGGGCGCTGATGCTGCGGCCGTCGGCGAACCGCACGGTCCGCGCAGCGCCGTTGGCCTCCAAGGCCACGACGTCCTGCGTGGTGACCACCTCGGCACCGAACTTCAGCGCCTGCCGCCGAGCCCGCTCCGCGAGTTGTGCACCCGAGACGCCGTCGGGAAAACCGAGGTAGTTCTCGATGCGTGAACTCTGCCCGGCCTGCCCGCCGGTCGCGGTGCGCTCGATCAACGTGGTGCGCAGGCCCTCGGACGCGCCGTAGAGCGCAGCGCCGAGACCGGCCGGGCCGCCGCCGATGACGACGAGGTCGTAGAACTCTTCCGACGGCGAGACCGTCAGCCCCAGGCGGTTGCCGAGTTCGGCATCGGACGGCTCGATCAACGCGTCACCTTCGGTGGTGATGACCACCGGCAGCCGGTCGTCGGCCACTCCGGCCGCCGCCAACAGCCGCGCACCCTCCGATTCGTCGGACATGTACCAGCGGTACGGCAGTTGATTGCGGGCGAGGAACTCCCTGATCTCCGAAGACCGCGCAGACCAGCGGTGGCCGACGATCTTGGTGTCCTCCACCGCCCGGTGGTCGTACGCACACCAGGCTTCGAGCTGAGCGTCGAGGACGGGGTAGAGCTTTTCCTCGGGTGGATCCCACGGCTTGAGCAGGTAGTAGTCGAGATCGATGACGTTGATGGCGTCGATCGCAGCGTCGGTGTCGGCATAGGCGGTGAGCAGGATTCGCCGCGCCGTCGGGAACAGATCCATGGCCTGTTCGAGAAATTCCATGCCGCTCATGTTCGGCATGCGGTAGTCGGCCAACAGGATCGCGACCGGAGTGCCGCGCAACGTCAGTTCCTTGAGCGCATCGAGCGCCCCGGCACCGGATTCCGCGCGCACGATGCGGTACTGCTCGCCGTACCGGCGGCGCAGGTCGCGGGCGACCGAACGCGATACTCCGGGATCGTCGTCGACGCTGAGAATGACCGGTTTCATGACCCTCCAGGACTGGTGCTCGTCAACCTCATGAGCATGCCACCACCGGACCCCCTATGGGAGGTGAGTGACGGCGTCGAGCCTGGGAACAGCAGGGTCAGATTCGGCCGCGCCTGATCAGATCGATCTCCTGCGGGGTGAGCAGCCGCTCGAGCTTCTCGGCAGGCCAGGTACGCGGACTGCCGCTCATCCTGGCGGTCTTCAACAGGGGCAGATCACTGCTGGTACGACGCATTATCGACTGTAATTTCACGGTGGATCACTCCGAACAATTTCTTCGTTGGTCCCGACACTCCGCTTGCTACATCGATCAGTGTCCGCCCGGCGTTAACGCCGGGCTGGGATCTCGTACGGCGTTTCGCGCCGAAAGACCGTTTCTCCCCGCTCTACGTGGGGTAAACATCGGCCCACATCAACTGATCGGGGAACGTTCGTGAACACGTCGGGAAAATCCACGTCGGGACATTCGGGAGCAGGCAAATCGGCTACAGGAAAATCACTGGCCAATTCAGTTCAGGACAACGGTGCATTCGAGAAGGCGGCCCGGGCCGGCCACTTCGTCAGCGGAGTGCTGCACATCCTGATCGGGTACATCGCCATCCGATTGGCGTTCGGTCAGGGCGGTAACGCCGACCAGTCCGGAGCACTCGCAGAACTGGCCGAGAAGCCCGGCGGCAAGATCGCACTGTGGGTTGCCGTCGTCGCGTTCGTGGCACTGGCCCTGTGGCGCATCGTCGAGGCCATCGTCGGCAAGAAGTCCGATTCCGACGAGGGCAGCGCGATGGATCGACTCAAGGCGGCGGCGCTGGCCGTCGTCTACATCGCCTTCGCATTCTCTACCTACGGTTTCGCGACCGGATCCGGTAAGTCCAGCGGACAACAGAACGCCGGCTACTCGGCGCGACTGATGGAATCCGGTGGCGGCAAGCTCGTACTGATCGTCATCGCCCTGATCGTCATCGGCGTCGGCGGATACCACGTCTACAAGGGCGTCTCGAAGAATTTCCTCGACGACCTCGAAGGCAGCCAGAGCGGAGCGGTCGTCAAACTCGGTATCGCCGGATACGCGGCCAAGGGCACGGCGCTCGTGGGAGCCGGAATCCTCGTGGTCGTGGCGGTACTGCAGTCGGACCCGTCGAAGGCCACCGGAATCGACGGCGCCGTCAAGACCCTGGGAGCCCAGCCGTACGGGCAGGTTCTGTTGATCCTCGCCGGCGTGGGAATCGCTCTTTACGGCCTGTATGCGTTCGTCTTGGCTCGCTTCGCTCGCATGTGAGCGGGAGTGGAGCTCGCTTCGCTCGCATGTGAGTGGAAGTTCGTAGTGGGCTACGAGGTTTCACTCACATGGTGGCCGAGTGTGGTCACGGCCGCATAGGATGCACACGATTGGTGTGACGATCAGTTGCAGCTATTCCTACAACCCGGAGGCCCACGTTGAGCAAGACCCTCGAAGCCACGATCGACATCGATGCCAGTCCGCAGGCCGTGTGGTCGGTCGTCTCGGACCTACAGCGCATGGGCGAGTGGAGTCCGCAGTGCAAGAAGATGAAGGTCTTCGGCGGACCCGTCGGCAAGGGCACCCGAACGCTCAACATCAACCGCAAGGGCCTGCTCGTCTGGCCGACCAGCGCCAAGGTCGTCACCTTCGAGCCGAACAAGGCACTGGCGTTCCGCATCGTCGAGAACAAGACGATCTGGTCGTACACGCTCACTCCGACGGCAAACGGAACCACCGTCGTCGAGAAGCGGGAAGCACCGAGCGGCACCTCGGCCGTGTCGTCGCTGCTGGTCAAGCGGATCCTCGGCGGGATCGACGAGTTCGATGTCGAGCTGGTCGAAGGCATGAACAGCACGCTCCGACGAATCAAGACCGAAAGCGAAAAGTCGAGCCGAAAATAACTTTTCTCAGGAAGGTTTCAGGTTTGTTGCCCCTGGGCATCCATGGTTTCGACAAGCAATCGAACACACGGAAAGTGGGGGCAACACATGTTGGGTCTCGGAATCATCGGCTGGATCATCATCGGCGGGCTCGCAGGCTGGATCGGCAGCAAGATCATGAAGACCGATGCTCAGATGGGCATCATCCTGAACATCGTCGTCGGCATCATCGGCGGCCTCATCGGCGGTTACCTGCTCAAGGTCTTCGGCGTCGACGTCGAAGGTGGCGGCCTGATCTTCAGCTTCATCACCTGCATCCTCGGTGCATGCATCCTGCTGTTCCTGGTCAAGCTCGTGACCGGTCGCAGCCGCGTCTGATTTCACTCGCACTTCCCGACTGCCGGGGCCGCTCACGTACTCTGTGAGGGCCCCGGCAGTCGTTTTGTTCGCCGTCCGATCAGTCCCCGGCGTCCAATCCCTGCCCGCATCCGAGCTCGCCCGACAGTAAGAGGAGACCGTGGCACGCCGTCCCGCCCCGATTGATCAACCACCCCGCACGGGAGTGGCTCACATCGTCGACCTGGTTCGCGAAACGGTTCCACCGCTACACCCCGCCGGACTGCCCTTCGTCGGCGGTCCCCTGGCCGTCGCAGTGCTCGCCCGTCGGTCGAAGTGGGTCCGCAATGCCGGGCTCGTCGCCGCAGGAGCCTGCGCCACCTTCTTCCGCCACCCGTCGCGGGTGCCGCCGAACCGCCCCGGCGTCGTCGTCGCTCCCGCCGACGGTTTGGTCACCCTCGTCGACACCGCCGTCCCGCCCGCCGAGCTCGATCTCGGTGCACAGCCCGTGCCGCGAGTGAGCATCTTCCTGTCCGTTCTGGACGTGCACGTGCAGCGTGTTCCCGTCGGCGGACGCGTGGTCGAGGTCGTACATCGCCGCGGCCAGTTCAAGTCCGCCGACCTGGCCGAGGCCAGTGAGGTCAACGAGCGCAACAGCATGCACATCGAGACCGAATCCGGCCACCACGTCGGCGTAGTTCAGATCGCCGGTCTCATCGCTCGACGCATCGTCAACAACGCGAAGGTCGGAGACGTGCTCTCCATCGGCGACACGTACGGCCTGATCCGATTCGGCTCCCGCGTCGACACCTACTTCCCGGCCGGGACGACGCTCCTCGTCGAACGCGGCCAACGAGCGGTCGGTGCCGAGACGGTACTCGCCGAGCTCCCCCAGTAGAAACGACATGATCACCAGACGCGCCAAGCCGCCTGCTGCTATCCGTCTGCTTCCGTCGGTCGTCACCATTCTCGCGTTGTGCTCCGGGCTGTCGGCGGTCAAGTTCGCTCTCGACGGTCAACTCGGAACCGCACTCGCGATGATCGGTGCCGCTGCGATACTCGATGCACTGGACGGCCGCATCGCTCGTCTGCTCGACGCCACCAGCAAGATCGGTGCCGAGCTGGATTCTCTGTCCGATGCAATCTCGTTCGGCGTCGCGCCCGCCCTGGTGCTCTACGTGACTCTGCTCGAGGGCAGTAGTGGCGGTTGGATCGTCGCACTGGTGTACGCCGTGAGTATCGTGCTCCGCCTCGCCCGGTTCAACACCCTGCTCGACGAGGACGACACCCCGGCGTACGCCCGCGAGTTCTTCACCGGGGTCCCCGCACCCGCAGGTGCACTCATCGCGCTCGCCCCGATCGCTGCATTCGAGGAATTCGGCGACGGCTGGTGGGCCTCGTTCTACGTCGTCGCCGGCTGGTCGATCCTCACCGCCGGTCTGATCGTCAGCACCATCCCCACTCTCGCGCTCAAGACGGTCTCGGTGCCACCGCGCTTGGCCGCCGGTTTGCTGGTGTTGGTCGCGCTGCTCGCTGCCGCGCTCATCACGTTCCCGCTGGTCCTGCTGATGGGATTGGTGTTCGCCTACCTCGTGCACATTCCGTTCGCGGTGCGCTCGCAGCGCTGGACGGCTGCACGCCCGTACACGTGGGATGCGAAGCCGGCCGAGCGTCGCGCGGAACGCCGCGCCATTCGACGGTCGCCCGGCAACGCGCGCCGGTCGCAGGCGCGTCTGGGACTTCGCCGACCGCGCAGCTGACGACCCCATTAGGTTGGACGTGTGACCGAATCCCGAACCCCCGAGCTCGTTCTCACCACCCGATTGAACACCTCGGCTGCCGACGCCAGGCGAGGCGTCGTCCGGCTCCATCCCGAGGTCTTGGCGGCGCTCGGTCTGCGGGAATGGGATGCCGTCTCGCTCATCGGTTCTCGGCGTACGGCTGCGGTGGTTGCCGAGGCTCCCAGCGGAATCCCGCAGGGTACCGCGCTGCTCGACGACGTCACGCTCTCCAATGCCGGACTGCGCGAAAATGCTTCTGTGGCAGTCGCTCCCGTGACGGTCTACGGGGCGAGAACCGTCACGGTCACCGGGTCGGCCTTGGCCACCGGTTCCATTTCCGACGCCACCCTGCGCCAAGCGCTGCTCGGCAAGGTCCTCACCGTGGGCGACACCGTGTCGCTCCTCCCCCGCGATCTGGGGCCCGGCACATCGACGTCGACGGCCACGCAGGCACTGTCGCGAACGTTCGGGGTGGCGTGGACGACCGAACTGTTGACGGTCTCGGCCGTCGAACCCTCCGGCGGTCCCGTGAGCGTGCAACCCAATTCTGCGGTGAGCTGGGGACGCGGCACGGTCGCCTCGGGATCACCTGAATCAGCCTCGGCCACATCGGTTCCGACGCTCGGAGCTGCGGCCCCGCCACGCGTCAGCGCAGCCGACCTGGTGGGTGTGAGCACTGCACAGGCCAAACTCACCGAGTGGCTACGACTGGCGCTCGACGAGTCGGAACTGCTCGCCACCCTCGGCGCATCTCCGCATCTGGGTGTGCTGATCACCGGCCCCGGCGGAGTGGGCAAGACGACGTTGGCACGCGCCGTCATCGGCGAACGGCGATGCGTCGTGCTGGACGGGCCGTCGATCGGCGCATTGGAGGCGTCGGCTCGCGTCGAACGCGTCACTGCTGCGGTGGACGAACTGACCGGCTCGGGGGTGCTGCTGATCACCGATGTCGACGCGTTGCTGCCGTCCGATCCGGAGCCTGCGTCGACGTTCGTCCTCGATGTGCTGCGCCGTGCCGTGGACACTCCGGGCTTCGCACTGATCGTGACGACGGCACATCCCGAGGCCACCGACGCCAGAGTGCGTGGGCAGGATCTGTGCGATCGCGAACTGACCCTCACTCTCCCCGATGCCGCCGGTCGCAGAGCGTTACTGGAGCATCTACTGAAGAAGGTCCCTCAGGGTGATGTCGACCTCGTCGAAATAGCTTCACGGACACCGGGTTTCGTTGTCGCCGATCTCGCTGCCCTGGTGCGCGAAGCGGCGCTACGAGCGGCCGCGCGAGCATCGAACGATGCGACGGCCGCCTCACTGATGCACGACGACCTGATCGGCGCGCTGCAGGTGATTCGGCCGTTGTCACGATCGGGGGCCGAGGAATTGGCGATCGGCAGCCTCTCCCTCGAGGACGTGGGAGACATGGTCGAGACCAAGCAGGCCCTGACCGAGGCCGTCCTGTGGCCGCTGCGTCATCCGGATTCGTTCGCGCGCTTGGGCATCGAGCCACCGCGCGGAGTTCTGCTGTACGGCCCACCCGGATGCGGCAAGACGTTTCTGGTGCGCGCCCTGGCCAGTTCGGGCCAGCTCAGCGTGCACTCGGTCAAGGGCGCGGAACTGATGGACAAGTGGGTCGGATCCTCGGAAAAGGCTGTGCGTGAACTGTTTCAGCGTGCCCGCGACTCCGCCCCCTCGCTCATCTTTCTCGACGAGGTCGACGCCCTCGTACCGCGTCGCGGGCAGAGTTCGGATTCCGGTGTCGGCGACCGAGTGGTCGCGGCACTGCTGACCGAGCTCGACGGCGTCGAACCACTGCGCGACGTCGTCGTTCTCGGCGCAACGAACCGGCCCGATCTGATCGACCCGGCTCTACTACGACCCGGCAGGCTCGAGCGCCTGGTCTTCGTCCCGCCGCCGGATGCCGATGCGCGAGTGGACATCCTGAAGGCGTCGGGCAAGTCGACCCCGCTCGCCGAGGATGTCGATCTCGAATCCCTCGCACGCGATCTCGACGGCTACTCCGCCGCGGACTGCGCAGCCCTGCTGCGCGAGGCCGCACTGACGGCGATGCGTCGGTCGATGGACGCAGCGGACGTCACCGCCGACGATGTCGCCACCGCTCGGGCGACGGTCAAGCCGTCACTCGATCCCGAGCAGGTGGCGCATCTGCGGGCTTACGGGTCGTGAGCGGAAACTCGTAGCAGGCTACGAAGTTTCACTCACAAGCGGCGCAGCCGCTCTCACTTCCAGCGGGCCAGAACTTCTTCGGCGCGCTTGGCGAGCACCATCTGGAAGATCGGGCCGAAGCTGATGCGACCGACGCCGAGGGAAGCGAAGTGCGAGAGGTCGCCCTCGGCGGGGTTGGCGATGGCGTTGATGGGCAGCGGGAGTTCTTCGGCGAGACGCTTGTAGTCGGCGTCGTTGTGGAAGCCGACGGGGTAGAGCGAGTCGGCACCGGCAGCGGCGGCCAGTTTCAGGCGTGCGATGGCGCGGTCGACGCGATCGTTCTCGTCACCGATCTGCTTGACGAACAGGTCGGTGCGGGCGTTGATGACGACGTGGACGTCGGTGGCGTCGGATGCGGCGCGGAGGGCTCCGACGAAGTCGGCGTGTTCCTGTGCTTCGCGGAGTCGGCCGCCCTCACTGTGGACGGTGTCCTCGATGTTGAGGCCGACGGCTCCGGCGGAGATCAGTCCGTCGATCAGGCGCTTGGGGTCTTCTCCGTAGCCGGATTCGATGTCGACCGAGAGCGGTGCGTCCACGGCGGCGGAGATCTGGGAGATGCGGTTGAGCAGTTCGTCGAAGGTGATGCCCTCGTTGTCGGGCTTGCCGATGGAGTCGGAGACGGGGTGGCTGCCGACGGTCAGTGCAGTAAAGCCGGCGGACACGGCGAGGTTGGCGGACCAGGCGTCCCATACGGTCGGCAGGACGACCGGGTTGCCCGGCTGGTGCAGCTCGAGCAGGGTGGTGGCCTTCTGGGACAGGTCGGTCATGGAGACTCCTTCGCGGCGGTTGTGGAGAACGTACGTTCTCCCACATCCAACATACGCGCTTCAGTCGATCAAATCGAGGGCCTTCATTCGGTCGAACACCATCAACGACCCCGGGGCGACATCGGGCATGGCGGCGTACTCGTCGCGAGTGAAGTATCGAATCTCGGCGATCTCGCTGGTCGGCGTCGGCTCGTCGGCAAGATCGGCGAGAAAACACGTGATCTCGAGCGGGGTGCCCATCGGATGGCCCCAGGCCTGGCACTCGAACACTCCGAGCAGCCGAACGTCGATGACCGCGGCGTCGAGTTCTTCCCTGATCTCGCGGTGCAGCGCCTGCTCGGGCGACTCGCCGGGATCGATCTTGCCGCCGGCCATGTAGAAGGCAGATTTGCCCGTCGACCGCGTCTGAAGCATGCGGCGGTGGCGAACGTACGCAAGACCGGCGGTGCGAATGGGTCTCGGTTCACTCATCGACGATCGACTCTCTCTATCGGAAACGTCCGGTTTGTACCGCATGGCACGCCGTCGACCACGCAAAGTAGGATGGAAACCGACAAACGTGCCCGCCACCGTTCGGTGGTCGGTCCGCTATTTCTCAAAGGCCGAGTCTTCGGAGACCCAGGTCGATTTCACACACAATTTCACGACCCTACTCATCGCCGCCCTACGACCACCGCCCCGGCCCGAAAGCCGAGGCGACCGAGACGACGGAGTGATTTTTGCTCGCTATTCTTCTTGCGCACGCCGCCGCCGCGCTGCTCGCGCCGCTTCTCGTCCGGTGGTGGGGACGTACTGCATTCTTCCCTTTGGCCCTGGTGCCACTGCTCAGCCTGATCTGGGTGTTCGGCAACTGGAACACCGACCAGAAGCTGCACATCGAATGGGTTCCCGGCCTGTCGATGGACATCGACATGCGCTTCGATTCGCTCGCCGCCATCATGTCGTTGCTCGTTCTGGGCATCGGTTCGCTGATCCTGCTGTACTGCGCCCGCTACTTCGAGGACGACGAGCCCAGGCTGGGCCTGTTCGCCGCCGAGATGGTCGCGTTCTCCGGAGCCATGTTCGGTCTGATCACCAGCGACAACATGCTCGTGCTCTACATCTTCTGGGAAATCACGACGGTGTTGTCGTTCCTGCTGGTCGGCCACTATGCAGAACGCGCGTCGAGTCGGCGCGCCGCGACGCAGGCTCTGCTCGTCACCACCGCAGGTGGTCTGGCGATGCTGGTGGGCATCATCGTCCTCGGCCAGGCCGCTGGGTCGTACAACCTGTCCGACGTCGTCGCGAACGCCCCGGGCGGCTGGCTGCCCGGAGTGGCGATCGTGTTGATCCTCATCGGCGCACTGAGCAAATCGGCCATCGTGCCGATGCACTTCTGGCTGCCCGGTGCCATGGCCGCGCCGACGCCGGTCAGTGGTTACCTGCACGCCGCCGCGATGGTCAAGGCCGGTATCTACCTGGTCGCGCGCCTCGCTCCGGGTTTCGCGGACTCCGGTCCGTGGCGCGCCACGGTCATCAGCCTCGGCTTGCTGTCGATGATTCTGGCCGGGTGGCGAGCACTGCGTGCATTCGACCTGAAACTGATTCTGGCGTTCGGCACGGTCAGCCAGCTGGGCTTCCTGATGGTCCTGGTCGGCATCGGATCCGAGAAGGCCATGTTGGCCGGTCTGACGATGGTGATCGCGCACGCGATGTTCAAGGCCACGCTGTTCATGGTGGTCGGCATCATCGACCACACCACCGGCACCCGAGACATTCGTAAGCTCGCCCACCTGGGCAAGAAGGCCCCGTGGCTCGCCGCCATTGCAGCGCTCGCGGCGGCGAGCATGGCCGGACTACCACCGATGATCGGCTTCGTCGGCAAGGAAACAGCCCTGTCGGCCGTGATCAGCACGCCGACGCTCGACCCCACGGTCGCGGCTGTCGTCGTCGCGGGCCTGGTGATCGGCTCGATTCTGACGGTCACCTACAGCATTCGGTTCGTCTGGGGCGCGTTCGCCCGCAAACAGCTCAAGCGTCCGAGCCCGTCCGTCAGGGCCATGCATGCACCCTCCGCATTGTTCCTCGCCGCGCCCGCGTTCCTCGCCGTTCTGGGTCTGATCGCCGGATTCACGTCCTCGGTCGTCGACCACATCGTCAGTCCCTACGCCCGAACCCTGCCGTCGTACGGGCAGGAGCCTTACCACCTGGCGTTGTGGCACGGGTTCAACCTGCCGCTGGCGCTGACCGTCGTCGTCGTCACCGGCGGCGTCGGGCTGTTCATCGCACACCGGGTGGTCAACCGACTCAAATTCGAGCATCCGCCGCTCGGTAACGCAGACCGCATCTACGACAACGTGCTCAAGTCCATGGACACCCTGTCCATTCGCTTGACCGGCACCACGCAGCGTGGTTCGCTCCCCCTCACTCAGGGCACGATCCTGCTGACGCTGGTGCTGCTGCCGATCATCGTGTTGATCGTCGGCCAAGAACCCGGCCTGGATTACACGCTGTGGAACACCCCGCTGCAGCTGGTCATCGGAGTGATCATGATCGCGGGTGGCCTCGGCGCGACAGTGATGCGCAACCGTCTGGCCAGTGTCATTTTGGTCGGACTCACCGGGTACGGCTGCGGCGTCATCTTCGCCATCCATGGCGCTCCTGACCTCGCCCTGACTCAGTTCCTCGTCGAGACGCTGACCCTCGTGGTGTTCGTCCTGGTACTGCGCAAACTGCCCGCCGAGGTCGACGACCGGGGCTCGGCAGGTTCGCGTGGCCCCCGCGCCGCACTCGCCGTCGCCGTCGGAGCGACCGTCAGCGTGCTCGGCGCGTTCGCGATGAACGCCCGCAGTGCCGCGCCGGTCTCACTGCAGTTCCCCGAGGCCGCGTACGAGCTCGGCGACGGCAAGAACATCGTCAACGTGATCCTCGTCGACATCCGCGCCTGGGACACACTCGGCGAAATCTGCGTACTCCTCGTCGCCGCGACGGGCGTGGCCAGCCTGGTGTTCCGCAACCGGCGGTTCGGCAGCGCTCCGCGGGTGTCCGACGCCCCCGCATCGTCGTCGGACACGAACGACGCGGCGGAGACGACGTGGCTGCTCGGCGGCGATCTGATCGATCCGCGGCATCGTTCGTTGATTCTCGAAGTCACGACGCGGTTGATCTTCCCGACGATCATGGTGCTGTCGATCTACTTCTTCTTCTCCGGACACAATGCCCCCGGCGGCGGTTTCGCCGGTGGTCTGACGGCGGGCCTCGCGCTGGTGCTGCGGTATCTCGCCGGTGGCCGGTACGAGCTCGGCGAAGCGGTCCCGATCGACGCAGGCAAGATCCTGGGTCTCGGGTTGATCTTCGCGGCCGGCACGGCGGTGGCGTCGATGTTCCTCGGCGCTCCGGCACTGTCGTCGGCGACGTTGGAAGTGACACTGCCGATTCTCGGTGACATCAAGCTGGTCACCGCATTGTTCTTCGACCTCGGTGTCTATCTCATCGTGGTCGGGTTGGTACTCGACGTGCTCCGCAGTCTCGGCGCGCGTCTCGACGCACAGGTGGAAATGCAGAGCCAAGGCCGAGTGAGTGCCCGATGACCGCAGATGTCGGAATGCTCGTCATCGTCGGCGTTCTCGTCGCATCGGGTGTGTACCTGCTGCTCGAACGCAGCATCACCAAGATGCTGCTCGGTCTGCTGCTGTTCGGCAACGGAGTCAATCTGTTGCTGCTCACCGTCGGTGGCCCGGCAGGTACCCCGCCTATCGTCGGTCGAGACAACTCGCTGCACCAGAACATGGCCGATCCGCTGGCTCAGGCCATGATCCTGACGGCGATCGTCATCACCATGGGTATCGCCGCCTTCGTGCTCGCGCTGGCGTATCGATCGTTCACGCTCAACACCAAGGACGACCTCGAGAACGACCCCGAGGACACCAAGGTCTCCCAGCGCCGTTCGATGGCCGAAGCACCGGACCGCGACCGTTCCGACGACCCGGTCACCGGTGAGCCGAGCTTCGGCGGCGACGCTTTCGACTCGAAGGGCAATCCGATCCCGCTCGAGCAGATCAGGAACCTCGAAGACCTGGAGTGCTACGAGGATCTGCACGACGGCGACTTCGACAACGACGACGACAACCCCCAGCTCCGCGGTCTCGACGGACTCGACACGGCCGAGAAAGACGACAGCCGACCCGAGCACCCCAGCCCTGACGACTCCAGCACCGACGACACGAAGGGAGACGACAAGTGACGATCTCCCCGGGCGTGATCGATGCCCTGACGCCGCTGCCCGTGCTCATCCCGATGCTCGCCGCGGCCTTGACGCTGGTGCTGGGACGTCGCCCCCGCGCGCAGCGTTTCATCACTCTCGCCGCGCTGACCGCGGTGGTCGCGATTTCGTCGATGATGCTCTACCTCGCCGATCGCGATGGGACCAGCGCGCTGCAGGTCGGTGGCTGGGATTCACCCTTGGGCATTTCGCTTGTGGTGGATCGACTTTCGGCGATGATGCTCGTCGTCTCGTCGATCGTGTTGCTCGCGGTCATGGTGTACTCGATCGGCCAGGGTATCCGCGACGGCAGTGAGAATCAGCCCGTCTCGATCTTCCTGCCCACCTATCTGGCCTTGACCGCAGGCGTCTGCAACGCGTTTCTCGCCGGCGACCTGTTCAATCTGTTCGTCGGCTTCGAGGTACTGCTCGCCGCCTCGTTCGTGTTGCTGACGCTCGGTGCGAGTGCCGACCGGGTCCGCGCCGGCGTGTCCTACGTGATGGTCTCGATGGTCTCCTCGCTGATCTTCCTGATCGGCATCGCACTGGTCTACGGCGCCACCGGAACACTGAACTTGGCCCACATCGCAGTGCGGATGGACGACATCCCGTCCGGCACTCGTACGGCCATCTTCGCGGTGCTACTGGTCGCGTTCGGCATCAAGGCCGCTGTGTTCCCGCTGTCCACGTGGCTGCCCGACTCGTACCCCACGGCCCCGGCTCCGGTCACCGCGGTGTTCGCCGGCTTGCTGACGAAAGTCGGTGTCTACGCGATCATTCGCGCGCACACGCTGCTGTTCCCGGACGGCTCGCTCGACAATGTGCTGATGGTCTGCGGCCTGCTGACGATGCTCGTCGGCATCCTCGGCTCCATCGCACAGAGCGACATCAAACGACTGCTCTCGTTCACCCTGGTCAGCCACATCGGCTACATGATCTTCGGTGTCGCGCTGTCGACCCAATCAGGACTGTCCGGCTCGATCTACTATGTGGCGCACCACATTCTGGTGCAGACGACCCTGTTCCTCGTCGTCGGTCTGATCGAACGTCAGGCCGGTTCGTCGTCACTGCGACGGCTCGGTGGATTGGCCGCGGCCAGCCCGGTGCTGGCCATCGTCTTCCTGGTGCCGGCCCTCAATCTCGGTGGTATTCCACCGTTCTCGGGGTTCATCGGCAAGGTCGCCCTGCTGCAGGCCGGCAGCGACCAGGGCAGCGTACTGGCCTGGTTGCTCGTGGCCGGCGGCACCGTCACCAGCCTGCTGACGCTCTACGTGGTTGCTCGTGTCTGGACCAAGGCGTTCTGGCGAGCCCGCGCCGACGCACCGGAAGGCGACCTCGCGGACAACAGCCCCTCTGCCCTGCTCGACGATTCCTCGGACATCCAGTTCGGTGACCGCGAGGATGTGGGCCGGATGCCCGCCTTCATGTTGATCCCGACGATCGGCCTCGTCGTCGTCGGTTTGGCGATGACGGTGTTCGCCGGGCGCATCATCGACATCAGCGATCGGGCGGCGGCGGATCTGCGGGATCGCTCGGTGTACATCGACGCGGTGCGGGGAGCCGAGTTCGTCGGCGATCAGGCCTACGAACAGGCACGCGCAGTCGAGGAGGGCACCCGATGAAGATGAACCGTTCCTTCCTGCTGCGCATCTGGACCCTGGGATGGTTGACGGCCATCTGGGTTCTGTTGTGGGGCAACGTCTCTGCGGCCAACATCCTCGGCGGACTCGCGGTCGGCCTGCTCATCATGGTGCTGTTGCCGTTGCCGCGGGTGCCGGTCGAGGGCCGCATCCACGTGTTCTCGCTCGTCAAGCTCGCAGTCGTATTCCTTTATTACGCAGCCGAATCCAGTGTCAGTGTGGCGTGGTTGGCGATCCGCCCGAAGGCACCGCCGGTCACCGGTGTGCTGCGCTGCCGCATCGCCATCAAGTCCGATCTGGTGCTCACCCTCTTCGTCGACGCGATGAATCTCGTTCCGGGAACGATGGTCCTGGAGATCGATCGCACCCGACGCCTGCTGTACGTGCATGTGCTGGACATGGGCACGCAGAAGGCAGTCGACGGGTTCTACACGTACGTTCGGAACCTCGAGAAGCTGTTCATCGCGGGATTCGAGCGCGACTCCGATTGGAAGCCGAGCCCCCTGCATTACCAGGAGTACGAGCAGTACCACGGGGTTCTGGGTGACGATCCCGAATCGGGCGATCTCGATACCCCGCGCGACGACAAGATGACCGACGACAAGAGGAAGGGGGACTGGTCGTGACCGTCGTACTGGCGATCGCAGGCGCGCTGCTGATCGCCGCCGCGATCCTCACCGCATTCCGGTTGCTCGACGGCCCGAGCACGTTGGACCGCTTGGTCGCGATGGACACCATCCTTGCCGTGTCGATGTGTGGGCTCGGCGTGTGGGCGGTCTACAGCCGCGACACCACGCTGGTGCCTGCCATCGTTGCGCTGTCCCTGGTCAGCTTCGTCGGGTCGGTCAGCATCGCACGGTTCAGAGTGAGGGACGAATGAACGACACAGTGAGGGGCGAACGATGACCGCAGCCCAGTGGATAGCTTCTGTCTTCATCCTGTTGGGAGCGCTGTTCGCCTTCACGGCCGCCGTGGGCATCGTGCGTTTCCCCGACACGCTCTCGCGCATGCACGCGGCCACCAAGCCGCAGGTGGTCGGGTTGATCATGGTGTTGGTCGGCGCGATCATCAGCCTGCGCGGCAATGTCGACATCTGGATGCTGGTGCTGGTCGGCATCTTCACTCTCGTCACTGCTCCGGTGATTGCGCACACCGTGGGACGCGTCGCCTACCGGGAACAGCGCGGGCGCGACGGCCTGCTCATCGTCAACGAGATGGAACCGAACGAACCCGATCAGTGAAGCGCGAGCGATCGGCGAAGAACGCGGTATGGAATCCGAACGCCATGCCGATCAGAATTCCGAGCACGAGCGGCCCGAACACCAGTGGGTTCGCGGCGAATTCCTCGGCGAGGTAGCGGTAGCTCAGCAGTAGGGCGGCCATCGCGACGCAACCGTAGGTCACCAGCGTGATCCGGTCGCGGTCCCATCCTCGTTCCGGGTCGCGCAGCAAAGATTCGATGGTGAGGCACAGGACCGCGCCCGCCACCAGGTCGACGCCGTAGTGGTAACCGAATCCGAGCGTCGCAGCCAGTGTTCCCACCAGCCACAGTGTGCCGCCGGTGCGCAGCCACCAGGGGCCGCGTCGGGAATGGATGAAGATGCTCAGAGCCCACGCGGTGTGCAGGCTCGGCATGCAGTTGCGCGGCGTCTGCGAGTCGAACGGGATCTCGCCGAGGCTGCCCGAGAGCGGAACCGACTGCGTCGGCCACGACTCGAACGCGAACATCGGGCCCACCACCGGGAACAGCAGGTAGAACACCGGTCCGACGAGTCCGATGAGCAGGAACGTGCGGAACAGGAAGTGTCTCGGCCACGCTGAGCCCGCGGCGACCCCACGCAGTTGGTACAGCGCAACGATGATCGCCGCGACGGGGAGCTGAATGTAGATCCAGTGCAGCGTTCCCTCGGCGATCGGGCCGAGTCGGTCCAGGATGCTGCCGAGCACCCAGGACGGATTTCCCAGCGCATGATCGGCGGCGTATGCGTATTCGTCGAGAACGTAGGGCCGGACCAAGGTCGTGATGTGCAACCAGGCATCGCCGGCCTTGGTCGCGAGCAACAACAGTGCGCCGAGGGCAACGCCGCGCATCGCCCGAGCGTCATGGCGCCGGACGACATGGAACGCGAGCGCGACCAGCACCAGCGACGGCCCGTTCCCGACGGTCGGTGGCACGTCGAACAGATACCGGCCGCCCAGTACGACGGCGTCGAGCGCAGCAGCGACGGCCAGTACGCGCAGGCGGGACGAGCTGTTCAGACCTACCGTGGCCAGGACGAGCGCCGCCCACGGCAGCGACATCGACTTCGGTGTTCCGAACATGTCGTTCCACATGCTCGGCAGCGGGCCGGGGAAGTTCCATTTCCACGCGACGACCTGCAGCGTCAGCAGAAACGCAGCGACGAGGACCGCACCGACGATCAGAGGACGAACAGAGTCCTGACGTGTCGCATCGACCTCGACGCTCTCGACGTCCCCCTGCAGCACGCCGTTGATCGTAAACGCTGAGTGAACACAAAATTAAATACAGAGGGTCACGATTGGAGATCGGTGACCAACGACTCCACGACGGCCCGTAGGTCGCCGCCGGATTTCGCGGCCACGGCACGCTGGCGTTGATACGAGGCACCGAGGCGGGGAATGTCGGCCACCGCGGCAAGCTCGTCGACGCAATTCAACCGGACTGCCGTCGGAGTCAACTTCTCCAGTAGGTCGTGCAGATCATCGGTGACCAGCCGCTCGTTGCTGTCGGCGTCGAGAATGATCTCGGCGTCGAGGCCGTACCGGGCAGCTCGCCACTTGTTCTCCTGGACGTGCCACGGCGGGATCGTCGGCAGGGTCTCGCCTGCTTCGAGTCGTTCGTCGAGATGCACGATCAGGCAGTGCGTCAACGCGACGAGGGCCGCGAGTTCACGCTTGGTCGATGCGCCGTCGCACACCCGAACCTCGATGGTTCCCCACTTCGGAGCCGGGCGGATGTCCCAGTGCATGCCCCCGAGCTGCTCGATGACGCCGGTCTTGAGCTGATCACGAACGAATCCCTCGAACTGCGACCAGTCGTCGAACTGAAACGGCAGACCGGCCGTCGGCAACTGCTGAAACATCAGTGCTCGGTTGCTGGCGTATCCGGTGTCGTTGCCCGCCCAGATCGGCGACGACGCCGACAGTGCCAACAGATGTGGGTACTGCAGCAGCAACGAGTTGAGGATGGGAAAGACCTTGTCGGGAGAGGACACCCCGACGTGGACGTGTACGCCCCAGATGAGCATCTGTCGACCCCACCACTGGGTACGCGCGATGAGCTCGTCGTAGCTCGGGGAGCTGGTCAGCTGCTGCGTCGACCATTCCGCGAACGGGTGCGTCCCGGCCGAGAACAGATCGATCCCCAGAGGATCCGCGGCTCGGCGCACCAGGTCCAACGAGCCGCCGAGGTCCTCCATGGCCTCCCCGACGTTCTCGCACACTCCGGTGACCAGTTCGACGGTGTTGCGCAGCAGTTCCTTCGTCACCCGAGGGGTGTCTCCGGCGAGGTCACGAACGCCGTCCATGACTGCCTCGGCGGAGTTGACGAGATCCCGCGTGCTCTTGTCGACCAGCGCGATTTCCCACTCCACGCCGAGCGTGGGTCGCGGAGAACTCGCGAAGTCGATCCGGGGAGCGTTCAAACTACTTCAGTACCGCGCACGCCGCCCGAGCACCGGCATCACCGGTCATCAGGGTCGCCATGTCGGGTACCGCAGCACCGTCGGGCAACGTGTACCGCGGCGGGATGTTGGCGAAGTTGTCTGCGCCCTCGTGCACGATGACCGACGTTCCGGCACCACCGGCGCGGAGGTCGTCCAGCGTGATCGCATCGGTGGTGGTGACCAGGCGGCCCGTGCCGTCCTCGCCCACCTGGATCGACGACAGGTCGCCGCTGGAGGGGTGTTCGGTGCGTCCGTCGACCTGCAGGTGACCACCCGCAGAGAGGAAGTTGCCCGGCTCACCGCCGGTAGGTGCCACCGAGTTGGGCTCGCAGGCCCCGACGGTGTGGACGTGGAAGCCGTGGAAGCCCGGCGTCATGTTCTCGACCTCGGCCGTGACGGTGAGCTTCTCGCCCTCCGACGCGAACGACACGGTGCCCACCTCGGCACCGGACGCGTTGCGGAGCACGCCCTCGATCATGTTCTCGGAGCTGCCTTCCGAGCCACTCTCTGCCCGACCGTCACCGGCGACTGCGGCCGCGGACGGGTCTGCTTCACCGGTCCACACCGGCGGCACCGTGCCGGGTATGTCGGACGCGACCTCGCCGTTGCTGCAGGCAGAGAGCCCGAGAGCGGCGATCGCGAGGACCGGGGCCACGTAACGCAAAGAGCGGGTCGCAGCAGTGCGTCGCTTGAACAGGTCCATCGAAGAGTGCTCCTCTTTCGGGCAGGGTGAAGGGCTTGCAAAATCATAACGTGCCGACCGATTCGGCCGAACCGGACAGGTTGTCATGCCGGCGAGTTACTGCGTCACGATGACGACGACACCCGCGGTGGATTCGAGTGAACTCGGTTTGGGCTCGGCCGGAATGCCGAGTTGGGTGGCGATCGTCTGCGCTGCCTGCTGCTCACCGGTGTCGGTGCCGTAGTACACCGCGGTCTGGGCGAACTGGGCTTCGCTGAAGTTGCCGGTCTCGGCGACCGTCCAGCCCTCGGCGGTGAGTGTGCTCGCAGTGCCGGCGGCGAGCCCGGAGACGTTGGAGTTGTTGAGCACGCGCACCTCGACATCGGCGGCGGCGCGGGAGGTGGTTGCTGCGGAGGACGTGGTCGACGACGCGGCAGGAGCCTGCGCGGCGGGAGCTTGGGTACCGGGAGCTTGCGCCACCGGAGCGGCAGCCGTCGTCGTCGCGGCAGCGGGCGCCTCTGCGGCGGCATCCTCGGAATCGGAGCCGGTCAGAGACAGGGCACCGATCGCTGCGAACAGGATCGCGAGCGAGATCAGCACCATGGCCAGGGCACGGAGGGGTGGCCCGGTCTGTTCCGGGTTGGGGCTGCTCACGTACTCGACCCTAGCCGACCGTCGATCGAGACCTTTTCAACGGAGCTTGCGCCTTCCCCACGGAGCAACATCTCTCGGCAAAGTCGAAACCCGACGCGGAGGATCAGACGTCGAAACCGAGCCGACGTGCGGCGCGGGCCTTCTGCCTGCTCGCGCGCAAACGGCGCAGTCGCTTGACCAGCATCGGGTCTGCGGCAAGGGCTTCGGGACGATCCACCAACGCGTTGAGGATCTGGTAGTAGCGGGTTGCCGACATGGAGAAGAGTTCCTTGATCGCCTCTTCCTTGGCCCCGGCGTACTTCCACCACTGGCGCTCGAAGGACAGGATGTCGTGCTCTCGTCGGCTCAAGCCGTCCGCACCGACTTCGTTCGGATCGTGAGAGCCGTCCGATCCCGGTTGCTGAGACTGGTTCGAGTCACGCGCTGCTGCGCCGTCCATCCCACTCCTCGACTTCTCGACTCCCCTGGGCCCGTGCGACAACCGACCCCGAGGAAATCTGCTTCCCCCAGTGCTGCCGGCACCCGTACGAGTACCGACCGAACTTCGAGCGAATTACACAGTTGTACTTCGGGGATCATTCAACCACGTTCGACCGCCCGGACCCGGCTCCCGCGAGGTACTCGCGCGTGGCGTGTTCGTCGACGACCGAACCGTCGGTGCGACACTCGTCCACCGGCTCCGCTCCCGACGGGCCGGTGGGTGGGCCGGGCGTCACCCACTATCCTTGTCGACCATGGCAATTCTTCCCATCCGGATCGTCGGCGATCCGGTGCTCCACACTGCGACCGATCCCGTCACCGAGTCGCCGGCCGAGCTCGCCGAGCTGATCGCCGACATGTACGAGACGTTGGCGGCTGCCAACGGCGTCGGACTGGCGGCGAACCAGGTGGGCGTCGGTAAGCGTCTGTTCATCTACGACTGCCCCGACCAGGGCGCGGACGGCAAGGTTTTTCGCCGCCGCGGAGAGGTCGTCAACCCGGTGCTCGAGACGTCCGAGATTCCCGAGACGATGCCCGACCCCGACGATGACGACGAGGGGTGCCTCTCGGTCCCCGGTGAGCAGTACCCCACCGGTCGGGCCGACTGGGCGCGAGTGACCGGTACCGACGCCAACGGCGATCCGGTGGACATCGAGGGCCGCGGGTTCTTCGCCCGGATGTTGCAGCACGAGGTGGGTCACCTCGACGGCTTCCTCTACACCGATGTGCTCATCGGTCGCCACGCGCGAGCGGCGAAGAAGGCGATCAAGCGCTCCGGGTGGGGCGTCCCCGGCCTCAGCTGGGTGCCGGGCACCGTCGACGACCCCTTCGGCCACGACGACGAGGACGAGGACTGATCGCTGCCGTGACCGTTCCGCCGGGGACGCGGGTGATGCTGCGGTACCGACTGCCACCCGGCCACACCCATCCGATGACGGACGTCATCGGGGAATTGGTGTCGGCCGACGCGGTCGCGGTGTCGGTCCGCGCCAAGGACGGCGCTCTGGTGCAGGTGGCCGCCGATCGCATAGTGGCCTTGAAGCCGTTGGGCCCCAAACCTGTTCGCACCTCGGAGATTCGGGCTCTCGAGGCGGCCGCGGCCGACGGGTGGCCGGGTGTCGAACAGGAGTGGATCACCGGCTGGCAGTTGCGTTTCGGGCACGGCTTCACCGGGCGCGCCAATTCGGCGGTGCCTCTCGAGCCCGGCGCAGCAGCAGATTCCGAGACGGTGGCCGCGATCTCCGCCCGATACGACGCACGAGGACTGACGCCGATCCTCGCCCTCCCCGACCGTCTCGCGACCGCACCGGCCGGTTGGTCGACGTTCAACGAGACCGTCGTCATGGCGGCGGATATCTCGAATCTGGTTCTACGCGAGGGCGACTCGCCTGTCACCGTCACTCCCGAACCGACCGCCGACTGGTTGAGTTCTCTGCGCTACCAAGGCCGAGAGGCGACGACGGGTGCTGCCGAGGTGGTCTCGGCGGTGCGCAACGGAACCCTCGGTTTCGGCGCGATCGGGAACGCAGGAGTCGGATCGATCGCAGTGGGCCGAGCGGCCGTCACCGCGGCCCCGGACGGTCGGTCGTGGGTGGGCTTGACCGCGCTCTGGGTGTCCCCCGAACATCGCCGCAACGGTCTCGGCACGCTGATGTGCGGCGAGCTGGTGCGGTGGGGATGCGAGAACGGCGCCACGCACGCATACCTTCAGGTGGCCGTCGACAACACCGATGCCCAGGCGCTCTACCGCGATCTAGGATTCGGCGAGCATCACCGCTATCGCTACGCGCGCCCGGACGACACGATCGGCCGCGAGCCTGTCGGACGCGTTCTATAGGGTTCCTTCCCGTGCGCTTTGCTACCTGGAATGTGAACTCCGTCCGCTCTCGGCAGGATCGAATCGTCGATTGGTTGCAGCGATCCGACGTCGACGTGCTGGCGATGCAGGAAACCAAGTGCAAGGACGCACAGTTTCCGTACGAGCGGTTCACCGAGATCGGCTACGAGGTTGCCCACGTCGGGCTCAGTCAGTGGAACGGCGTGGCGATCGCGTCGCGCGTCGGCTTGGACGACGTGCAGGCCGGCTTCGAGGACCAGCCCGGGTTCAGCAAGGATCCCGAGGTCGAGGCCGCAGACGAGGCCCGAGCCATCGGAGCGACCTGCAACGGGGTGCGCATCTGGAGCCTGTACGTGCCGAACGGCCGCGAGCTCGCCGATCCGCACTACACCTACAAGCTCGAGTGGCTCGCGGCACTGAAGGCCGACGCGCAGGCGTGGGTGGCGGCGGACCCACAGGCGCAGATCGCGCTCGTCGGCGACTGGAACATCGCTCCCACCGACGACGACGTGTGGGATCCCGCCCTGTTCGAGGGCAAGACTCACACCTCGCAGCCGGAGCGTGATGCCTTCGCGGCATTCTCCGAGGCCGGTTTCACCGAAGTGACGCGGCAGTTCACTCCCGAGCCCAGGACGTTCACGTACTGGGACTACACCCAGCTCAGATTTCCGAAGAAACAAGGTCTGCGTATCGACATGGCGTTGACCTCACCTGCCCTGACGGCTCGCGTGACCGGCGCATCGATCGATCGCGAGGAGCGTAAGGGCAAGGGTGCCAGCGATCATGCTCCGGTGATCGTGGAGATCGGCTGAGCCGCGGCCGTCTCTGCTATTCGACGACCAGGTCCAAGAACTCCGGGTGCTGCGCCAGGTAGCGACGGACGTAGGTGCAGATCGGCACGATGCGCCAGTCGCGGTCGCGCGCGGTGTTCAGCGATGCGCGCACGAGCACTCCTGCCCAGCCGCGGTCGCCGTATTCCTCTTTGACGACCGTGTGCATCAGCGCGACGACCGATTCGTCGCCGGCTGCGTCGTCGCCATCGCCGAACCGATAGCCGAGGATGCCGACGAGATCGTCGTCGACGAACAGGTCGAATCTGTTGTGATCGGCGTTGTCCTCGATGCGGACCGAGGGGCGCTCGACCGGAATCGCCGCGTCGGAGCGGCGGTGAATGATGTGACTCATGTCACTTATGAGACCAGAGTTGCTCGAGTGTCGCGGGGAAAGTGCACCGATCGACGCCGAGTCGAGTCCTTTACGTAACCAGCCGTGGCGTGACCGGCCGGGCAGTGCAAGTACTCAGAGAGCGACGAGCATGTCGTTGTACTCGGGGTTGGCCGCCGCGAAGCGCTGGACGTAGGTGCAGACCGGCTTGACCTTCCAGCCGTAGGACCGCGCGCTGTCGAGGGCGCGGCGAACCAGAATGCCGGCCAAGCCTTGATGACCGAAGTCCTCGGTGACGACGGTGTGCATGAAGGAGACGACATGCGTGCGTGTCGCACGGGCTCCGTTTCCTTCGACTTCGAAGAATCCGACGATGCCGACGAGGTCGCCGTTCAGTCGAAGCTCGAAGCGATTCTGGTCTTTGTTGATCGAGACATCAGCACTGGGAGAACTCGCAAGCATGGACGCCTCCTTTGCTGGGTGTGGAGTGGTGGAGGAACTTCGGAACCGAGACGGTATGTGACGTGCACCACTATTAAACATGCGCGAGGTGGGTCTGTCACCTTTTCTACCAACAAACCTTCGGATGCGTAGGTTTGTCCATCGATCCCGAACCGGATGCTGGTACAGCTCATAAGTGTCCCCGTGCGGCGTTGTGATACAACAACATTCAAAGTGTCACCATGTTTTCACCAACATTCACCTCCGGCGTCTCGCCTGCCGAGACCCTGCCGATCGCGGCCCGCCGGTACTGTCGTCTCTCGTGAAGTTCCTACCGCTCACGCCCAACGGCGAGACTCCCGTCCGCGCGCTGACGATCGCCGGAACCGACTCCGGCGGCGGTGCCGGAATCCAGGCGGACAGTCGCACGATGGCCATGTTGGGCGTGCACGCATGTGTTGCCGTCGCGGCGGTGACGGTCCAGAACACCGTCGGCGTGACGGGCTTCCACGAGATCCCGCCGGAGATCGTCGCGGCTCAGGTTCGCTCGGTGGTATCGGACATCGGCGTCGGCGCAGCGAAGACCGGGATGCTGGCGTCCACCGCGATCATCGAGGCGGTCACGGCCGTGTGCACCGAGGTGGGTATCGGCCGCGACCACCCGGTGCCGCTCGTCGTCGACCCGGTGTGCGCGTCCATGCATGGTGACCCCCTACTGCACGCCGAGGCGCTCGACGCCATCCGGCACACGCTGTTTCCCATCGCCTCGCTGGTGACTCCCAACCTCGACGAGGTTCGGTTGATCACCGGCATCGATGTCGTCGACGACGCCGGCGCGCGTCGCGCCGCCGAGGCGCTGCACGGATTGGGCGCGCAATGGGCCCTGGTCAAGGGCGGTCACCTCCGCACCTCGACCCACAGCACCGATCTACTGTTCGACGGCGACACCTTCCTCGAATTCACCAGCGAACGCATCGACACCGGCAACGATCACGGCGGCGGCGACACCCTCGCGGCCTCGATCGCGTCGGCGCTGGCCCACGGATACTCGATGCCCGACGCGGTAGCGTTCGGCAAGGAATGGGTCACCCGTTGCCTGGCCGCGTCCTACGACCTCGGTGCGGGCCACGGCCCGGTGTCACCGCTGTGGCGACTGCACGAGTCGGAGGATGCGTAGGTCGTCGGGTGCGCCCTTGATCTTCGGAGCGAAGAAGCTGCGCCGATAAGGCTTGGCGACCACGTGCAACGCGTCGAGCACCTCCGGTGACACGGCGTCGAGTGCGGCGGCCGAGATCATGATGTTGCCGTTTCCGCCGGTCTGCATGACCCGCGCTGCGACGGTGACGTCGACACCGAGCCAGTCGGAACCGACCTGACGCGGGCTTCCGGTGTGGATTCCGACGCGCATCGTCGGGGTGTAGCCGTCGACGTCCACGCTGGTGAGGGCCTCGCGCGCCGCGAGAACGGCGTCCACGGCTTTGCCCGCATCGGCGAACACGGCCATGATGCCGTCGCCCAGCCGTTTCACGACGTGACCGCCGCGGAACACGACCTCGGGTTCGACGGCTTTGGAGACTTTGCGGAGCAACGTCAATGTGGCGGTATCGCCGGCGCGCAGTGACCACGACGAGAATCCGACGAGATCGGTGAAGACGATCGTGACGTCCTCGTCGCCGCGGCCCCGACCGGCTCGCTCGAGGATGGCCTGCCACACCTGCAGGGCACCGAGGCCGAGTTCGCGGGAGGCACCCGGTTCGTCGTCGAGTCCGTTCGCTGCCAGGAACCGATCCGCCACCCGCGCGACGGCCAGTGCGCGTCCCGGACCGTCGATCGACAGCGGATCACCGAACGTGGGGTCACCGGGTAATGCGCGACGCACACGCCGAACCGCCCCGACGACGGTGGGCGCTCGGTTGGTGGTGCGGACCCACTCCACCACCGAGGAGACGACTGCGTTCACAGCATCGAGCGTAACTCACGGTTACACATACTTCCCTTACCCTTCGGCGCGTGCGGCCTCGCGCGCAGCCCCGACCGGTACTCCGTTGGGGCCTTCCACCGACTGCGCGTAGACACCGATGCCGTACGCCACGGCGGCACCGTTCTTCGCCAGCGCCGCGCGGTCGACGTTCGCCAGGGTGTCCTGATCGGTGTGGTAATTCTCGTCGAACGTCTGATCGGCCGTGCCACCCCACTTCGCGGCCTGCTCGGCGGTCTTGTTCTCGTCCGCGCCGCTGAAGACGCCGCCTGCGGGGATGCCGACCTCGATGAACGGCCCGTAGTCGGATCGACCGTCGAAATCCGTACCGTCGACGGCGATACCGTCGGCCGCCAAATGCTCGACGAACGTGCGCTCGATGGCGTCGGATCCGGCCGGTCCCGCGGGCTCACCGACCTGGTCGGAGTCGTCGCCGTCGTAGGCGAGGTAGCCGGGGTTGTGCGAGCCGATCATGTCGAAGTTCAAGTACAGCGCAATGTTTCGCTTATCCTCGTCGGACAGGCCCTCGACGTACTTGGTCGAACCGACGAGCCCGTTCTCCTCGGCACCCCAGAATGCGAACCGGACCGCGTTGGTCACCTCGGGCGCACTACCCATCTGCAGAGCAGTCTCGAGCACGGCGGCGGTGCCGGTGCCGTTGTCGTTGATGCCCGGGCCCTCGGGGACGCTGTCGAGGTGGGCACCCGCGACCACCACGTTCTCGGTCGAGCCAGTGGTGGTCTGCGCGATGATGTTGCGGCTCGTGGTCGACTCGGTCGTCGTGACGAGAGTCAACGTGACCTCGGGGGCCGCGAGGACCGCTGCCCCGTCCTCCTGGCTGACACCGCCGGTCGGAATCTTCGCGGTCTCGGAATCACCGAGCGTTCCCGAATCCAGTGGTCCGGGTTCGTTGTTGACGATGATCGCTGCTGCCGCACCCAATTCGGCGGCGACGGTCTGCTTCGCACCGAACGGGCACACCCCTCGCGGCACGACTGCCACCGCTCCCGTCAGGTCGAGACCGGCGTAATCGGCTGCCTCGCACCCGTCTGCCCCGGCGGGAGCGCCGACGACGCGTGCGGTGATCCCCTCGGCGGACGTGGTGGGCGAGTAGCTGAGCGCGAACACCGGAATCTCGGTGCCCGCGAGCGAGAGGGTTTGCGTCTGCGCCTCGAAGGTGTCGAAATCGAATTCGGGAGTGGTGACGTCGAATCCGGCCGATTCCAGTTGGGAGACAACGTAATCGACACTCGCGTCGTATCCGGCAGTCCCGGCCGCGCGGTTACCGTCGTGCGCGGCGGCGATGTCCTCTAATTCCTGCAGGTGCCCGACGAGGGCATCCTCGGTGACCGCTTCCGACAGTCCGGCCCCGTCGGGTGTCGCGAAAACTCTGGCCGGTTCCTCGTCCCCCGTACCGGAGGAGGACGAGCAACCGGCCAGAATCAGGACAGTGACGGCGCTACCTGCAAGCAAGGAAATCCGCATAGCGGACACCCTACCCAGGCAGGTGTCAGGCGTCCCGGCGATTGACGACGAACACTGCCACTCCGAAGATCACCGCGGTGAAGACGACGAAGTAGATCAGGCTGCCGAGGGGTCCCCAGTGGAAGTCCGTTCCCGCGGATCCGCCGAGGAAATGGTCGGCGTTCTTGAACGGCAGGAACGGCTGAATCTTCTCGCCGACCTTCGGGATGATCCCGACGAGGTTCTCGATGAGCAACGGCCACAACAACAACACGGCGATGGCACCGGCGGACTGGCGAATCAGCGCACCCACGGCGACGGCCAGAACGATCTGCACGAACGCCAGAACTGCGGTGCCGTAGACGACGCGCCAGGTGCCATCGACGTCGAAGCTCAGCAATGCGCCGGCTTCCTCACCGGCGATGGATTTGGCCAGGAACAACGCGCCGAAGGCCAGAACCAACGACAGCACGGCCCCGTACACGCCGACGATCAGTGCCTTCGCACCGAGCACCGAGGCCCGGTTGGTGATCGCCTGGAATGTGGTTCGGATCAGGCCGAAGCGGTATTCGCTGGTGACGGTGAGTGCACCGAGGATCATCAGCACCATGATGCCGAGTCCGCCGACGCCGCTGCCGACGACGTCGTATGCGGTGGTCGGTGGCAGACCTTCCGGCGCATCCGGGCCGACGGCGGTCTTTGCGGCCCAACCCAGGATGGCTCCGAACCCGAGGCCGAAGACCACCACGATCGCGCTGCACCACCACGGCGACTTGGTCGAGGTGAACTTGATTCTTTCTGCTGCCAAGACGCCCATCAGAGTGCACCGCCCATTGCTTGCTGAGTGTTCTGGTCTTCGGCTCCCGAGCCGTGATATTGCACTGTGTCTCCGGTGAGTTTCATGAATGCTTCCTCGAGCGAGCCGCGCTGAGAGGCCAACTCGTGCAATGTGATTCCGGCCCGGCCGGCGAGGTCACCGATCGCGTCGGTGGTGGAGTTCAGCACGACGAGCGAGGGCTGCAGTTCGTCGGACTTGTCCGGCTCACGCACCGTGAGCCCGGCGGTGGTCAGCACCTGACGCAGGCCGTCGAGTTGTGGGCTGCGCACGCGTACCGAGGCCTCGGAGGCATGGTCGATGAATTCCTGCACCGAGGAATCCGAGATCAGCTTGCCGCGTCCGATGACGATGAGGTGTTCGGCCGTCTGCGCCATCTCCGAGAGCAGGTGGCTCGACACCAGGACCGTGCGGCCCTCGGCTGCCAAGCGCTGCATGAACTTTCGGATCCAGACGATGCCCTCGGGATCGAGTCCGTTGACCGGTTCGTCGAACAGCAACACCTTGGGGTCACCGAGAAGAGCGCCGGCGAGACCGAGCCGCTGCGACATGCCGAGCGAGAATCCGCCCGCATTCTTCTTCGCTACCTCGGACAGGCCCACCAGCCGCAGCACCTCGTCGACGCGGGACTTGGGGATGCCGTTGGAGGCGGCCATCCATTCCAGATGCGCACGCGCAGACCGGTTGGGGTGCACCCACTTGGCGTCGAGCAGAGCGCCGACGGTACGCAGTGGCTGCTTCAGGTGGCTGTAGCTCTTGCCCTCGATGGTCGCCGTCCCCGAGGTGGGGCGGTCGAGCCCGAGAATCATTCGCATCGTGGTGGACTTGCCCGCACCGTTCGGTCCGAGAAAGCCGGTCACGATGCCGGGTTTGATGGTGAAGGTGAGGTTGTCGACCGCCGTCACCGCTCCGTACTGCTTGGTCAGTCCTGTCACTTCGATCATGGGACAACTGTCCCCGATCGACGGCGTCTCCACATCGCCCCACAGTCGCGACTTGCATCATCCTTTTGGATGACACAGACCCTGAGACAGCGAAGGCCTGGCTGGGTCGTGCGGTGCATAAGCGCGGCCGCAAATGCGCGCGCGTTTGCCAGATGCGCGGGGATTCGCCCTTGTTTTCGCCACTATTCTCCGCGCGTTTCGCAAACGCGCGCGCGTTTGCGAAATACGCAGCACCGAACAAAGGGCTGCGCCGCCGACGCAGCCGCTACATCGGCGAGCTGGCCTGCGCCCAGAATCGTTTCGGGATGCGGCCTGCATGTCGGGCCTGGTAACCCGCGGCCACTGCATGGCGCATCGCCGACGCCATCAGCGCCGGATCCTTGGCGCGTGTCACTGCGGTCGCGAGCAGCACTGCGTCGCAGCCGAGTTCCATCGCGAGGGTGGCGTCACTGGCGGTGCCGATGCCCGCGTCGAGGATCACCGGCACCCCTGCGGCCTCGACGATCATCTCGATGTTGTGCGGGTTGGCGATGCCGAGGCCGGTGCCGATGGGTGAGCCGAGCGGCATGACGGCAACGCAGCCGATGTCTTCGAGACGCTTGGCCAGTACCGGGTCGTCGGTGGTGTACGGCAGCACCTGGAAACCGTCGTCGACGAGTTGCTCTGCGGCCTTGACCAATTCGATGGCGTCGGGCAGCAGGGTACGCTCGTCGGCGATCACTTCGAGTTTCACCCAGTCGGTCTCGAGCGCCTCGCGGCCGAGCTGCGCGGTGAGCACGGCCTCGGCCGATCCTCGACACCCCGCGGTGTTGGGCAGCGGGGCGATGTTCAACCGGCGCAGCAGATCGAGCACTCCCGTCCCACCCGTGGCGTCGACGCGGCGCATCGCGACGGTGGTCAGTTCGGTGCCCGACGCGACGAGCGCTTCCTCGAGGACGGCGAGGTTGGCCGCTCCCCCGGTGCCGGTGATGAGCCGGGACGTGAAGGTGCGATCGGCGATGGTGAGTGCGCTAGCCACCCTGAACCGCCGTGAGAACGTCGATGGTCCAACCCTTTTGGACGTCGGTGGTGCCCCATCGACTCTTGGGCAGCACGGAACCGTCGACGGCGACGGCAATGCCTTTCTCGGGCAAGCCGAGGAATTCGAGCAGCCGACGCATGGTCATGTCCTCGGTGAGCAGGTGATCCTCGCCGTTGACGGTGATCCCGATGGCAACCTGGGTCATGGTGTCCTTTCGATCTGTGAGAAGCGTTCGGGTGTGGCTGCTTTCGCCTCGGGCAGTGTCTCGCCCGAAACGAGAGCGGCGACGGCGTCGGCGGTGATCGGCGCGAGCAGAATGCCGTTGCGCCCGTGCCCGGTAGCGACGATCACGTCGTCGGCGAGTCTGCCGATCAACGGCAGTCCGTCGGGGCTCATCGGCCGTAATCCTGCAGCAGTTTCGTACAGTTCGTACTCGCCGATACTCGGCATGAGTCGTTCGGCGTCGGCGATCAGGTCTCGTACCCCCGCCACGGTGACCTGGGTGTCCTCACCGGATTCGTATTGTGTTGCGCCGACGACCAATCCGTCGCCGCGTGGCACCAGGTACACGGGTCGGCCGTGCACGGTTCCGCGGATCGTGCGGTGCGGTGGCGGTGCGGCGCTGGGCCGGCGACGCAGCCGCAGGATCTCGCCTTTCACCGGCCTGACCGGCAGCGTCGGCCACAGTGCGGCGCAGCGAGAACCGGCGGCCAGGACCACCTGATCGGCGTCGGGAATTGCGTCGACCGAGGTTGCCACGAACTCCACTCCGGCGTCGAGACATCCCTGCTCGAGCGCGGTAACCAGGGCCCGATTGTCGACGGACAGCTCGGTCGGTGCCAACAACCCGAGCCGAATGTTCTGCGCCAATTCAGGTTCGAGTTCACGCACCTGCGCGCGGCCGAGAATCTCGAGCTCGTGTCCCTGCTCGCCCACCCATTCGGCGATCGTGCGCAGGTCGGTGGCGTCGGCGGAGTCGAGGGCAACCGTCATCGATCCGGTGGCCGAGAACACCGACGGGCCGGGAAGGCGTCCGGCGAAGTCCGGCCACCGTGCGAGCGACGCGGCACCGAGCCGTAGAAGTTCGTGTTCACCGGGCCACCCCTCGGACAGCGGGGCCAGCATGCCGCCGGCGACCCACGACGCGCCTCGACCCAGCGCAGGATCGTGCACCACCACCCGGTGGCCGTCCTCCGCCAGTCGTAGTGCCGTCGACAGCCCGATGACGCCTCCGCCGATAACGACGATATGCACGCGATTCACGTCCTCACTCCCTGCGCCCGCATGATCGGGTTCAGGTATTGACGGTAAGGGCGGCGAACCCACTCTCAGCCCCACGATCCTCGGGACTCCCGCGATATGTCGGCCACTCCGTCGTCGGTCGCGGCTGCCATGAGAATACAGTTCGTTTCGTGCACCCAACTCAGACCGTCCGCAACCAGACTCCTCGCGAGCGTCTTGCGTCCGCTCGCCTCTACCTGTGTACCGATGCCCGACGCGACAAGGGCGATCTCGCGCAGTTCGCCGAGGCCGCGTTGTCCGGTGGCGTCGACATCATCCAGCTGCGTGACAAGAACTCCGCCGGCGAGCGCCAGTTCGGGCCGCTCGAGGCCAAGGACGAGCTCGCTGCGCTGGCGATTCTGCTCGCGGCCACCAAACGCCACGGCGCCTTGCTGGCCGTCAACGACCGCGCGGATCTGGCGCTGGCGTCCGGTGCCGATGTCCTGCATCTGGGCCAGGGCGACCTGCCCGTGCACTACGCGCGCCAGATCCTCGGCCCGGATGTGGTGATCGGACGCTCGACGCAGAACCGCGCGCAGTCCTCGCTCGCCGCGATCGAGGACGGCGTCGACTACTTCGCCGTCGGGCCGGTGTGGCCGACGCCCACCAAGCCCAACCGCTCGGCCGCCGGCCTGGAAACTCTGCGGGCTACCGCGGATGCGTTGCCGGAGCGGCCGTGGTTCGCCATCGGCGGCGTCGACGCGACCAATGTGGATCAGGTTCGAGCGGCGGGAGCCGAGCGCATCGTGGTCGTTCGGGCGATCACCGAAGCACGCGATCCGCAGGCAGCCGCACGCGCGCTGGTACAAGCTCTACAGAACTGACGTCACAGCCAGGCGAGCACGGCAGACGGCGAGAGCACGTGCACCGCGCCGGGCAGTCGATTCTGGAGTCCGCGGTCGGCGGTGACCAGTGCGGTCAGGTCTGTCGATCGGTGGGCCTGATCGGTGAGGGTGTCGTCGCCGGTGCCGTCCGCGAGGATCACCGGGATGCGCGGATCGTCGACAACGGCGTCGCGCGCTTGCCCCTCGAGCACGGCCTCGATGCGGGTGAGCCAGCCGTACTGGCCGCTGGGTAGTTCCACCGTGCGCGGCAGTGTCGCGGCCAGCGACGTCAACAGTGCGCCGGTCGAGCCGGCGCGGTCCTTCCACCAGCCGTCGGGCCGGGAGCCGAGAACGTTGGCGGTGTCGAGCAGTACGCGCAGCGGCTCGGTACGCAGCGACGGCCAGCTCGACGCGAAACCCGGGTGCAGTGGCAGCTCGCCGACGATGGACTCCGGCACCCACCGCAGTTCCGTGCTCTCGCCGTTCGGGACGGTGGCCAGCGGGTGATCGGTGTCGGCGATGACCGTGGTGTACGACCAACCGCTCGGGACTGCGGCGGTGACACGCTCGCTGCGCACGCTCAACTGCTCGGCCGAGATACCGGCTTCCTCGTGCGCCTCGCGGACCGCGGCGTGCTCGGTGCTCTCGTGCGAATCGCGAGCCCCGCCCGGCAGGGCCCACGTTCCGCCCTGATGACTCCACAAGGCGCGGTGCTGCAGCAACACCATCGGTTCGCCCGCATCGGAAGGCGCACGGAGCAGCAGACCGGCGGCACCGTGCTTGCCCCAGTGCCGAGAACCGTTCTCACCGATCACCCAACCGTCCCCGTCACCGCGCATGCTCCCCACCCTAGGTGAACCGCCTCGCCGCAGTGTCTGTGCTGTAGTGGCTGCAGTGCGGTCCGCCTGCTTATATGCTCGATGCGTGATCGCGGCCGGCATTACTCCCTCTGCTGCCGTCCCCCCGACAACGGCACCCCACGTCGGTGCCGCTGCAGGCAAGCCACCGGTTCGATACACGATGCGTTCGACGCCTGCGCGGTTGGTCGCGATGGGTACCGCGCTGGTCGTCCTGGCGCTGACGGTCGGAAATCTCGCGTCCACGGCGGTGACCGATCGAGTCGACACTCTCGGGACACTGCTGGTGCGCACCGAGCCGTTCGCCAACTCGGCTCAGAATCTCTACGGTGCCCTGTCGGTGGCCGACGCGGCGGCCGCGTCGGCATTCATCGCCGGTGGGCTCGAGCAACCAGAAGTACGTGACCGGTACTCGCAGGCTTTGGGTGAGGCGTCGTCGGAATTGATCGCCGCGTCCGCCGGGGTCACCGACAAGGACGAGGCCACCAGCGCGGTGCTGACGCAGATCGCTACCGGGTTGCCGGTGTACAGCGGGCTGGTCGAGACGGCGCGAGCGAATAATCGCAGCGGGAACCCGGTGGGTGCGGCATATCTCGGCGAGGCGTCGACGATGATGCAGTCCAGCCTGTTGCCGCTGGCCGAGAAGTTGTACACCGAGCAGGCCTCCCGCGTCTCGGCCGATCAGGAGAGGTTCACCAGTCCCCCGTACTTCGCGATCGGGTCGGTGGTGTTCCTGTTGCTGATGACCGGTCTCGCTCAGTGGTATCTGTCCCGGACGACTCGTCGCACACTGAATGTCGGTTTTCTCGGTGCCACGGCCGCGCTGGCCGGCTTGCTCGGGTGGATGTTGGTGGTGGGGTTGATCTCGTCGATCGCCACCGACCGCGCTATCGACCGCGGGGTGGCGCCGCTGAAGTCCTACACGACGGGGTTCATTCTGGCCCAGCAGGCCAGGGCGGACGAGACACTCGACCTGGCCCGGCGCGGTGGCAGTCAGGATTACGGACAGTCGTTCGCCGGCAACGTCTCTCGGCTCGAGGACATGTTCGAGGGCGACCCCGAGGTGACCGAGGCCCTGAACAACTGGTCGGCCTCGCATGCGCGCATCGATTCGGCGCTCGAGGTCGGCGACTTCAACGGTGCGGTGTCGATAGCGACCGGATCGGGTGATTCGGATTCGGCGGCCGCGTTCAATGCTCTCGACAGTGTGCTGGTCGACGGGATCGACAGTGCCCGAAGCGAACTGCGCTCCAACATCGACCGATCGGTCTGGGTCCTGTCGGGTTTGTCGAACGGCGCGTACGTGCTGACGGTCCTGGCGTCGGTGGCGTTCGGTGTCGGCCTGTTCCCGAGGTTGCGTGAGTACCTGTGAAGCGCCTGCTGGCCGCCGGCCTCGTTGCGACCGCCCTGCTCGTCGGGTGCTCGCCGCCGGAAAGAATTGCGGCACAGACCGATACGACGTTCACCGAACCCCCTCTCCCCGACGGTGCCACCGTCGCAGCTCGGCCCACCGAAACACCGGCGGACGACGAGTGCGCCCGCCCCACGGCCAGTCTGCGGCCGCTACCGACCGGCACCGACGTGCCACTGCCTCCGCAGCCGACCATCGATGCACTCCGCGCCAAGGGTCGCCTCGTCGTCGGCCTCGACACGGGCAGCAACCTTTTCAGCTTTCGCGACCCCATGACCGGGCAGCTGGTCGGGTTCGACGTCGACATCGCTCGGGAGATCTCACGCGACCTGTTCGGAGACCCGAACCGGTTGGACTTCCGAATTCTCACGTCCGCACAGCGCCTCGAAGCTTTGCAGGACTCGACGGTGGACATCGTGGTGAAAACCATGACGATCACGTGCGCCCGGCGTAAGGACGTCCAGTTCTCCACCGTGTACTTCCAAGCGCAGCACCGAGTTCTGGTGGTACAGGGCTCGGGTATCCGTGGGGTCGGGGATCTGGCGGGCAAGCGGGTGTGCGCGGTGGAGGGCACCACGTCGCTGCGTCGCCTGCAGCGGGTGCAACCGGCGGCAACCGTGGTGACGGTGCCCATGTGGTCGGATTGCCTGGTGGTACTGCAACAACGACAGGTCGACGCCATCAGCACCGACGACGCCATCCTGGCCGGACTTGCCGCACAGGACCCGTACCTCGAGATCGTCGGCGACAGTCTGAGCCCGGAACCGTACGGCGTGGGCATCAACAAGAAGAACGAGGATCTCGTGCGCTTCGTCAACGGAACGTTGGCACGCATCAGGTCCGACGGCACCTGGAACCGCATCTACAACAAATGGCTGACGGTGCTCGGCCCCTCCCCCGGTCCACCCACCGCGTCGTACAGCGATTAGAGGCGCACGTCATGGACGAGGACGAACAGCAACCCACCGCTCCCGCGCAACGCACGCAGGCGGTGTCACGCGAGCAGCTCACATCGACGGACGGCGTCGAACGCACACAGGCGGTCTCGCGATCGCCGATCGACGACCGGACCGCACCGACTCCGGGGCCGAATTCGCCGGTAGGTGAGGACAACTCGAAAGCTGCGGTTGCCAAATCCTCAGCGGCCAAATCCGGCATGTCGCAAAGCGCGTCCACTCGGGCCAGAACCGGTCGATCTCGGTCCGGTCGCTCCCGCAGCACCGGCATTCGGCGTCGTCTCGGCGGCGGCCTGGTGGAGGTCCCCCGGGTGGAGCCGATCGATCCGGCGACCGCGGTGATGTCGGATCCCACGGTGCCGCAGCACAAACGGTTCTGTTGGAAGTGCAACGCCAAAGTGGGGCGCAGCGAACCGGGAGAGCCCGACATCTCGGTGGGCGTGTGCCCGCACTGCGGCACCACCTTCGATTTCACGCCGCTGCTCGAGCCGGGTGATCGGGTGGTGGGCCAGTACGACGTTCAGGGCTGCATCGCGCACGGCGGTCTGGGGTGGATCTACCTCGCCATCGACCGCAACGTCAGCGACCGCTGGGTAGTTCTCAAAGGCCTACTGCATTTCGGCGACGAGGAAGCCCATGCGGTCGCGGTTGCGGAGCGTCAATTCCTGGCCGAGGTAGCGCATCCCGGCGTCGTCAAGATCTACAACTTCGTCGAACAACCCCGCGGCGACGGCACTTCCGTCGGCTTCATCGTCATGGAGTACGTGGGTGGTCGTTCGCTGCGCGACATCCTGACCGCATGCGGTGACGACGCCCGCATGCCGGTCGAGCAGGCGCTCGCCTATGTTCTCGAAGTGCTTCCGGCACTGGGTTATCTGCATTCGATCGGGCTCGTCTACAACGATCTCAAGCCCGAGAACATCATGGTCTCCGAGGACCAGATCAAGTTGATCGACCTCGGTGCGGTCGCGGGCATCGAGGATTACGGCTACCTGTACGGCACGGTGGGGTACCAGGCACCGGAGATCGTGAAGACCGGGCCGACGGTGGCGTCGGACATCTACACCGTCGGCCGCACCCTCGCGGTGCTGACGCTGGACATGCCGTCGAAGAACGGCAAGTACCTCGACGGCCTGCCCTCGGTCGCAGAATCGGACGTGCTGCAGCAGTTCCCGTCGCTGCATCGCCTGCTGCTTCGAGCCACCAACGCAGACCCGACTCGGCGGTTCCGGTCCGCCGACGAATTCGCGGGGCAGGCAACCGGCGTGCTGCGCGAGATCCTGGCGATCCGGACGGGCGTCGAGCGGCCCGGCCTGTCCGCGGTCTTCAGCCCGCCGCGTACGACGTTCGGTACGGAGCAGTCGGTGGGTCGTACCGACACGTACGTCGACGGCAAGGTACGACACGAGCGCATGACGGCAGCCGAAGTGGTTGCCGCACTGCCGGTTCCCTTGGTCGATCCCAACGATCCGAGCGCTCCCCTGCTGGCCGCCGCCGTGCACGTCGAAGCTCAGCAGACTCTGGACTCGCTCCAGCACGCCAAGCGGAACGGCATCGAGCGGGTGTCGGCCGGCACGACAGGTGCCACCGGTTCCGCGCCCGCGGGAGCGAGCCTGGAGATCACCCTCGCCGAGGTCAAGGCGCACCTCGATCTGGGGCACGTCGTGGAGGCCACCGACATCCTGTCGAAGGTGCAATCCGAGGATCATGCCGCCGATCCGTGGCGGGTGCAGTGGTACGCCGGATTGATCGCCTTGCTGCACCACGAATACGATTCTGCGTTCACGAGTTTCGACAACGTGCTCGGAGCGATGCCCGGCGAGCTCGCGCCCAAACTGGCGCTCGGTGCCACATCGGAATTGTTGGGGCATGTCGCGCTCGGCAACGACGAGGACGCCGAGAAGTGGCGGGCCAGAGCCGAGGGACTGTACCGCGCTGTGTGGCGCACCAACAGGGGCATCGTCAGTTCGGCGTTCGGTCTGGCCCGGCAGCTGCAGCGCCGCGGTGATCAGACCGGTGCCATCGCGGCACTGGACCAGGTTCCGATCAGCTCGCGGCACTACTCGATGGCACGGATGACCAGTGTGCTGACCTTGCTGATGGATCGCTCGCGCGCCGAGCTGTCCGAGGCCGACTTCCGTTCTGCCGCACGGCGAGTGGCGCTGCTCCCCAAGGCGGAAAGCCGAGCACTGCAGATGCGGACGTTGGTCCTGGCGATGGCCCTGGACTGGATCGTCTCCGGTCACGCGTCCACGGCAGAACGCGAACCGATACTCAGCGTGCCGTTCACCGAGGACGGTTTGCGGCGCGGCACCGAGAAGGGTCTGCGGGCACTGGCCCGCAGCGCAACCGATCGCGCGCACCGGTTCTCGTTGGTGGACCTGGCGAATGCGATCCGTCCGCGTTCACTGTTCTAGCGATTCGTCAGGATCGAACCAGATCGTCCGTCGATCGGGCGATCGCCAGCTCCTCGTTCGTCGGCACCACCAGCACCGTGACGGCCGAGGATTCGGCGGAGATCACGCGAGCCGACTTGCTGCGCACGGCGTTACGTTCGGAGTCGATCCGAATTCCGAAGTGTTCCAGGTTCGACAGTGCGTCGGCGCGCACGGCAGCAGCGTTCTCGCCGACGCCCGCGGTGAACGTGATGACGTCGAGCCGCCCGAGCCCGATCATGTACGCGCCGATGTACTTACGCAGCCGGTGTATGTACACGTCGTAGGCCAACCGGGCCGATGCATCGCCGTCGTCGATGCGTTGTTGCAGTTCCCGGAAGTCGTTGACCCCGGACAGTCCGATCAGACCCGACCGGCGGTTGAGGAGAGTGTCGATGTCGTCGACACTCATCCCAGCACTACGACGCAGATGCATGATCACACCGGGGTCGATATCCCCACTGCGGGTGCCCATCACCAGTCCCTCGAGTGGGGTCAGACCCATCGACGTATCGACCGCGCGGCCCCCGTCGACCGCCGATGCCGACGCACCGTTGCCCAGATGCAGCACGATCTGCTTGAGGTCCCCGAGATCGCGTTCCAAGAACTGCGCAACCTGCTCGGACACGTAGCGGTGCGAGGTGCCGTGAAAGCCGTAGCGCCTGATGTCGTGTTCGGCTGCGACGGCGGCGTCGATCGCGTACGTCGCAGCAGCGTCGGGCAGAGAATGGAAGAACGCCGTGTCGAATACGGCCACATGCGGCACGTTCGGCAGTTGCTTCCGCGCCACCTCGATACCGAGGACGTTGGGCGGATTGTGCAGCGGAGCAAGACTGCTCAGGTCCGAAATCTGCTGCACGACAGTGTCGTCGATGATCGTGGGGCGATAGAAGACCGTGCCGCCGTGCACGACGCGATGCCCGACGGCAGTGACGTCGGATCCCAGTTCGATGCCGGCGTCGGACAGCATCTCGAATGCCAGAGCCAACCCGTCGCCGTGGTCCTCGATGTGCTGGATTCGCTCGACGCTCTCGCCGCGGTAGTCCAGTTCGACGCGCCCGTCGGATTCGCCGATACGCTCGACGAGACCACTGGCCAGCGATTCGCCCGAATCGGGATCGACCAGTTGGAATTTGACCGAGGACGAGCCCGAGTTGACGACGAGGATGCTCACGCCTGTGCCTCCTGCTGGGAGATACCCTGCGCCTGAATGGCGGTGATGGCGACGGTGTTGACGATGTCCTCCACAAGTGCCCCGCGCGAGAGGTCGTTGACGGGCTTGCGCAGGCCCTGCAGTACCGGCCCGACAGCGACGGCACCGGCGCTGCGCTGAACGGCCTTGTAGGTGTTGTTGCCGGTGTTGAGGTCGGGGAAGATGAACACCGTTGCGCGGCCTGCCACGTCGGAATCCGGCAGCTTCGATTTCGCGACCGACGGCTCGATGGCCGCGTCGTATTGAATGGGGCCCTCCACCAACAGTTCCGGGTTGCGTTCGCGCACGATGGCCGTCGCTTGCCGCACCTTGTCGACGTCGGCTCCCGAGCCGGATTCGCCGGTGGAGTACGACAGCATCGCCACTCGCGGTTCGATACCGAACTGGGCCGAGGTCTGCGCCGAGGAGATGGCGATGTCGGCCAATTGCTCGGCCGTCGGGTCCGGCACGACGGCGCAGTCGCCGTAGGCCAGTACGCGATCGGACAGGCACATCAGGAAGATCGACGAGACCGTCGACACGCCCTCGGTGGTCTTGATGATCTCGAACGACGGCTTGATGGTGTGCGCGGTCGTGTGCGCCGCTCCCGACACCATGCCATCGGCAATGCCCTTGTGCACCATCATGGTTCCGAAGTAGGAGATGTCGGCCATGATCTCGCGGGCACGCTCGATCGTCATCCCCTTGTGCTTGCGCAGTTCGGTGTACTCCTGCGCGAATTCCTCGGCGTAGTCGCAGTTCTTGGGGTCGAGGATAGTTGCCGAGTCCAGATCCACTCCCAGTTCCGATGCACGACGTCGAATCGGGCCTTCTTCGCCGAGGATCGTGAGGTCCGCGACCTGGCGTTGCAGCAGCCTTCCGGCGGCCCGCAGAATTCGGTCGTCGCCGCCCTCGGGGAGCACGATGTGCTTGCGATCGGCACGCGCTCGATGAATGAGCTGGTATTCGAACATCTGCGGCGTCGTGATGGTCGGGATGGCGATATCGAGCCGTCCCAGAAGGGTTTTGGCGTCCACCCGCTGCTCCATCAGGCCCAGCGCGGTGTCCACCTTGCGCTGAGATCCGACGGCAACACGGCCGCGGGTCTGCGCCGCAGCCGATGCGGTGTCGAAGGTTCCGAGCTCGGTGGTCAGAATCGGCAGTCTCGGACCGAGACCGGCGACCAGTCGTGCGATTGCCGGGTGCGGTTCGATGCCGCCGTTCATGATGATGCCGGCGAGGGACGGAAAACCCTCCGCCTCATGAGCATTGACGAGTGCGAGCAGTACGTCGGACCGGTCTGCCGGCGCGATGACGACGACACCTTCGGTGAGCCGCTCCAGAATGTGCTCGGCCGTCATACCGCCGACCATCACCCGCATCGCTTCTCGCTGCAGCAACGACGAGTCGCCGCTGTAGAGCGTTCCGTCCACCGCGTCGAGCAACTCCGCCATGGTCGGCGCGACGAGCAACGGGATCTCGGGAAGGCTCCACGCAGGAACGTCGACCGACGCCAATGCGTCGGTGACGGCGTCCAACTGATCCGGATCGCACCGGTTCGCCACGATCGCGGCGAGATGGGCGTGGTGCTGCCGCAGTTCGGCCTGGCACAGCGCCGCCAACTGAGCGATCTCGTCGGGGGTTCGATCGGAGCCACGCAGCGCGAGGAGCACGGGGGCACCGAGATTGACCGCGATGCGCGCGTTGAACCCCAGTTCACTGGGGCTGCCGACGTCGGTGTAATCGCTACCCACGATCACCACGGCGTCGCACTGCGCAGCCACCTCGTGATAGCGACTGACGATCTCGCTCAGCGCCGCATCCTGATCGGAATGCACCTGCTCGTAAGTGACCCCGAGAGACTGCTCGTAACTCAGATCGGCGGTCGTGTGCTCGACGAGCAATTCGAGAATGTAATCCGGCTCGTCCGTCGAACGAGCGATAGGCCGAAACACACCGACCCGGGCCGTCGTCGCGGCGAGCATCTGCAGCACACCCAACGCAATCGTGGACTTGCCGGAGTCGCCTTCCGGTGACGCGACATAAATACTCGAGGGATACATGTCAGCCGTCTCGGCACCGGTGGACTCAGCCATGCCCGCCAGCTTAATGGTTGGGGTGTTGACACCGAGCACAGTCGGGTTGTCCCATGAGCCATGGCCGAATCACCGTTTCCGGATGTTCGTTGGGGCAGCGAGACATCGTTCATCCGCAAGCCCGCCGTCAAGTTCGCGTCGACCAAGCCCGGTTCGTGGGTGATCAGGAACCTCGCAGGCGTCGACCGCTGGTTGTTGACCAAGTCGAACGGCCGATTCACCGTCCTCGGACCGATCGCCGCTCCGGTGGTGCTGTTGACCACCACCGGACGCAAATCCGGTAAGCCGAGGACGAGTCCGCTGTTGTACTACCGGGAGGGTGATCGCATTTTCGTCGTCGGATCCAATTTCGGCCAACAACACCATCCGGCATGGACGTCGAATCTTCTGGCCGATCCGAAGGCCGTCGTCACTATCGGCGGCAGGAAGATACCGGTCACCGCCACCCGAATCACCGGCGACGAGAAGGCGCGTATCTACCGACAGTTCGACGCGATGGTGGAGGTCTACGGCGAGTACGAAACAAGGACCGACCGAGACATGCGATTGTTCGCACTCTCGGCCGATCCCCGCACTTCGACGTAACTAGCCGAGCTTGCGCAGGCGCGGTGCCAGATCCTTCTCGAACAGCTCGAGGAAGCGCTTCTGGTCGTGTCCGGGCGCGTGGAACACCAGGTGGTTCAGGCCGGCGTCGGTGTACTGCTTGACCTTCTCGACGGCCTCGTCCGGGTCCGAAGCCACGATCCAACGCTTGGCGACCTGCTCGATCGGCAGCTCGTCGGCGGCCTTCTCCATCTCCATCGGGTCGTCGATGGAGTGCTTCTGCTCCGGCGTCAGAGACAGCGGAGCCCAGAAACGGCAATTCTCCAGTGCCAGTTCGGGATCGGTGTCGTAGCTGATCTTGATCTCGATCATCTTGTCGATCTCGCCGGCGTCACGCTCTGCCTTGCCTGCACCCTCTTCGACGGCCGGGAGGAGCTTGTCGGTGTAGAGCTCCATGCCCTTGCCCGACGTGCAGATGAAGCCGTCGCCCGCGCGTCCCGCATATCGCGCGACGACGGGTCCGCCGGCCGCGATGTAGACAGGGATGCCGCCCTCGGGGACGTCGTAGATCGACGCGCCCTTGGTCGTGTAGTACTCGCCCTCGAAATCGACGCGATCTCCCAGCCACAGCTCGCGCATCAAGCGAACCGACTCCCGCAGTCGTGCGAAACGCTCCTTGAACTCCGGCCATTCGCCGGTGAACCCGGTGGCGATCTCGTTGAGCGCCTCACCGGTTCCCACTCCGAGCATGATGCGCCCGGGATACAGGCAGCCCATCGTGGCGAACGCCTGCGCGATGACCGACGGGTTGTAGCGGAACGTCGGCGTCAGAACGGACGTCCCGAGCTGGATCGTCTTCGTGCGCTCGCCGACAGCCGTCATCCAGGCCAGAGAGAACGGGGCGTGACCGCCCTCGTGACGCCACGGTTGAAAGTGGTCACTGACAGTCGCGGAGTCCATACCGTGTTGCTCGGCGAGAACACCGAGTTCGACGAGCTCCCGCGGCCCGAACTGCTCCGCCGATGCTTTGTACCCGAGCTTGAGACCCTGCGCCACGCCGAACTCCTGTCGTTGGTCGTCTAGTACTTCGATTGTGCACCTGCGGCGATTTGCGGTGTGCTACTGGATCCCCAGAACAGTGACCACCGCAGCCAATACTGCTACTGCGCCGATGCCGACCGCGAAGATCCACAGGTCCCGAGACTCGGGCATGGGCGCTCCGCTCTCGAGGGCGGCGCGCACTCGCATCCATCGCCGCAGTCCGATGACGGGTGCGGCGGCCGCGAGGCCGATGAGAATCAGACCGAGTGCAGTGCGAACCCAGCCGGTGCTGAATCCTGGAACCAGGTGAACGATTGCAATCCCGCCGGCGAGCAACCCGAGCGAGGTTCTCAGCCAGGCAAGAAAGGTGCGTTCACTGGCGAGGGTGAACCGTTCGTCGGGGCGCGTCACGCTGGAGCGGTGATGCGTTCGCGGATGAGTCGGGCAACGAGTTCAGGATCGTCGGGGGTGAAGACGGGCGAGATGCGGCGGATGGTGAGCACCACTGCAGTGTCCTTCTTCGGACGCATGACGTCCAGCGGGAGCCACTGGTCGATCCACGGCGCTCCCCACAATCGCCACCGACCGTTCCAGTTACCGAGAACGGCGGTGTCGACGGCGCGAATGTCGCCGTAGGGGACGAACTTCTCGATCGCGAACGGAAAGTAGTAGTGCCGCAACGTGACCCCGCTATCGTCCACGCGCACGAGACCGTCGTCGTAGTGGGCCGTGGATGTTGTTCGCATAGTTAACGGTAGGCCTGCTTGGGACGCTCTCGCAACCATCATCTCCAAAACCTGTCGGTGGGTCGAGATACTCTTTCTTCAGTTCGAACGCGCGTTCTGAACTGGGGGTCACCGGGGGGTGAAAAAAATGGCTGCACCAGTGGTGTCGTTGGATGCGTTGATCACTGCCGCGCGGGAAGAGAATCGGCATGCGGCCCGAAAGATCGCTGCCTGCTCCGACTTCCACCTCACCTGCATCGCGCAGGATGCAGGTCCGAGCCCGCAGCTGCGTTCGGATACGGGTTCGGTTGCACTACAACCTCATTCGACCACCACAGACGCCCCACCCGAGCCGTCCGCCGATCCCGACACCCGGCAACGGCGTCGGAATTCCCTTGCCTCCGCAGCGGCCCGACTACGCGATCGCCACTGCCGCTTCCCCGGCTGCCACCACCCCGCCGCACGCTGCCAACTCGACCACGTGATCCCGTTCGACCACGCCAACCCCCTCGGCGGCGGCTGGACCACCGTCAACAACCTCCAATGCCTCTGCGAATACCACCACAGCGTCAAAACCGCAGGCTACTGGACCGCCGTCATGCTCCCCGGCGGTGCCATCCTGCAGACCTCGGCATCGAAGACCACCCGAATCACCCTGCCCGCCAACGGAACAGCCGTACCCATCATCGGCAACGACCTCCGGCCGTACATCCCCACCAAACCCAGACGATCAGGCGTCATCGCCTACCCCGACCCACCCGACAACCCGACCCCCGAGCCAGAACCGACCAACGAAGAAGACGAGGAGCCGCCCTTCTGACCTCAGACGTCGGCCGCTCGTTCCGGTGTTCTCACCAGCGTCAGCTGCGAGGTCTGGCGTAGCGAGAATCCGATCGAGAGGTACAGCTCGATAGCGCGGATGTTCGTCGCGGCGGCATGCAGGAACGGCTGGTCGCCTCGGGCCCTGATGCCGTGACCGACCGCGCGGACCAGCTCGGTGGCCAAGCCCTGTCCGCGATGAGCCGGGTCGGTACACACTGCGCTGATCTCGGTCCACCCCGGCGGACGCATGCGCTCCCCTGCCATCGCGATCAGAGCGCCGCCCCGTCGGATACCGAGATACGTGCCGAGTTCGCGGGTGCGAGGAAGGAACGGGCCCGGCTCGGTGCGTCGCACGAGATCGAGCATCTCGGGCACGTCGTCGGCTGTCAGTTCTACCGCCTCGGCCAACGGCCGAGTCTCGAGTTCGGTGCCCACGAGTTGAACGATTCCGAAGCTGTCGACCACGGACCACCCCTCGGGCACATCCAGCACCGGCCCCCGCAATCCCACGATGCTTCGTGGCCCGAACAGCACTGCGATGTCGTCCCAATCCCGTGGCTGCAGAACGTCGGGATGCGCCAGAAAGGGCGAGACCTGGGGATCAGCGCGAATCACTCGGCCGCGCGTGATCGCAAACCGCGACAGCGGACCCCCGAGGGAGGTACGAATGGGATCGTCGAGAGGGTGAACAGACACGTCGGTCAGCGTCCCATGTCGGGCTCGGTCAGTTGCTCACGACCCACTCCGTCACCAATACTTATACCGGTATAGTTATTCGCATCGAACCGAAAGGCATTCCGTGATCGAAATCCTGCCCCCGAGCAAGATTCCCCTTGCCCGTGAAACCGGTGCACTCGTCGCCGAAATTCTCGAGACCGTCCGCGAACGCGCGACCGTCGGCACCAATCTGCTCGAGATCGACGAATGGTCCAAGGACATCATCCTCGGGGCGGGGGCGACGTCGTGCTACGTCGATTACGCGCCGTCCTTCGGGCGCGGACCCTTCGGCCACTACATCTGCACGTCGGTCAACGACGCTGTGCTGCACGGTTTGCCGCACGACTACAACCTGGCCGACGGCGATCTGCTGACCCTCGATCTTGCCGTGATCCTCGGCGGCGTGGCATCGGACTCGGCCATCAGTTTCGTCGTCGGCGAGAACAAGCCGGCAGAGAGCCTGGCGATGATCGATGCCACCGAACGAGCGTTGGCCGCGGGTATCGCCGCGGCACGTCCGGGCAACAAGATCGGCGATATCTCCCACGCCATCGGGACGGTTCTTCGTGAAGCCGGCTATCCCATCAACGTTCAGTTCGGTGGTCACGGAATCGGATCGACCATGCATCAGGATCCGCACGTATCCAATACCGGCAGGCCCGGTCGCGGCTACGGCCTTCGCCCCGGCCTGATGTTGGCGCTCGAGCCCTGGGTGATGGCGGATACCGACGAGCTGGTCACCGACCCCGACGGGTGGACATTGCGCAGCACCACCGGTTGCCGCACCGCGCACAGCGAGCACACCGTCGTCATCACCGACAGCGGGGCCGAAATCATGACCCTACGTTCGTGATTCTGCGTCGGTAGGAGTCACAAACGCTTCTCGAAAGTGTTGGAGAACGGCAGCAGTTCGTACGGCGAAAACACCGGGATGCGGGTGTAGCCGCTCTTCTCGTACAGCCGCACCGCGTCGGGCTGACGATCACCGGTCTGCAAAATCAAGCGTCGCAATCCCTGGTCGCGGGCCGCATTCTCGGCCGCCTGCAGCAGCGCGGTGGAGACTCCCGACCCACGGTGATCAGGATGAACGAACATTCGCTTCAGTTCGAGGTCGGGGCCGTTCCACCGCAGAGCGGCATGCCCGACGGCCTGCTCGACGTTCTGCGCATCGCACCGATAGACGACGAACGTGCGATGCACGTCGCCTTCGTCCACGGCATTGGCCTGCGTCTTCGCCATCAAGGCCGCTCGGTCCGCGTATCGGGGACCCACCTCCGATGCCATTGCGGCACGGAGCGATTCGGCGTCGGGATGGTTCCAGTCGACGGCGCGGGTGACGAGGTCTGTTCGGGACTGCGCTACATCGGTCACGCTCGATCGGACCACGCGCTACGGGCCGCCGTCAACCGCTGCAATCACGGTGAGTTTATTGCTGGTGCGATCAGTCGTCGTCGTGCACTGTGACAGCGTGAACACGAACTGTCGCTGCCCACGCTGACCATCCGACCTCCCCACCGTCGACAGCACTTGTCACAGTCGACACTTGTCACAGGAGCCACAGCCATGAGCACTGAAGCGACCGTCGTTCTTCGTATCTCCGATTCCGGGACGTCATCCTTGCAGGGATTGACTCGACCGCAGTTGCACGCCCTCGCCGATGCTCTCCGCGTCGCCGCCAAAAGCTATGCACCACATGCCAAGATCCTGACGCGTTTCGACGTCCGGGTGAACGAACTCAACGCTCCCCTTGTCATCGACCTACCCGCGCGCGATGTGGTTCTCGCCGGCAAGAGCGTTCGGTTCAGCCACACCGAGTTCGAGATCTTCGCCTATCTCGCCCAGCATCCTCGTGTCGTGGTGAACAGATCCGAGCTGAGTGACTCGAACGGCGGCCGCAGTGTCGACGTCCATCTCTCCAGGGTGCGAACCAAACTCGGGCAGTACGGCCGACTGATCACGACGGTCCGCGGCACCGGCTACCGATTCGACCCCGAGCCCGGAATCCGCGTCATCACCGAGCCGTCGATGCTGCGCAGCGCCTGAGATCAGTTACACGACTACCGCGTCAGTGCTGCTGTTCGACGTCGACGGTTCCGACGTACCACCACGAACACGAGCAACGCGACCAGAACCACCGCGATGATCGCGCCCAGTGCCGTCGCGCCGCGGAAGCCGGGTGCGCTGGTATCGAGGGTGCGTTCGCCGGCGTGGGCGGCATTGCTGGTACCCAGAACGATGGTCAGAGTCAGCAGGTTCGGGATGGCGGTGACGACTGCGAGAATTACCGATCCGATCGCCAACTGCTTTCCCGCCCTACCCTTTCGGACCGACCACGCACTCCAGAAGAACATCAGTGGCGCGAACGTGCAGACGATTCCGAACAGCAGGCCCCACAGAATTCCCTTGGTGAACGTGCGATCAGCCAGGCTCTCGACGCGCAGGCTCCACCACCGTGGCAGGAACGCCGCCAGAACGAAGTAGGCGATCAACAGAAGAACGACGCCGGCACCGAGCAGGATGCCGCGCCGCTTCCAATTCGCCGAGCTGGTCGACGGTGCAGGCGTGGTCGGGTCAGCAGTCATAGGCCCATGGTAGAGCGTTCACGTTCCCATCGGACCCGACCCGAGACCTGATCGTTAGATGGGGATGTGCCCAGCTCGCTACGACGCCCGTGCACGCTCCGAAGCATCGTCACCGTCGAGGCCCAGGTGTCCCCGCAACGTCGTCGAGGTGTATTCGGTACGGAACACCCCTCGCTCCTGCAATGCCGGGACCAATTTGTCGACCAGATCGCCGATGGCGTCACGCAGGTGATACGGGTTGATGTTGAAGCCGTCGACCACACGGTGACGCACGAGGTCTGCCCAGTGGTCTGCCACTGCCGCAGGGGTTCCCGAGTGGAAGCGCGACGCCGGCGACACTTCGAGCACCAACTCTCGGATGGACAGCCCTTTTTCTTCCGAGAGGGCTCGCCATTGCGCGATCTGAGTCAGTTTGCCGGTCCGAGCGTCGATGGACAGCGTGCCGCGTGACGGATCCAGCTCGGCGTCCACCGGATCGATGTCGGGTAGTGGGCCCTCCGGGTCGTACGCCGAGAGGTCCTTGCCCCAGTAGTGCTCGAGAAAGGCGATGGCTCGAACACCGTTGTGCGCGTTGGATCGAAGCCACCGAACCTTTTCTTCGGCCTCGGCCTCGGTATCACCGAGTACGACGGTCGCCCCGGGCAAGATCTTCACGGCATCGGCCGGTCGGCCGTATGCAACCGTCCGGGCACGTAGATCTTTGGCGTAGGCCACCGCTGCGTCGTAGGCGTTGTTGGCCGAGAAGACGACGTCGGCGTGCCGGGCTGCGAGGTCCCGTCCTCCCGGCGAATCGCCGGCCTGGAACAGCACCGGCCCACCTTGCACACTGGACCGAACGTTGGGTGCCGCAACCGCTTCGAGCAGATCGGTGTGGGACTCCACAGGAGAACCTGCCCAATACTGCTTCGCCAGTTCGACCACCTGGGTGGCGCGCTCGTAACGGCGTTCGTGCTCCAACCACCCTCCGCGCCTGAAATTTTCACCCGTCCAGGCGTTGTCGGTGGTGACGATGTTCCATCCGGCGCGCCCGTCCGACAGCGCGTCCAGGCTGGCCAAACGACGAGCCAACTCCACCGGGATGCTGTACGTGGTGTTCTGGGTCGCGACAAGTCCGATGCGCTCGGTCACCGACGCCAGAGCCGCCAGTTGCGTGATGGCGTCGGGCCTGCCGGCGATGTCGGTGGAGAGAATGTCGCCACGGTTCTCTCGGATACGTTGACCGTCCCCGAGAAAGAACGCGTCGAACAAACCGCGTTCGAGTGTGCCGGCGACCTCGACGAACGTGTCGGTGGCCACTTGATCGGGGGCGTTCGGATCCTCCCAGACCGTCTGCGCGCCTATACCTGGATAGAACACGCCCAGATGAATCTGCGCGTTCGGGTCGAACGGTGCGCCGGTGTCCGGGTGATGGTCGATGATGCCCATGACAGCTCTTCTCTACTCGTGCGCAGCCGCGGCGTAGCGGCTGACCGGACGCGGCAACCCCAGGTTCTCTCGCAGCGACAGTCCCGGCGTCGGTCGACGAATCAGATGTGCCGGTACCGCAAGCTCTTTCAACGCCGCGCCACCGAGATGCAGCCGGACGCCGTCGACGACACCGGCGAGGGCCTCGGCCTTCGACAGGTGGTCGATATCGGCGAACACCAGCGCGGCTCCGTCGCGGCGAGCGGTGTCGGCCTGCTCGCTGATCCCGTCCCCGCGTACGAGTGCGACATCGAGCAGATCGGTGACTCCCAGGTCGGCGTCGCCGATGACGACCAACTGCCCCTGCGGCGGACGAGGAGTGATCAGTGGCCCTACGACGTCGAAGAATTCGCCCTCGAAACGCACGTGATGCACGCGAGCGGGATCGAGATACCGGCCGGACCCCGCGTCTCGAACGACGGCGTCGTCTTCCCACGAATCCCACAGCCGCCGCGCCACATCGATGACGTCACGCACTTCGGCGGTGGTCTCGGAGCGGACCTCGGATCCGACAGCCGCGTGAGTGTCCGCGCTGTTGTCGGTGCCGACCACCCAGGCCCCGCGGCCGTGCGAGGCGTGGTCCACACTCGCGAGTTGTGTTGCGAGAAAGAACGGTTCGGTCGTCAGAGTGTGGACCGTGGGTGCCAGGCCGAGGGTGGACGTGGTGGAGGCGACGAATGCCGCACGAGTACCTGCATCGAGGCGCTCGTGGGAGGAGACCAGCGAATCACCGAAAGTGACGAGGGTGAAGCCGGCGCGTTCGGCGTCGGCGACGTTCTGCTTCAGGAGCGCGGGTGTCTCGTCGAACCCGTCGAGTTCGACTGCGAAGTACAACGTCTCGGTCATCCTCGGTTCAGCCCTTCGCGCTCATCGTGTTCCTGCTTCCTGTACCGACGATCTTCACCGGACGGCTCAACCACGAGTTCCGAAGTCCAGCGCCGCGGCGGTGCAGGCAGGGTGAGCTCCGAGTCGATCGATCAGCGCCGCTGCCAGTGCTTTCAGCCAGGTCATACGTGGACCCTAGGTTCATCCGCTGTAGAGCACACCCGTTGCGATCACGCTGATTCGAACGACGTAGATGCCGGTACGTAGACGCGCAGTGTCAGCACGAGGTCACCGCTTTTGCGGGCCCGGACCACCTCTCTACTGTCACCGATCAGGTCGTGCGACCTACGTCGACCTCCATGAGGACCCGGTTTCGCGCTCGAAGACCGGCCGCACATCCACGGTGTCGTAGACGATGGACAGTGCAGAGATGCGTCCGTTCTCGTCGAGTTCGGCGACGTCGACCACGTCGAACGGGGCCGCCACACCCGAGGGCAGTCTCCAGTCGAAATGGAACCAGAACGTGACGAGTCGAGCGCCTTCGGACGTACGACCTTCGGCGACGCCCTTCGAGGTCAGCGTCGCACCCGAGGTGTCCGCGAAAAGCGCGCGATAGAAGTCGGATGCGGGCGTCGGTCCGTACAGCGGCGAGTGCACAACCGCACCGGGTGCGAACAGAGTCAGGACCGCATCGACGTCGGCCCGTCGAAGTGCATCGAGGTACTGCTCGACCAAGTGGTCCGCGGACGAGTTCATGAAGCAAGAGTAGTCGACCGCCAGGACGCAAGACATTCGCTCATCGTGATTTTTTGCCCCTGCAGCAACGACTTTCGGCGTGTGCATACTTGTCGTAGCGGGACAGTGTCAGACGGAGGGCCGCCGGTGAAATCGTTCACTATCGCCATTGTGGGAGCGGGTCCACGCGGCACCGGTGTACTCGAACGATTGCTGGCGCGCCGGTCCGATGCGGAGCTGCACATCCACGTCGTCGATCCGTTCCCTCCGGGGGCCGGTCGCATCTGGCGTAGCAGTCAACCACCGCTGCTGTGGATGAATTCGGTGGCCGCCGACGTCACCATGTTCACCGACGACACCACCGTCGTCGACGGTCCGATCCGCCCCGGTCCGACGCTGGCGCAGTGGGTTCTGGAACATGCCGACACCCTGCGCCAGGACCCCGAATTGCGGGACGAACTGCGCGATTTCGGTCCGCATTCCTTCGCGTCGCGGACTCTACAGAGTCGCTACCTCAGCTGGGTGTTCGAGCACGCCGTTGCCGACACCGACACGCACGTTCACGTTCATCGAGCACGGGTGACGGACCTGACCGCCGACCAGGTACTGCTACTCGACGACGGGTCGACCATCCGCGCCGATGCCGTGCTCTTGGCCCAGGGACATCCGGATGCGCTTGCATCGCACCGTGAATCACAGCTCGATGAGTTCTCCCGAACCCATGGGCTGACGTACATCGGCCCCGGATACACCGCAGATCTCGATCCCAGCCGAGTGCCTGCGGGAGAACCGGTGCTGATTGCCGGGCTCGGATTGGCATTCATCGACTGGATGGTGTTGCTCGCGGAAACTCGCGGTGGATCGTTCGCCCGCAACGCGGACGGCGTGCTCGAGTACACCGCCTCCGGCCGCGAACCGATTCTCTATACGGGTTCGCGGCGCGGAGTTCCGTACCACGCGAAGATCTCCTACGACATCGCCGCGGCGCGCCCGCCCCTCCCGAAGTTCTTCACCGCCGACGCCTTCCCCGGCCACGGCCCTCTGCACTTCCGCGACGAAATCTGGCCGCTCGCATCCAAAGAACTGGCCTGGGCTCATTACTACGAGTTGTTCACGGCCCACCCCGAGCGAACAGTCGGCTCCTGGACGGAGTTCGAGATCGGATTGAGCGAGATCACCTGGGGATCGCAGGAACTCACCGCCTTCGTGGAGCAATTCGTTCCGAAGGACGAGGACCGCATCGATCTGGCACGGCTCGACAAGCCCTTTGCCGGACGGCGTTTCGATGGACTCGACGAGGTACGTACCGAGCTGCAGACCTACATCGAGACGGACCTTCGTCGTCGAGCAGATCCCTACTACAGCTCGGATGCCGCCGTCTTCTCGGCACTGCTCTCGGTGTACATGACCATCGGAGAGTTGTTGCGACGCGGGCGCATTCGGGCGCAGTCGGTCGCAGGCGATGTGGAAGGGTGGCTGCACTCGTTCTTCAGTTTCGTCGCGAGCGGTCCGCCACCGGAACGGCTCGAACAACTCCTGGCCCTCAGCCGGGCGAACATCGTTCACTTCCTCGGCCCCGATGTCACCTTCTCCCCGGAGAACGGGTCGTTCGTCGCCCGTAGCTCTGCACACGATGTGGTGGTGCACGCCGACACTCTGATCGACGCGCGCTTACCCGTCGCATCGATCGCCGCCGCCGGAGACGAATTGCTTCGCACCCTGCATACGCGCGGCGACATCACCGACATCCGCGCCACCGAGCACAGCGCAGCGAAAGTAGCAGTCGACGGGCGCTCTCGATTGATCACCGCGTCGGGAGAGGTTGCCGAGAACCGCTACGCGGTGGGTCCGTGGGTCGCCGGACACACGTGGTCGAGTGCCTTTCCGCGGCCGAGGACCAACGCCGGGTTCTTCCGACACAACGACCAGCTCGCGGCAGAACTACTGCGGCACAGCCGCTGAACCGTCGGTCGGCCGAACAACGGACCGGATCACGGCGCGATGCGCAGTCCGGCGATCAGCACCCGCGCCATCTTGCGCGGGTCGTAGCGGCTGTCCGTGGCACCGATGCACAGGTTGCCGACCGCCCGCATCAACTCCAATGCGGTCTGCCCCGGGGCGATCTCCCCCGAGTCCGCAGCGGCGTCGAGCAACGACTCGCACACCGGAACCAGCCGGTTCAGGAAGTAGCTGTGCAAGGTCTCGAATCCGGCGCTGTCCGACTGCATGGCCTCGGCCAGACCGTGTTTGGTGACCAGGAAGTCGACGAACCGATCGATCCAGAGCACCAACGCCGCGTGCGGCGATTCGCGGCCGGCGAGAAGCTTCTGGCCGGCGACGGCGCAGGCCTCCACCTGATGTCGGAAGACGGCGACGACGAGGTCGCCCCGCGTCGGGAAGTGCCGGTAGATGGTTCCCACGCCGACGCCGGCCCGCCTGGCGATATCGCGCACCGGCACTTCTACTCCCGACTCGACGAACGCAGCCGCCGCCGCGTCGAGCAGGGTCGCTTCGTTGCGCCTCGCATCCGCCCGCTTTCTGGGCTGCTCGGCTTCGGCCTCGGTCACTGTTCCTCCAGCCATCGACAAACGGAACAACGTTCCGTATGTTTGTTTACGGAACGTTGTTCCGCTTACTCGCAGAGTAACCCCTCCAGAGGCCACAAGGAGATCCCCATGCAATACCGCACACTGGGACGCACCGGCGTCCAGGTCAGCACTCTCTCGCTCGGCGCGATGAACTTCGGTGCCATCGGACGCACCACGCAAGACGAGGCAACCGCGATCGTCGACGCCGCACTCGAGGGCGGTATCAACCTCATCGACACCGCGGACATGTACAGCCAGGGACAATCCGAGGAAATGGTCGGCAAGGCGATCGAAGGTCGGCGCGAGAACATCGTGCTGGCCACCAAAGTGTTCAACCCCATGGGCGACGAACGCAATCATCAGGGCAGCTCCCGCCGCTGGATCGTCACCGAACTGGAGAACAGTCTGCGCCGACTCGGTACCGATCACGTCGACCTCTACCAGATACACCGCTGGGACCCCACCACGAGCGACGAGGAAACCCTCTCGGCGCTGACAGATCTGCAGCGTGCCGGGAAGATTCGAAACTTCGGCTCCTCCACCTACCCGGCTTACCGAATCGTGCAGGCGCAGTGGACCGCACGGGAGCACCGTCTCGGGCGGTTCGTCACCGAGCAGCCGCCGTACTCGATCCTGCAGCGCGGCATCGAATCCCACGTCCTTCCGGTCGCGCAGGAGTACGGAATGGGCGTTCTCGCGTGGAGTCCCCTGGCGGGCGGCTTCCTCTCCGGAGCCATCCGGGCCGGGCGAGAGACCACCACCAACCGCGCGGCGATGATGCCCGAGCGATTCGGCACGGACACTCCCACGGGACGGGCCAAACTCGACGCCGTCGAGAAACTGGTCGGTGTTGCCGACGAAGCCGGACTGACACTGATCCAACTCGCACTCGGTTTCGTGACGGCTCATCCGGGAGTCACCAGCGCGATCGTCGGGCCGCGTACCGTCGAGCACCTACACTCGCAGCTCGCTGCCGCCGACACCGTCCTCCCGGCCGATGTCCTCGACAGAATCGACGAGATCGTATCTCCGGGACTCGATCTCGCGCCGGACGACAAGTTCGACACCCCGCCGGCACTGCTCGACGCCTCCCTGCGGAGACGCTGACATGGTCAGCTACGGGATCATGACCCCTCCCCAGAACGTCTCCTACGCCGACCTGCTCCGGGTGTGGCGCGAGGCAGACGGCATTCCGGAAATCGAGCACGCGTGGCTGTTCGATCACCTGATGCCCATCGGCGGTGACCTCGACGGCCCGATCTTCGAAGGCTGGACCATGCTGTCCGCATTGGCCGCTCGTACCGAGCGGTTGCGATTGGGAATCATGGTCACCAGCAATCGGATCCGTCCACCCGCGGTTCTCGCGAAGATCGCCGTCACGGTCGACACGGTCGCGGACGGGCGGCTGGACTTCGGCATCGGTGCCGGATCACGGCCGAGCGTGCCGATGGCGAGACGGGAGTACGACGGGAGCGGGCTGCCCTACAGCGACGCTGCGAACGCTGTTGCGCGACTGGGTGAATCGCTCACGGTGATTCGTAGGCTCTGGACCGAGAGCGAACCCTTCGACTTTCACGGCAGCCACGTCGACCTCGTCGGGGCGTTCCAGAATCCGAAACCGATTCAGCGACCGGGCCCGCCGATCGTGATCGGCGGCCGGGCTGCAGGAGTGCTGCGCCTCGTCGCCGAACACGCCGACGTATGGAACATTCCCGGTGGGGACCTGGCCGACGCACTGGACCGAGGCAGACTACTCGACCGGTACTGCGCCGAGATCGGGCGCGATCCAGGGGCGATCACCCGATCGATCGCTCTCGGGGTGTCGTTCGAAGAACCCGAGAGGTTGAGAAACGACATCGGCGACGCGGTGGCCGCCGGATTCGATCATGTCGTTCTCATCCTCCCCGGACCCTATCCCGACGGCATCGCGCAGAGAGTGACCGAGGAGTTCATCGGCCGCTCGTAAGAACCGGTGCGCCAAAACTTTTCGTCAAGGAATCAGGACGAACTTGCCGCGCGGGTGCGTCGACTGCAGCTCGGCGTGTGCTCTCGCCGCATCGGCGAGGGGAAACGTCTTGGCAACCGTGACCTCGAATACGCCTGCACCCGCCTGCTCCAGCAGCACCGGGGATGCGAGGCGTCGACGCTCCATACTCACCGGCCCACCGACGGTGAGGAACCCGTCTGCCGAAGCTCGCCCGAAGGCGGCCGTGCTGACCAATCTCGCTCTGTCCGTCAGTAATTCGAGAGAGACGTCGACGGCCTCGTCGGTGCCCACCGTGTCGATTGCCGCATCCACCCCATTCGGTGCGGCTGCTCGTACCCGGTCGATCAGTCCGTCGCCGTATTCGACGGGCTCGACACCGTAGGACCGGAGCGCGTCGTGGTTCTGTTGGCGCGCAGTCCCGATGACGGTGGCCCCGCGCTCCAGAGCGAGCTGAGCCACCACGGACCCGACGCCGCCTGCCGCTCCATGCACGAGAACAGTGTCTCCACTCGTGACATCGACGGATTCGAGTGCGTCGTAGGCCGTTCCAGCCACGGCGAGTACTCCCGCAGCAACGTTCCAGTCCAACGCTTCCGGCTTCTGGAACACGAACCGCGCAGGAACCAGAATCCGCTCGGCGTACGTACCGTTCTGGCCGGAGACAACCACCGCGTCGGCGACGGCGACAGGACCGACCGGGCCCTCGACGGTTCCTCCGACCGCCACCACGATGCCCGACGCCTCGCTGCCCAACGCAATCGGAAGCTTCGACCCGTCGGTACCGAAGGCGCCGCTGTAGCTCTTGTAGTCGAAGGGGTTGACGCCGATCGCCTTGACCTCGACCAGAACCTGGCCCTCGGACGGTTCAGGCAGCTCTCGTTCGACGATCTCGATGACGTCCGGTCCACCGTAGGACGCTGCAACTGCAACTCGTGTCATGCGCGGTACAACGGTCACCACGACGCAAATGTTCCGCTCAGATCCGCAGGCGCGGCAGTCCCCATTCCCTACCGAGCAATTCGTACGAGCGCAGCCGGTCCGCATGGTCGTATGTGACCGAGGTGAGCACAAGTTCGTCCGCATCGGTCGCTTCCTGCAGGGCGTCGAGCTTCACCGCGACCGTCGCCGCAGACCCGACGATCTGGGTGTCCACCCGATCCGCTACGCGCTGGTACTCCTCGTCGGTCAGAGGTGCCACATTGTTCGGATCCGGATACTCGATCGCACCTCGACCGCTGCGAATGCTGTGCACCCACTGCGGGAAAGACGCTGCAAGCTCTCGGGCGCGCGAATCCGATTCTGCAACAACCACATCGGCCGACACCGCCACGTACGGCGAGGACAACCGGGCCGACGGCACGAAGGCACGGCGATACTCGCCGATCGCCTCGAGAGTCGTCCCCGGGCTGAAGTGATAACTCGCCGCGAACGGCAGACCGCGGGCACCGGCCTCACGGGCAGTCGGCCCAGCGCTGCTGCCGAACAGCCACAGCGCCACATCGGCCCCGGCACCCGGGCGTGCCGTCAACGGCACCCCGTCGCGCTCGTAGCTACCGGCAAGCAGCGCAACAAGGTCGTCGAGTTGATCGACGAATTCCGGGACCTCAGCGTGTGGCTGCTGCAGCGCAGCCAGTGACGCAGCCAGCAGCGGGGTCGTTCGTGGGGTCGCCGCAGCGGGCGCCACTGGAAACAGTCCACCGGGTTCCGATGACACCGCGTGCTCGGGCGCAGCCTGCTGTGCACCGGTCAGGGCTGCTGCTCTGCGCTGCCCGGATCGACCCACACCAAGATCGATACGACCCGGATACAGCGCGTCCACCGTTCCGAAGGATTCCACTACGGCAGCAGCTGTCGTGAAACCGAGCTGGACCGCAGCCGATCCGACACGAATGCGGTTGGTGGCAGCCGCAATCAAACCCACCAGTACGGCAGGCGCAGAACTGGCTGCAGCGACGAAGTGATGCTCGGCAACCCAGTAGCGCTCGTAGCCCCACTCTTCGGCCTGTCGTGCCAGATCGAGCGAATTTCGGAGCGCCTGAGCAGTGCTCGACCCAGCGCTGATCGGTGCCAGGTCGAGAACGGACAGCGGCACGCGCGTCATCCGGGCGTCTTCTCCCCTGCTTCGACAGCCGCCGTCAGCCGGTTCTCCGCCGGCGCGACCGGGCACGTCGCGTAGTCGGTGAACGCGCACGGCGGGTTCGCCGCTCGGTTGAAATCGAGTGCCACGGAGCCACCCTCGGGTTCCGCCACAGCAAGGATCCGCGCTGCCGGGTACGTGGTGACCCCGCTCGTGGCATCGGTGAACAGAACCTTCAGACCAGTGTCGTTGCCGCCGAACGCAACCAACTGCTGGGCCGTACCGGCCAGCTCGAAATCGAGGGTGCCCACCGCAGTGTGGTGGTGTTCGAGACCCTCGACCACGGCACCTGTCGTCACGGTGACCGGGGCGTCGAAGGGCGTGAACGTGGCGCGGGCCACGAACTCCTCGCTGGGTTCGTAGGCCGGTATTCCGTTGTAGGACTGCAGGGTCGAGGCTTTCGGATCGTGGACCCGTAGCGCCACCGCGCCGGTGCGGCGGATGACCTCGATACGGCGTTCACCGTCGTCGACGAGGATCCCGGGCGCACCCTCCACCGGATTCAGCGTCGTAACACCGTCCACCCCCTCGACGGTCACCGAGTCCGAGTCGGCCCGCCATCGACCGGGCAGATCGGCGACAATCTCCAACTCGTCGGTGAGCCAATACAATCCGGTCAGCGACAACCATCCCAATGGATCGCCGTAGGACGCTTCCCGGTCCGCGTGCCACTGCTTCCAGTCCTGCTCGAATTCACTCACGATGCTCGCACTCCTTCACGCTGTTGGTACGGGTGACGCAGACCGAGGTGATCACGCAGCGTGTTCCCGGTGTACTCGGTACGGAAACTACCGCGATCCTGCAGTTGTGGGACGACTTTGTCGACGAACTCGTCGAGCCCGGCCGGTGTGATGTGCGGGACGAGAATGAACCCGTCGCACGCATCGTTCTGGACGTAGCTGTCGATGTCCTCTGCTACCTGTGCCGGCGTTCCGACGAACTGCTGCCGGGTCGTTACCGCGATGATGAGCTCCCGGATGCTCAGGTTCTCGGCCTCGGCACGCTCACGGTACTGCTGCGCAAGGGTTCTCGGGTCACCGTGGCGAGCGCGACCACGGGTGATGCTCACGTCACCGCTCGGCTCGACGTCGGGCAGCGGTCCGTCCGGGTCGTACTCGGACAGGTCTCGTCCCCACACCTGCTCCAGAAACGAGATGGCAGTCTTGCCGCTGACCTGCTGGTGCCGAATATGGTCGGCCTTCTCGGCTGCATCCTTAGCCGAGTCCCCGAGGACGAACGTGGCGGCGGGCAGCACCTTCAGGTCTGCGTGCTCGCGGCCGTATTTGGCCAACCTTCCCTTGACGTCGGCGTAGAACTTCTGCCCGTCCTCCAGCGTTCCGTGGATGGTGAAGATCGCATCCGCCTTGGCCGCACCGAACTCACGACCTTCATCGGAATCGCCGGCCTGCAACAACACCGGGTGTCCCTGCGGACTGCGCGGCAACGTGAAGCGGCCCGTCACATCGAATTGAGGACCCGAATGCGAGACCCTGCGGATCTCGGATTCTCGGCCGAAGACACCTCGATCCCGATCGACGACGAACGCATCGGACTGCCACGAATCCCAGAACTCTCGGGCGACGTCGATGATCTCGTTCGCTCGCACGTAGCGGTCGGCCCGGTCGAGGTAGCCACCGCGTCGGAAGTTCTCTCCGGTGAACGCGTCGGACGAGGTCACCATGTTCCACGCCGCGCGCCCGTCGGACAGGTGGTCCAGCGAAGAGAACTGCTTGGCGAGCTCGAAGGGCTCGTTGAACGTGGTGTTGATCGTCCCGGCGAGTCCGAGCTTCGTCGTCACCGATGCCAACGCGTTCAACACCGTGAGCGTGTCCGGGCGGCCGACGACGTCGAGATCGTGAATCTTGTTGCGATGCTCGCGTAATCGCAGACCTTCGGCGAGGAAGAAGAAGTCGAACAGCCCACGCTCTGCGGACTCGGCCAGGTGGACGAACGAATCGAATTCGATCTGGCTCTTCGACGCCGGGTCGGTCCAGACGGTGGTGTTGTTGACGCCAGGGAAATGCGCGCCGAGGTGGATCTGCTTCTTGGTCCGCTTCGAGATCGTCACCGACTGTTCCTTTCGGGTGCTGCAAAACGATTTGTCGGACGAGCCAGGCCGAGGCGCTCGCGCACCGTCGCTCCGGTTCTGCTGTCCGTGGCCGGGAGTGTCTTCACTCCCGACGGAAGCGCGAGCGGCACGAGGGTGACCCCGTCCAGTCCCGCGGATTCGGCCGCTCCGAGTAGCAAGTTCAGCCCGGCGACGTCGCCCACGTACTGCAGCGATTGCGGCGTACGTACCCGGCCTGCCCAGTTGTCGAGCTGCGCCAATTCTTCGGCCGCGGTCTCCGACACCAAGGTCTCGACGTCGAGTAGCACGAACACGTCCACCGGGTCGCGGCCCTCGGCCACGACGGCCCGCCGAACACGCGCCGCGAGGGCAGCTGCGCCCTCGATCGAGTCTGCAGCAATCCGCACGATGTCCGCTCTGGCGGCCGCTACCGCGGTGGATTCGGCGGAGTGGGCGCGCACTGCTACCAGTGGCTGTCCTTGAGGTGACCTCGGCGTGATGGACGGCCCTTTGACCGAGAAGTGCTCACCCTGAAAGTCGATGTAGTGCAACTTGTCTCGGTCGACGAACCGACCCGTCGCAGCGTCTCGAATCTCGGCGTCGTCCTCCCAGCTGTCCCACAGCCGAGTGACGACCTCGATGGCCTCGTCGGCCTCCTGCCACAGGCTCTCTTCGTCCTGCTCGCCCTTACGCCCGAACAGTGCTGCCTGCTCCGCGCCGCCGGACACCTCGACCTGCCAACCTGCGCGACCGTGTGAGGCGAAGTCCAGACTCGCGATCTGCTTGGAGATGTGGAACGGCTCGGTGTGGGTGACGGTGACCGTCGGGATCAAACCGATGCGTTCGGTGAGCGCAGCAGCCCGGGCTGCCACGGCAACCGCCTCGAGGGTCCGGGAAGCGAAAGAGTCTGCGAGGAAGACCAGATCGATTCCGGCCCGGTCTGCCGCGCGGAGCTGATCGATCCAGAATGCCGCGGTGAACACTTCCTCGGCGCGAGAATCCTGTCGCCGCCACGCCTGTGGATGTGCGCCGGTTCCCCTCGGTTCGATTGCCGTGACGAAAAGCTTGTCAGACACCGGTACCCACTCTCTGTGTCACTGTTCCTGGGATGGCCGCGAGCAACTCGCGGGTGTATTCCTGCTGGGGGTTGTCGAATATCGAAGCGGTGCTGCCATATTCGACGATCACACCCGACTGCATCACAGCCACGGTGTCGCTGATCTGGCGAACCACGGCCAGGTCGTGCGAGATGAACAGATAGCTCAGACCGAACTCGGATTGCAGATCGCCGAGCAGCGAAAGAATTTGTGCCTGCACCGACACGTCCAAGGCCGATACGGGCTCGTCGAGCACCACCACCTCCGGTGCCAACGCCAGTGCCCGAGCGATTGCGACGCGTTGACGCTGACCACCCGACAACTCGGCCGGGCGACGCGCCAGGTGGTCACTGCTCAGAGCCACTTGGTCGAGCAGTTCCGCGGCACGCGCCGAGCGGTCTCGGGACGTCCCGATCTTGAACGCGTCCAGCGGTTCTCGCACGATCTCGCCGACGCGCAACTTCGGGTTCAGTGATGCGTACGGGTTCTGATAGACGATCTGGACTCGACGCCGCAGCTCCCGCCTCGCCGTGCCACGAAGGCCGGTGACATCGATTCCGTCGAACGTGACCGTGCCCGCGGAGGGTGTTTCCAGGCCGATCGCGATACGCGCCAGGGTGGACTTCCCCGAACCGGATTCGCCGACGACAGAGACGGTTCGACCCCGCTCGACCGTGATCGTGGCGTCTCGCACCGCATCCAGGTGAACGCCTCGTCCGATGGCGAAACGCTTCGACACCGACGAGACGGACAGAATTGGATCGCCCGCACCCGTCCTGGCCGGACGGAGCGTCGAGTTCAGAGACGGCGCGGCCGCGAGCAGCTTCTGTGTGTAGGGATGGGTGGGGTTCGCCAACACCTCTGCAGTCGGACCGGTTTCGACGATCTCACCACCACTCATGACGACCAGCCGGTCGGCGCGATCGGCCGCAACGCCCAGATCGTGCGTGATCAACAGAACTGCGGCACCCGTCTCGGCAATTCGGGCGTCCAGATGGTCGAGGATGCGTCGTTGCACGGTGACGTCCAGGGCGCTGGTCGGTTCGTCGGCGATCACCAGTTCGGGGCGGCACGCGAGAGCGATACCGATCAGTACCCGCTGCCGCTGCCCACCGGACAGGTCCTGCGGGTACTGGCGTGCCCGCACCTCGGGGTTGTCGAGGCCCGCGTCGGTGAGAATGCGGATCGCCTCGAGCTTCGCGGTACGCCGATCTGCCAACCCGTGCACACGCAGCACCTCGGCCACCTGGTCTCCGACGCGTACGACGGGGTTCAGTGAGGTGGTCGGATCCTGCGGGACGAGCCCGATATGCCGACCGCGCAGGCGATTCAGTGTCTTGTCCGATGCGGTGTCCAGGCGCCGGCCGTCGAAGGTCACCGAGCCACTTCGGATCCGGCCGTTGCCGGCCAGCAAGCCGATGACCGCGTGGGCCGTGGTGGATTTTCCCGAACCGGATTCGCCTACGACGGCCAGTACCTCGCCGCGTTCGACGGTGAACGAAATTCCGCGCACGGCCGTCGTCGTGCCGTAGCCGACCGTGAGGTTGTCGACTTCGAGGATGGGGCTCATTCGGATCGCCTCTCGAGTGCGTGCCCGAGACGGTGCGCGGACAGCACGACTGCCACGATCACCAGGCCCGGCAAGGTGGTCATCCACCAGGCGGTGGCGAGGAAGTTCCGACCCTCGGAGATCAGCGATCCCCACTCCGGTGTAGGCGGAACAGCGCCGAATCCCAGGAAGCTCAACGCCGAGACCGCCAGGACCGCCATACCGAATTCGACTGCTGCGAGGGCAATCACGGGACCGTACGAGTTGCGGAGGATGTGTCGGCGAAAGACGTCGAACCATCGCACACCCGAGGCGTACGCCGCCTCGACATACAGCGATCGACGCACACGCAACACCTCCGACCGCATGACCCGGGCGAAGTTGGCGATGAGGGTGACCCCCACGGCGATGGCAACGTTGACGGTTCCGAAGCCGAGCGCTGTGACCAGGGCCAGCGACAGCAGCAGCGTCGGAATCGAGAGCAGCACATCGACGATGCGCATCAGCACGGCGTCGACGAGGCCCCCGACTGCCCCGGAGATCAGGCCGACGAGCGATCCGACGACCAGTGCGATCCCGACCGCGAGCAGTGTCGCAGTCAACGACAGACCGGAGCCGTGGACCACGCGGGTGAAGACGTCACGGCCGATGTTGTCGGTGCCGAACCAATGTGACGTGCTGGGGGCCTGGAGCTTGTCGGCGGGCACGCCCACCAACGGGTCTCCGCTCGCGAACACGGAGGGGAAGAGTGCGAATCCCAGCGCGAGCAGCAACACGAGCGCGGACGAGGTAAGCCACACGTGCTTCAGGGCGTTCGTCACAACCCGGCGACGACGAGCTGTCGACGGCACCGACTCTGCCTTGGGCGACGCCTCCGCCTGAATCTGGAGATCACGAATCAGAATGTCAGACATGCGCTTTCTCCGGTTCCGCGACTGCGCGCGCAGGCTTGTACTCGCGCACGATGCGCGGGTCTATCAGCGGATACAGCAGGTCCACGGCCAGGTTCACCACGACGAACACCAGCGAGGTCAACACCACGATGCCCTGCACCACCGGAATGTCCTGGGCCAACACCGAGGTCTGGGTCAGCCGTCCCACTCCGGCCCGCGAGAAGACCGTCTCGACGACGACCGATCCGGCGAGCAGCGTCCCCACCAACACACCCGCGATCGTGAAAGCCGGGATGGACGACAGCCGCGCTATATGCCGCGTTTGCACCCGTAGCCGCGAGACGCCCTTGGCGCGAGCAACATCGACGAACGGCTGCTTCCAGGTAGTCGACATGCTGGTGGCCAACACCTGAGCGATGACCGCACCGGTCGGCAATGCCAACGTGACCGCAGGCAACACCAGTGCAGCCGCTCCGGCGTCACCGAAGGCCGGGAACCACCTCAACTGGAACGAGAACAGTTGCAGCAACAGCAGTCCCACCCAGAAGGTCGGTACAGCCACCCCGAGCGGCGGGAGTGCGAACAACAGATTCTCGAGCCACGGCGTTCGGGTGTACGTCGCGGCATACGCCAGTGCCGACCCGAACACGACCGCCAATACCAGTGCGGTGCCTGCGAGGCCGAGCGTGCTCGGCACGGCATCGAGGATCGCCGTCGTCACCGGCTGTCCGGTGGCGATGGACAATCCGAAATTGCCCTGCACAGCCCCGGTCAGCGAATGCCAGTACTGCACCCACACCGGCTGGTCCAAACCGTAGCGGGCCTGCAATTCTGCGACGGCCGCCGCGTCGACCGGTGTGCCCGAACCGGCAGAGTCGACAGCGAGACTGACCGGGTCCGAGGGCAGCAGGAACAGCACGCCGAACGAGATGGTGAACGCGGCCCACAGCACTGCCACTGCCTGCAGTACGCGCTGCCCGAGGTACCGGATCATGCGCTCAGCCAGGTATCGAAGAACTGCAGTCGAGCGGAGGCCTCGAACTTCAGGTCCTGCACTTTCGACGCCGCGCCGACGGCCTGCGACAGCTCGATGGTGGGGATCCACAGTCCGTTGTCGAGCACCTGCTGCTGAGCGGTGGCGAGGATGTCGTTGCGCGCCGTTAGATCGGTGGTCGAGAGCTGATCGGTCAGCGATGCATCCAGATTGGGAATCGGGCCGCGCGCGTTCAGGTTACGTCCGTCCACGGCGAACGTGGTGCGCAGAATGTCGCCGTCGGCGCGGGTGCTGTTGTAGTACGTGGAGTCGTAGTCCTTGGTGCCCTGACGTGCTGTCGCCTCGGACGTCGAGACCAACTCGAGCTGCAGGTCGACGCCCACCGCACGTAGCTGCTGCTGCGTCAACTCCAGGATCGCCTGGTTGCCAGCGAACACTGCGGAGTACATGACCTCGAAACTCAGCCTCTGCCCGTCCTTTTCACGGATTCCGTCGGCACCGGGAACCCAGCCGGCGTCGTCGAGCAGCGATTTCGACTTCTCGGGATCGTAGGTGACATCGGCGAGTTCGACGTAACCTGGGGTGGCGCTGGCCAACGTGCTTGTCGCCGTGCGGAAGTCGGGCCCGAGGACGGTATCGACGAGTTCCTGACGGTTGATCGCCGGTACCAGGGCCGTCCGGACGGCGGGGTCTTGTAGCGCCCCGCGAGTGACGTTGGGCTGAATGCCGAACGGGACTCCCGGGTTCGAGGTGGTCAGAATTCGGCCGCCGGTCGCTTCGATCTGCGGAGCGTCCTGCGGCAACGCGTCGCTGACGGCGTCGAGCTGATCGGAGGACAAGCTTCCTGTGCGAACGCCCGACTCGGGCACGATGGTGAATTCGATGCGATCGAGATAGGCCTCGCCGGTGTGACCGAATACCGCTGAACCCCAGTTGTATCCGCTTCGCTTGGCCAGACTGACTGAACGGTCCTGCTGGTAGTCCGCGTAGGTGAACGGTCCCGATCCGATATTGGTACCCAAGCACCGCGACTCGGCCGACTGCGCCGAGGTCGCGATGGATTGAATTCCGAGCTGAGGTGTCGAACTCGCTTGCAGGAACTGCGCATTCGGTGCTGCGAAGTCGATGCGCACCGTCGAGGGGTCGACCACCGTCGCGCTCTGATAGCCGGTCAGATAGCTCGCCGCCAACGGTGCCTTCGCTGCACCGAGGCCGATGATCGCGTCGAAATTCGCCTTCACCGCCGCCGCGTCGAGCACCGTGCCGTCACTGAAGGTGACGCCGTCCTTCAGCGTGAATGTGAAGGATTTCGCATCGGGACCCACGTCCCACCGCTCGGCCAGCCACGGTTCGATCTCACCGGTTTCGGGGTTCTGATCGGTGAGTGAATCGACGACCTGACGGGTCACGTAGATGGTCTGGTTGGTGCCGGACTGGGCGGGATCCGAGCAGGTCGGGGCCCCGGACAAGCCGTAACGCAAAGTTCCGCCGGACTGGGCCGGACCGGCGTCGGCGGCCGTGGTGGCGGCACCACCGGCGCATCCGGCGAGGACTGTGGCCGTAGTGGCGATCAGGCCGGCCACCAGGAATGCAGGACGAGTGGACACGTAGGTGTCTCCGATATCTGGTCGATCGCGCGCACGATCCCGCATCCGAGCTGGGTGTGCCCAGGAAGGAGTGCGCGCAGATGATGAGGTGAGGTGTGAAGGACGAGTTGTGACGAAATGTCAGCTGCGACAGGTCGAACCGTTGAGGCGGCACAGATCGACATGGAGACGGCGGCAACCGTTGACGAAGCCTGCGGCAACTCGGGTGTTCACGTGCAATCCTCCATCGGTCCCGGCGGTAGCACCCTCACCCGACGAGCGGGGGGTTGCTGCGACGTCATAGAGCCAGGTCTCTCGGTCGCTCTGGATGGTCCTACAGTTTCCGATACTACGAGAGCATCGCCCCGGTTGCCAACCGGGGTAGGAAAACCCGCCGATAACAGACGCGAGAAGCGCGGTCGGACCGACGCCTACCGTTCAGACGGCCAGCGCCAGTCCAGCGCTCCCACTCGCGCAAGATCTCGAATCATCATGCGACGCAACTTTGTTCAACTCTGGCGCATTCACGCGGTGCACCCAGTAGTCGATCGCTTCGCCGGCATGAGCGAATCGGACGAGGACGTCCATGCAGAGCCAGGTCGCGACCGAGAAGTCCTGTTCCGCACCGTCGAGACCGATCAGTGTCAATTCTTCTCCCACAGCAAGCAACGCGCGATCGATATCGGAACCGCCGGGGCCGAGCCACGCCAGTGCTCGTCCGAGTAGCGCCCAGTCTCCGGCGGTCACAGGCTCATCGGCCGATTGTCTGCACAGTTCCGCAGCCGCAGCGAGAGCATCCGCCACCGGTGCCGACACCGAACCGTGGAGCTCAGCGAGAATGCCGCGATCGGAGTCGACCAGATCGGCCATGTAGCGCCAGCGGGCAGGAAGCGCCGCGTCCTCTGGCCACAGGTCGGCGGTGCCGAACTGGAGACGGGTGATCATGTCCTTGGGCGAACTGCACGAAACCGCGGAGCCACACGAGTCGTTCATGTCGATCATCCCCACTGGGTCAACACACAACATTGGACACCGGCTCGACAGTCGCGTTCGGAGATACCGTCGAGCAGTGGCTTTCGTCACCGATGCAAGCAACGCTGCTGTGGTCGTTACGTCCGCCTTGGGGGATATTGAACGCCGCCACCAGCATCTTCGCGACTCGTGGTTGTACAAAACCGACAACGTCACACTTTTGGTCCATATGTAATTGGCCGCATAGTGCCGTGCTCCGACTCCAGCTGGGCCGCAGCGACAGCCAAATGATGCGGGAACGTACGTTCGAATACTTGTCGGTGGGTCGCGATAGATTCTGTTCATGCTTTCGGGGGACGGCGGATCAGGGGTGGACGGCATCGAGACGGTGCCGCCTGCCCCTGACGTGTCCGATCCCGAACTGGCTGTGTTGGTCGAGGCGGTGGAGTTGGCGGTCGCCGAGTTGGCGGTCGCCGAGTTGGCGGGGCAGGCGTCGGTGTCGTGGTCGAATGCCGACCGGCGTGCGGTGATCCAACGCATGGAAACTGTGTCGCGGTCTGTGACGGCGTATTCGCACACCTGGCTCAACGAGTTGATCGCACAGCACGGCCTCGATGTGTATCCGGGGTCGGTGCCGTGCGCGGTGGCGTGGATGCTGCGAATCACCCCACGCGCGGCCGGGGCGCGGGTACGTCTGGCCGCGGAGTTGGGTGACCGCACCGCATTGTCCGGCGAAGTTCTGCCTCCGTTGTTGCCGCGCACCGCTGCAGCGGTGCGGGCAGGGTTGCTCGATGCCAAGCATGTGCAGATGATCCGCGAATTCTTCCGGCATCTGCCGTCGAGTGTCGATCCGCAGACACGCGATCGCGCCGAACAGCAATTGGTGGGTCTCGCCTCGACCCGACGGCCCGACGACTTCGCGCCACTGGTGGCGCACCTGGACTCGATCCTCGACCCCGACGGCGACTTCGACGAGAACGAAGACGAAGACGAGGACAAGAACGCGAAGCCGAGGCCACGGAAACGGGATGCGTTCTTCTACCTCGGTGAGCAGGGGTCCGACGGAATGTCCGAGGGGAAGTTCTGCGTCGACTCGGAGCTACGGGCCTACCTCGAAGCTCTGTTCTCCAAGGCCGCGAAGCCGGGGGTGAACAATCCTGCCGACCCGACATCGATCGTCCACGAGGATGAAGCTGACAGCAAGTCCACTGCAGAGCAGCCCGAGCCGACGTCCGAGCCGTCGTCCGGTGATGCCGGGTCGAGCGATGCAGGCCTGTGGGATGGGACGCCCCGCAACGGGGACAGTGACTGCAGTGACGACGACTGCGGTGACGAGGACTGCTGCGAAGGCGAGTGCGACGGTGACGACTGTGGTTGCCGCACAATGCCCGACGACACGCTCGACTCCGACGGATACGACGGCACGGCAGGCACTGCTGAACCCAGTGCCCACTCCGGATACGACGCCGACGCTTGCGCTGACGGCGACGGTGACGGTGACGGTGACGATTACGATGACGCACCGGACACCGCAGTGCGGGACACGGCCGTGCGGGACGCTGCCGCCGCGCGAGATCTACGCACCCAGAACGAACGCCGCCACGACGCCCTGAAAATGGCGCTCCGGCACACCCTCGCCTCCGGCACCCTCGGCACCCACCGCGGCCTACCCGTCACCGCCATCGTCACCATGAGTCTGAAAGACCTCGACGCAGGCTGCGGCTACGCCATGACCGCCACCGGATCCCGCGTCTCGATCCGCGACGCCATCCGCATGGCCTCGCACGCCCACCACTACCTCACCATCTTCGACGACAACGGCAGAGCCCTCTACCTCGGCCGATCCAAACGCATCGCCTCCGCCGACCAACGCATCGTCCTCATCGCCCGAGACAGGGGTTGCAGCTTCCCCTCCTGCACCCGACCGGCAACCTGGTGCCAGTCCCATCACCTCGACGACTGGGTCGAGGGCGGACCCACCGACATCGACTCCCTCACCTTCGGATGCGACATGCACCACGCACTCGTCGGCACCGGACCCGGAAAGTGGGCCACCACCAAAACCACAGCAGGACACCGCTATCCAGGCCGCACCCTGTGGCACCCACCAACAGGGATGGACCCCACACGCCGTGGGCTGATCAATCACGCACACCACCCAGAAGAAGTCCTCTACCCACCCGACCACCACAACGACAACACCCGCGACACAGGCGACACCGGCGACGAAGAACCACGACAACCCGCATGACGCCCCACACCACCACCACGGCACAGCCCTGCCTCCGGCAGGACTGCAACGCAGATACCGAATCCCCCCCCTTGCGTCGACCCACAGTTGCGCTCGATACGACCAGGGGGTTCCATCGATACAACCATCACAGGAGGAGTACGAGCGCATGGCGTACGACGAGCTTCTTGCGGACCGCATCCGCGACGCTCTCAGGGACCAGGAGAGTCTGCGTGAGCAGAAGATGTTCGGCGGTCTGGCGTTCATGGTGCGAGACAGAATGGTGGTGTGTGTCGGCACCGAAAACCGTGCCTTGCTTGTTCGTGTGGACGGGGTACGCGAACCCGAATACCTCCAGCTCGATGGGGCCCACCATGCCGTCATGGGCAAGGGGCGGTCGATGGGTGAAGGCTGGATCACCGTCGATGCAGAAGCGCTGACGAGCGAACAGGCACTGCAGTTCTGGGTCGGTGCAGCTCTGGAACACCACGCCGACACGTAGGGCTGACAAACATTGCTCGGCGATACCGCACCCCACTCGGGCCGTAGTCGGGCATCACTGAACCGGGCTCATTCGAGACTCTTCTCGAAGGGGTGCGATCCGACTGTTCTGGACGGCAGACTTCGGTCGTAGAGCGAGGTGTATCCAGCTGCCAGGTACAGCGCAACGGCCTCGGGCTGATTCCAGCCGGTCGTCAGGTAGACCCTGCGATATCCGCGATCACGTGCGCTGCGTTCCAGCTCGGCCACGACGAGTCTGCCGAATCCCCTGCCGCGGTGCACTTTCGATGTCCAGATACGTTTGAGCTCTGCGGTTTCCGAGTCGTATTTCCGGTACGCACCTCCGGCAACAGGAACGCCATCGGCCAAGGCAATTACCAACACACCACCCGGCGGTGCGAACTCCCGGGCGGGATAGGACTTCAGTTCCTCGTATTGGACACCGGGGCTCCGGCCGTATCGGGACGAATATTCGATCGCCAGTTCTTGCAGCAGGGGCATCGCCAGCCGATCGTGCTGATCGACCTCGACGAAGTCCACGCGTCCTGGACCCGTGTCACCAGTGCGAATGTTGACATCGAACGTCGCGCTCATGTGCTTCCTGTCTCGATTAACTGTCGACCAGATCAGCTTCCCGGCCGACGTCAACTCTGCTCAGTTGTCTAACCTTCCTTGCGGGGTAGCCCGGGCGGGTTGATGACGGACTCGGTCACTGCCTCGGACTGCAGGCCCCAACGATCGATCACCTTCTGATAGCTGCCGTCCTCGATGGCGTGGTTCACTGCGTCCTGCACGGCGTCGATGAGCCCATTGTCCTTCTTGGTCAGTACTGCTATTTCACCCTGCAGCGCATCTCCGGCACCCGAGAACGTGCCGATGATCTTGGTTTCACCACCGGTTGCCGCGTGATAAACCGCGGACGGATTGGGTCCCAGGTACCCGTCGATACGGCCTGACCCGAGCGCCAGGTAGTAATCGGAGGTGTTCTGGTAATAAGCGATCTCGGCTGGAGCCAGACCCTCGGCTACGTTCTGCTCGTTCCAGTCGACCAGCAACTGCTCTTGGTTGGTACCGGAGCCGACACCGATCTTCTTGCCTGCGATGTCCTGACGCTTCTCGACTGTCCAATCGGTGTCCTTCTGCGCCTCGAAAGCGAGGTTGTCCAGTCGATAGGTCGCGAAGTCGTACTTGTCCTTGCGCTCCTCGGTGACGGTGACATTGGAGATGAACACGTCGTTCTCGCCGGAGTCGATCTTCACGAAGTTCTGCGACCAATCTGCGACCTGAAGATCGACGTCGAGACCGAGAATGTCGGCGATCAGGTACGAGAAGTCCACCTCGGACCCCACGATGGTGGTGTCGTCGGTCGCGTAGAAACGCAGCGGTGGCGCGGTACCGCCCGCCCCGGTGACGATCAGGGTGCCGCGATCGCGAATCGCTTGCGGCACTTCCGCTGCGATTTCGTCGACCTTCTGGGCGCGAACGCGGTCGGCCTGCTCGGGTGAAAGATCGAACGATCCGCCGTCCTCGGTGACGACCTGAGATTCGGCAGTGGGCTCGCTGCATGCTGTCGCAGTGAGTGCCAGGACAGCGAATGCCGACGCTACTACCGCGAGCCTACGAGATGATCCGGACATGACTTTCCCCGTTCGTGGGTGCAGGTGAAGCATGAGTGAGAGCTAGAGAACGTGAGCGAGGAACGACTTGGTGCGTTCCTCCTGGGGTGAATCAAGAAGCTCTGCAGGAGAGCCTTGTTCGACGATGACGCCGCCATCCATGAAGACGACGGTGTCGGCGATCTCGCGGGCGAACCCGACCTCGTGCGTGACGATCACCAGGGTGGCACCATCGCGTGCCAGGCCGCGGATGACCTCGAGAACCTCTCCCACCAATTCGGGGTCGAGCGCTGACGTCGGCTCGTCGAACAGAATGACTGTGGGACGCAGGGCAAGTGCACGCGCGATGGCGACCCGCTGCTGTTGTCCGCCGGAGAGTCGTCGCGGATAATCGTGGGCTTTGGCGTGCACTCCGACTCGTTCGAGGAGAGCCAGCGCCTCGGGTTCGACCTCGGAGCGCGTGCGCTTCTGCGCCGAGATCGGGGCCTCGATGACGTTCTCGAGCACCGTCAGGTGCGGGAAGAGGTTGAAGTTCTGGAACACGAAACCGATCTGGGAACGCTGCCGCAGAATCTCCCTGTTGCTGAGTTCGTGCAGTTTGTTGCCTTTGCGCCGATATCCCACCAGATCACCGTCGATCCGGACGGTGCCCTGGTCCACCTTCTCCAGATGGTTCAGAGCGCGCAGCAGGGTCGACTTGCCCGAACCCGAGGGGCCGATAATCGCGGTCACCTCACCGGGACGTACGAGGAGGTCGACGCCTTTGAGCACCTCGAGCCCGCCGTAGGACTTGTGGACGCCGCGCACCTCGACCGCGTATCTCGTTGCGGCAGTGGATGTGGAGGCATCGAGAGTGGTCATCGGGTTGCCCCTCTCGGCGCGAAGGGGACGTTGGAGAGCTTGTGGCGAATCTGCTGGATCGGCGTCAGCGGAATGTTGCGTACCGCGCCCTTGGCGTAGTGCCGCTCGACGTAGAACTGCACGATCGACAGCACCGACGTCAGAATGATGTACCAGACGGTCGCGACCATGAGCAGCGGAACCACGCGCCCGTTGCGTCCGTATATGACTTGCACCTGATAGAACAATTCGGCAATGGCCATCACCGACACGATCGACGTGCCTTTGAACAGACTGATCACCTCGTTGGCTGCGTTGGGGAGAATCCCTCGCATCGCCTGCGGCAGAACGATCTTGAAGAACTCCCGCCTCTTCGGAATACCCAGCGCTGCTGCAGCTTCGAGTTGCCCCTGGTCCACGGAGATGATGCCGGCCCGAACGATCTCGGCGGAGTAGGCCGCTTGGTGCAGGGCCAGGCCGATGATGGCCGCCGTCGATCCACTGATGACGCTGTTGACGTCGAATTGAAAGAAGCTGGGACCGAACGGAATTCCCAAAGACAGAGTCTGGTACAGGTACGCAATATTGAACCAGAACAGAAGCTGCACGATCAACGGGATGGAACGGAAGGCCCAGATGTAGAACCAGGAAATAACCTGCAGCACAGGATTGTCGGACAGCCGGGCCACCGCCAGGCCGATACCGATGGCGAAACCGATCAGCGTTCCCCAGAAGGTGAGCTGGATGGTCAACCACAGCGCCGACTTCACCGATGCTGCAGTGAAGTACTGCGCGAAGGTGCCCCAATCCCAGCCGGGGTTGGTGACGAAGCCGTGCAGGAACTGACCGACCACGATCAGCGTTGCGACCGCGATCACCCAGCGCCACGGGTGCCACGTGCGTGCAACGACGAGCTGTTCGTCGGGAATGTCGTCCGTCGTATCCGCAACGGGACGAGAGTCGAGTTGAGTCACCGGAACCGCCGGGTCGGATGGGCAGCGATCATCGCTGGGTTGCCTTTCGAAGATTTCGTGCTGTGAGTACGCCGATCGGTCAAGCGTGCGTACAGATACCGATGTTCATCGGGCGTGCCTCCATCGGTCCTGGCGGTAGCACCCACACGCCGTATGGCGGGGTTGCTGCGACGTCATCGAGCCAAGGTCTCTCGGTCGCTCTGGATGGTGACAGGAACGTACAGAACAATCTATCGAAAAGTCAAGTGCACGTGCGCATTCGGTTACAATCACTATGATTTCAACCCTTGCCACCGACGATGTTTGCCGAGTGTCAGCTGAATATGCCCCGGCACCGAGCCGCCGGATTCGACGCGGGCCGCTGGATGTGAAGAACAGGTCTTCGGACCGGAACCGGGAGTTGCGCACTACTCGTGAGCCACTCGATCACCGATTAGGCTTGTCGTGTGCGACTCGACATACGGCGTAGTGGAGTGTGGATCGACGCCGTGGTCGTCGCTGCGATCGTCACCGCGGGCTGTGTGGCAGCCGGAATCACCCATGATTCGCAACCCGAGGTCGAGGACATACCGGGTTGTGACGTCGTTGTTCCCGCCGGCGAGACGTTCTCCTTCCTGACCGGTTCCTACCCAGGCACGTACGACAACCCCGACTACCCGTGGCTGACGGCCGAGAAGGCGTCGGCGATGTCGGAGTCCTTGGTTCGCTCCTTGCCCGCAGACGTCGAAGTGCAGTTCGCGTCCCCCTCGAATTCACTGGTGTTCCAACCGATACAGATCTACTCGAAGAATGCCGAACTGTCGGGCGGCATGACCGTAGAGGACATCAGTGGGGACAGCACGGCATCCGGGGTTGTCGATCGTGCAGGAGTCGCTGCACCACTTCGGGTCTCGGCAGAGGCGTGGGACGATGCGATTCCGCCGTGCACCGAGGGATCGGTCGACGAACGGACCACGCTGCCCGACGGCACCGTCGTCGATGTGCTGGATGCGGTGTCCGAGTACGACGGGGTATCGACGCATCGACGCACAGCGACCGCATACTTCCCGGACACCACCGTCCACGCACGGACTTCGAACGAAGGAGCCGAGGCCGAACTCCCCCTCGAGGCCGACGAGCTCCGCGACATCGTCTCGAATCCCGAACTGCGGGTGAGCGCACGCGTCCCCGAAGGTACGAAACCAGCGCGAGCCGACTGTGGATCACCGCGCGAGTTCCCCGTTCCCCCACTCCCACGCGATGTGGTCGAGCGCATCGGATCGGCACTCCAGACGCAGTGGGAAACCACGTTTCCGAACACATCCACCGATGTTGCTGTGGGCGACCTGATGCCAGGTCGCTCGGGAAGCGGAAGCGCCTGCAATGCAGTCGTTCTCACCACCTCGCGCGGCACCGCACAGCTGAACGTCGAGATATCCCTCGAGGACAACAAGGATTGGCCCGACGATCCGGACGCGGTGCGCAGTGTTATACCCGACGGCACCGTGGTGACCCGCAGGTCCGACCTGCGCACGATAGGGACGGAACCGACCGAGTGGCTCAGTGTGCTCAGACCGTCGAACACGGTGGTGCAGTTGCGTTTCGACGACACCATCGCAGTCGATTCGCTCGTCGAGCTCGCAACCGCCCCCGGGTTGGATCTGTAGAGGGTCGACGAACTCCACCACCCTCGTGCGAGAATTCGACCCATGCACGTGCGGAAAGCCAGGATCGGTGACGATGGCTTTCGAAGAACGCCGCGCTATCGGCAGCTGAACGCAGCGAGTGTCGTCTTTCTCGGTTCGCTGGTCGTGATCGGCACTTTCCAAGCGGCCGACACGTCCGATTCGATACGTCTGGCCGCTCACAGCGCCATCCTCGTGGCGGTCGCAGCCGCAATTCTGTACGCGCTCAGGCGAACCGACCGAAAGCCGACCTGGCTTCTTCCCCGTACGACACTGATTCTGTTCGGTCTCGGCAGTCTCGTGTGTGTCGCCGCAGGCGACTATCTCCCTGCTGTGATCGCCGCGATCCAGGCTGTGATCCTTCCGCTGTTCATGCTGGACGACCGAGTGAACGCCCTCTATCGGTACACCCCCGACGTGTCCTGAACCGCGACCTCGAATCACCCTGATTCCAACCCTTGCCTCGCGCCCGCGACGCGGCGAGAGTTCCTGGCGAATGGCCTTGTGCGGGAGCAGTCTCGCGCAGCGTCGACGAAAGGAATGGGTCGCCACGATGCCGAACGAATTTGCCCCGTCGAAGAACACCGCAATTGCCATGATCGAACGCAGGATTTCCTCGTCTGCCGCCGAATCCTGGGACTGGCAGCTCGACGCACTGTGCCGGGGTCAGGACTCGGAGATCTTCTTCTCCCCCTCTGGTGAGGGGCGAACGGCGCGTCGCCAACGCGAGGATCGCGCCAAGCAGGTGTGCGCAGGCTGCGGAGTGCTCGACGCCTGCAAGCGGTTCGCGTTGGCAGCCAACGAACCGTTCGGAGTGTGGGGCGGCATGACGGCCCGCGAACGGCTGGTGCATCGGGCCAACTCGCGACGCGACCACGAGCGGCGGGCGAGTTAGGCCGCGACCAGAAGATGGTCCGCAGGTCGCCGGATGGTCCACAATGGAGGGGTGACCGATATCGAGAAGCCCCTGCCGTGGACGTACCTGATGGACATGGACGGAGTTCTGGTCCACGAGGATCACCTGATCCCCGGTGCCGACACGTTCCTCGCCGAGCTGCAGGCCAACGAGATCCCGTTCATCGTGTTGACGAACAACTCGATCCGCACCCCACGTGACCTGCGCGCACGTCTCGCATTCACCGGCTTGGACATTCCGGAGAAGTCGATCTGGACCTCGGCTCTCGCCACCGCCACCTTCCTCGGCAATCAGCGGCCCGGCGGCAGTGCGTATGTCGTCGGCGAGTCCGGTCTGACCACCGCGCTGCACGACATCGGTTACACCCTCACCGACTCCAGCCCCGACTACGTGGTGCTCGGGGAGACCCGAACGTACTCGTTCGAGGCCATCACCACCGCCATTCGTCTCGTCGAGAAGGGTTCACGCTTCATCGCCACCAACCCCGACGCGACCGGTCCGTCGCGCGAGGGTTCGCTGCCCGCGACCGGTTCGGTCGCCGCACTCATCACCAAGGCGACGGGCAAGGAGCCGTACTACGTAGGCAAGCCCAACGCGTTGATGATGCGTTCGGCTCTACGCGCCATCGGCGGGCACTCCGAAAACACGCTGATGATCGGAGACAGGATGGACACCGACGTGCTGTCCGGCCTCGAAGCCGGATTGCAGACCATTCTGGTGTTGACCGGCATTTCGACCGTGCAGTCCGTCGAGCAGTACCCGTACCGTCCGACGAAAGTGCTCGATTCCGTCGCAGACCTGGTGGGCCGCACACAGAACCCGTTCTGATGAAGCTCCGATTCGTTCTGTCTCGGCAGGATCATCACGTCGTCGGCTTGGGAGTGCAGCAACAGTTTCCGGACGTCGCCGACGCAGTCGCGGCGGTACAGCAAGGCCGAAACGTCGTCGGGGTATTGCCTTTCGACATGTCCGACGCCACCGCGCTGATCGAGCCGGCGGAGTTCTACCGACGCGCCGGTGCGTGGGCGGTACCGGACGCACAGCCGCCGCTTCCGTCCGTCACCGTCGTACGCCAGATCCCCGACCCGGACGTGCACGTCGAACGGGTACGCGAGGTCGTGCGGCGTGTGAAAGCCGGTGTCGCCGAGAAGATCGTGCTCGCACGAGCGATCGAATTGGCCGCAGAGTCGCCCATCGATCCGTCAGCGGTGTTGAGCGCGTTGGTGACTCGCGATCCGATGGGAAACGGCTTTTTCGCAGACCTCTCGCCCACAGACGAGCCCGGCAGACATCTCGTCGGCGCAAGCCCCGAACTGCTGGTGCGCAAACGCGGGAACGTCGTCAGCTGCCATCCCTTCGCCGGGACTGCCGCGCGCTCCACCGACCCCGACGAGGACGCGCGTATCTCGGCGGCACTGGCGGCCAGCGCGAAAGACCAGGCCGAGCATCGCTTCGTCGTCGACGAGATCAAGGCAGCACTGGCGCCGTTCTGCGAGACACTGGACGTACCCGCGACACCTCAGCTGAGCAGCACTCCGCAGCTGTGGCACCTGTCCACGCCGATCGTCGGTACGTTGGCCGACCCGTCGACGTCGGCCCTCGACCTCGCATTGGCGCTGCATCCCACCGCTGCCGTCGCCGGTGTTCCCCGCGCCGCCGCCATGCGAGCGATCACCGAGATCGAGGGATCCCGCAGCTTCTATGCCGGTGCGCTCGGATGGACCGACGGCAGCGGGGACGGTGAATGGATGGTCGCGATCCGGTGCATCGAACTCACCGCCGACGGCCTGTCCGGTACCGCCACAGCCGGCGGCGGCATCGTCGCCGACTCGGACCCCGACGCCGAACTGGACGAAACCACGGCAAAGTTCAGAACGGTACTCAGCGTCTTCGAGAACTGACCCAGCTACTTCAACGCCTGGTCCAGATCCCCGATCAGGTCCTCGGTGTCTTCGAGACCGATGGAGATCCGCACGACACCATCGGTGATGCCCACTGCGGCACGACCTTCCGGCCCCATCGCGCGGTGCGTGGTGGTGGCCGGGTGGGTGATGAGCGTCTTGGAATCGCCGAGGTTGTTCGAGATGTCCACGATCTTCAGGCCGTCGAGCAACTCGAAAGCACGCTGCTTGCCTGCGCCCTCGGGGGCATCGAGCTCGAACGTGACGACCGTGCCGCCGCCCGACATCTGCGACGTCGCCAGCTCGTACTGCGGATGTGACGGCAGGAACGGGTATTTGACCCACCGCACCGCCGAATGCCCTTCGAGGAACTCGGCGATCTGCAGCGCGGAGTTCACCGAATGCCGCACACGCACCGGCATTGTCTCGAGCCCCTTGAGCAAGGTCCAGGCGTTGAACGGGCTCAGGGCAGGTCCGGTGTGCCGCATCAACGTCTGTACCGGACCGTCGATGTACTCCTTCGATCCCAGGATCGCACCGCCGAGCACCCGGCCCTGACCGTCGATGTGCTTGGTGCCGGAATACACCACCACGTCGGCACCGAGTTCGAGACTGCGCTGCAGCAGAGGCGTCGCGAACACGTTGTCCAACACCACCGTTGCGCCGGCGGCGTGCGCCATCTCGGACACCCGCCTGACATCGACGAGCGACTGCATCGGATTGGACGGGGTCTCGAAGAACACCGCGGTCGTCGGCACCGACAGCGCCTGCTCCCACTGCTCGAGGTCCTCGCCGTCGACGAAGACGGTCTCGACGCCCCAGCGCGGCAGAATCTCGTTGCACACCACGAAGCAGGAACCGAAAAGGCTACGCGCAGCGACCAATCGATCACCGGCCTTCAACAATGCGCCGAGCGCGGTGAACACTGCCGACATTCCACTCGACGTGCCGAAACAAGCCTCGGCACCCTCGATCAACCGCAACCGCTCCTCGAACATCTTGACCGTCGGGTTGCCGTAGCGCGAGTACACGAAGTGATCGATGTCACCGGTGAACGCCCGCTCGGCGGCACCGGCACTCTCGTAGACGAAACCCGAAGTGAGATACAGCGCTTCGGCGTTCTCGTCGAAGCCCGATCGCATCAGACCGCCCCGAACTCCCAGCGTTCCCTGACCCACACCGTCGGGTAGCGGCTTCTGAAAACCCCCGCCTCTGGGAATGTTCGTCACGACTGCCTCCAGGGCAACCCGACCGCACGCCACCCCACGGCACCGCGGTGGCCGTCGGCATCGGTGGCACCTTCGAAACCGTCGAGCACGTTGTAGGACGGGCCGATTCCCGCAGCCGTGGCGGCCTCGGCCGCACCGATGGATCGCTGACCGGAGCGGCACAGGAACACCACCGGCCGATCGCCGTCCACGCCTGCGGCTTTCAGCTCGTCGACGAAGTCGGTGTTGCGAGCGCCGTCGGGGTAGCTCACCCACTCGATCAGGTGGGTCGGGCGATCGATGCCGGAGGTGTCGGGTACACCGACGTACTGCCACTCGGCGTGCGTGCGGACGTCGACGAGAACGGCATCGGGGTTGCTCTGCAACAACTCCCACGCCGCCTGCGGGGTTATGTCACCTGCGTAGGTCACTGGATCAGCCTTCCGTCACTTGCTGTTACGACACACATACCGAGATCAGACATTGCACACCAACCAGGTGTCGTTCACCCGCACGAACTTCCATTCGTCGTCGGTCTGCGCTCCGGATTTCTCTTCCTTCAGCGGTACCGTGACGACGCCGCGGTCGCCGTTGACCTCGTACCCCGTGGGCACTCCGTCGATGGACGTCTCGCCGTTGCGTTCCACGTCGCCTGCGCGGTCGGTGCGGTACTGGGCGTCGTCGCCGGGAATCAGGCGCTCGACCTGATCGGCGCACGTGTTCGCACGCAGCAGATCCGCGTCACCGGTGTTCTGCGCTTCGAGGAAACCGTCGACGGCGTCGGTGAGCAACTGCGCCTGTGTCACGTTGTCCTCCGCGGGGGCGAACTTGGACGCCGCGAAGATGCCGACGAGCAGCACGACGACGATGCCCGCAGCGATGATGAACGGCCACGCGGTGGGCGGACGCTGCTCACCGGAGTCGGCAGCCGCCTGGGATGCGTTGTTGCGCGCTTCCTCACGACTGTCGACCCACTGCTGCCTACGTTCACTCCACGACGCCATGTAGGCAATCTTCCTCGATCCGACGGGTCTGCGTTCAGCTGGGTCCTGCAGTGAGTAGGACCCTTCAGAGAGAGGGCCCGACGGGGATGTCGCCCTTCAACGTGATGCGGTGCATCTTGCGGTGCTCGGTGCCGTAATCGCGGTTGGCGTAGTGCGAGGTGCTGCGGTTGTCCCACAGCACCAGATCTCCCAGACGCCAACGGTGGCGCACGATGTGCTCGGGCTTGGTGAGGTGCGCGTACAGCAGATCCAGGATTCCGCGGCTCTCCGCCTCCGAGACGCCCACGATGTTGGAGGTGAAACCCGGATTGACGAACAGCCCCTTGCGGCCGGTTTCCGGATGCACCCGCACGACGGGATGTTCGACGGGAACCAGCGCGGTCACTTCCTTGCCGTCCCACACGTTGCCCTTGCCGCCGCGCTTCTGCGCGAGGTAGTAGCCGAACTCACGGTTGCCGTCGTGAATTGCGGTGAGCCCGTCGATCATTCGGCGAACCGGAGCGGACAGGGACTCGTAGGCGAGTTGACTGTCGGCCCAGTTGGTGTCGCCGCCGTGCGGAGGTAGTACGACGGGCCGCAGGATCGACCCCATCGGTGGGCGCTCCATGAATGTCACGTCGGTGTGCCAGACGTCGGCGAAACCGTTGTCCTGGCTGTCGAGGGCGTAGACCTCGGGGGCGACGTGACCACTGTCGTGCACCGGGTGACCGGCGGTGAGGTCACCGAGTCGGCGGCCGAACTCGATGTGGCCTGCGTCGTCGATCGACTGACCTCGGAGCACGAGTACCTTGTGCTCGACGAGAGCTCGGCGGACGGCGTGGATCTGCGCATCGGAGGCCGACGCGACATCGAGGCCGATGACTTCGGCACCGAAGCTCGGGCCGAACTTGTCGAGAGTGAGCGAAACTGTCTGTTCCAGAGTGGTCATGTGTCCTCGAATCCGAGAGACAGCGGTGCGCCTACTGGTCGCGGCACGGCCGTCGAGGGAGGGATCCCGTCCCGACGACGTCGGGGAACAGGGATTGGGCGTCGGGTCAGGTCACCGACAACACATGTTGGTGCAGGTGCGACAGAAGTCGACGGTGAACCGTCGAACCAGGTATGTCGTCTGCACGGGTCAATTCCTACCGGAACCCGGGGAATACGGCAAGTTGCCCACTGCCCCAGCTCAGGTTGTCCTTAATTTATGCTGGGGTGTCCGCACTTCCCTCGAAGAAGGTAGCTCGCTGCACATGACTGATCAGACTCGTCCACTCCGCGTCGCCATCGTCGGTGCCGGACCGGCAGGCATCTACGCCGCCGACGCGCTCATGAAGTCCGACCACAATGTCAGCGGACCGGGCGTGAGCATCGACCTCTTCGAGCGGATGCCGGCCCCGTTCGGGCTCATTCGCTACGGCGTCGCCCCCGACCACCCACGCATCAAAGGCATCATCACCGCCCTGCACAAGGTGCTCGACAAGCCTCAGGTTCGCCTGCTCGGCAACATCGACTACGGCACCGACATCAACCTCGACGACCTGCGTCGCTTCTACGACGCCGTCATCTTCTCCACCGGAGCCAACGCCGACCGCGCACTGAACATCCCCGGCATCGACCTCGACGGCAGCTACGGTGCCGCCGACTTCGTCTCCTGGTACGACGGCCACCCCGACGTCCCCCGCACCTGGCCCCTCGAGGCCGAGAAGGTCGCCGTCCTCGGCGTCGGCAACGTCGCCCTCGACGTCGCACGCGTTCTCGCCAAGACCGGCGACGAACTGCTCCCCACCGAAATCCCGGCCAACGTCTACGAAGGCCTCAAAGCCAACAAGGCTCTCGAGGTGCACGTCTTCGGCCGCCGCGGACCGGCTCAGGCCAAGTTCACCCCGCTGGAGCTTCGCGAGCTCGACCATTCGCCGAACATCGAGGTCATCGTCGCCCCCGAGGACATCGACTACGACGAAGGCTCCGAACAAGCTCGCCGCAGCTCCAAGCAGATCGACATGGTCGCCAACACCCTGCAGGACTGGGCCATCCGCGACGTCGGCGCTCGCCCGCACAAGCTGTTCCTGCACTTCTTCGAGTCCCCGCACGAGGTACTCGGCGAGGACGGCAAGGTCGTCGGTCTGCGTACCGAGCGCACCGAGCTCGACGGCACCGGCAACGTCCGCGGCACCGGAAAGTACAACGACTGGGACGTCCAGGCCGTCTACCGCGCCGTCGGCTACCTGAGCCAGAACATCAGCCAGCTCCCGTTCGACGAGCAGGCAGGCACCATCCCCAACGAGGCCGGACGCGTCGTCGAATCGCCGCACTCCACCACGCCCGTACCCGCCACGTACGTCACCGGCTGGATCAAGCGCGGCCCCGTCGGCCTCATCGGCCACACCAAGGGCGACGCCAACGAAACCGTCGCGAACCTGCTCGAGGATGCACCCAGCTTCACCGGTGCGGCCGAGCCGGACCTCGATGCCGTCACCTCGTTCCTCGAAGGCAAGCAGGTTCCGTTCACCACCTGGGACGGCTGGTACCGCCTCGACGCCCACGAACGCTCCCTCGGCGAAGAAGAAGGCCGCGAGCGCGTCAAGGTCGTCGAGCGTGAGGACATGCTGAAGGCCTCCGAGCCCGACAAGGCGTAGAGCGGCTGGCGCCGCATGTGAGTGGAAACGCGTAGCAGGCTACGAGTTTCCACTCACATGCGCGAAGCGCTCTACACCCGAACCGCCAGCAGCTTTCCCTCGGTTTCGATCTTGCGTTGATGCTCGTTGAAATCGGGTGCAGCGCAAACGAACAGCGTGCGGCCGTCGGATCCGCCGAGTCCACACGCGAACACTCCGAGATCGAAGTCGAGCTGCTCGAGAACCTCTCCGCCCGGCGCGACGTGCAACACGCGCTGACCGAGTGCGTCGGCGATCCACATCGTGCCGTCGGTGTCGATGCAGCAGCCGTCGGCGGCCACCTTCACCTCACCCATGGCCGTTGCGATGTCCGTCGACGACGGCAATTCACCGAACGTCGCCCAATCGCGCCGCTCCCCCAGTGACCCGTCCTCGGCGATGTCGAAGGCACTGACCCGGTTCCCGACCGTCTCGTCGACGAGCAGTTCACCGGAATCGGTGAACGCCATCCCGTTGGGGAAATACAGATCCGATGCCACGACGTGCGCGGACCCGTCCGGGTCGACGCGAATCAGGTCGGCCGTCTCGACGGGCGCGAAGTTCATCAGATCGAACCCGAAATTGCCGATGTACGCCCGTCCCTGCGCGTCGACGAGCATGTCGTTGAGGTTCGCCTTCACGTACGTCGACAGATCGGCATGGACGGTCAGCGAACCGTCGTGCTCGCGCAGTAGCAGTTTGTAATCGCGCATCGAGACGATCAACAGCCGCCCGTCGGGCAGCCAACCGAGGCCCGACGGCTGATTGGGCACCTCGGCCTCGACTCGCACGTCGGAACCGTCCTCGAGAGCGGATACGACGCGATGGCTGTAGAAGTCCGATACCCAGATCCTCCCGTCGTGCCAGCGGGGACATTCGAAGTATGTGTATCCGTCGAGAACGACGGTGGTCTCCGGTTTCATATTTCGCATTCAAACACCGCGTCAGGTCGCCGCGACGGCGAATCGGCGAGCTGGCATGCTGGGACCCGTGTTCGACGCCCACCTACACATCATCGACCCCAGATTTCCGCTGATCGAGAACCAGGGATACACGCCGGATCCGTACACCGTCTCGAATTATCTCTACGACGTCGACGGGCTCGGGATCACCGGCGGTGCCGTGGTCACCGCATCGTTCCAAGGCACCGATCAGAGCTATCTGTTGGCCGCACTGGAGACGCTCGGACGCGGTTGGGTGGGGGTGGCCCAGCTCGATCCGGGGTGCACCGACGAGGAGATCGTCGCCCTCGACGAGGCAGGCGTGCGGGCGATGCGATTCAACCTCAAACGCGGTGAGACCGACGTCGAGATGCTCACCACGCAGGCCCGACGAGTGCACGAACTGGTGGGCTGGCACGCCGAGCTGTACGTCGACGCGTCGTTGCTGCTTTCGCTCGAGCCCATCCTTGCGAAACTACCGGCGGTAAGCATCGACCATCTGGGACTGTCGACGCAGGGACTTCCCTATCTGCTGAACCTCGTCGACCGCGGAGTACGCGTCAAGGCAACAGGATTCGGCCGCGTGGACCTCGACATCGTCGACACCTTGCAGCAGATCCACCGCGTGAACCCGGAGGCACTGCTGTTCGGCACCGACCTGCCCGGCACACGAGCCCCACGGCCGTTCTCCGAGACCGACATCGACATCATCTCCGGGGCCGTCGGCGGCGACCTCCCCGCTGTGCTCGACGGTAATGCCCGGACTTGGTATCGGGTGCCTTAGATCAGTACTGCTCCCCCGAGCCACACGGCCGAGGCGAGCAACGCGCCGAACAGCTCCACCAGGATCGACAGCCCGGCCGCCTTGGTCGCATGCACGGTCGATCGCCAGGCCTCGGAATGGTTGCGGTGCCTGGGTAGTTCGGCCACGTAGACGCCGGCGATGAAACCGATGAACAGGCCCACCACGGGAATGACGAAGAAGCCGACGATGCCGAGCAGGCCGCCGACGATCAGCGACCGCATCGGCACGCCGGCCTCGCGCATCCGACGGCCCGGCCAGGTGTACTTCACGACGCCGCTCAGCACCAGCAGCACCGTCGCGATGCCGAACACCGTCCACGCGGCCGTGCCGCCGGTAACCAACGCCCACACCGCAACAGCTGCGAAGATCAAGATGGTGCCCGGCAGGACGGGCACGACGATGCCGACGAGTCCGACCAGAATCACCAGGCCGACCAGTATTTCTCCGAGAGCGCTCATGGTGGTCAAGTGTGCACGTCGATCGCCGGTAAGTTGACGCCTGTGCCCCGAACCGCGACTTTCGAACGTCCTGTTTCCGGCGGCGACGCCCTGCTGTCCATCGGCAGCCTGCTCATCGGTGCCATCGCCGTGGTGGCCGCGGTCGTGCTTCTCGTCGGTGTGTTCGACCTGAATTGGGTACTCGGCTACGCCATTCCGCTGGCGACGGCGGTGTTCGCAGTTGCCTTGTGGCAGTCGCTGAGTCGCCGCGGCTGGACGTGGAAGGATCTGCAGCTCACGTCGGGTCCACGATCGCTGTGGCACCTGCTGTGGGAAGTGCCCGTCGCGTGGATCGCCGCCATGGGCGTCGGTATTGCACTCGCCGGCGCTGTCGACATAGCTCCCGCCTCCGATGCAGGCGGAAGCGCGTCGACTCTCGATGCACTCGACGTGGGCGTGGTCGCCGGAGCTCTCACCATCGCCTGCACTGTGCTGATCGCACCGGTACTCGAGGAGATCCTCTTCCGTCGAGTGATCTTCGGGTGGTTCGACACCCGAACACGATGGCAGATCGCGGTTCTCGGCTCCGCGGTGTGCTTCGGGGCCGTCCACGTGCTGCCCGCCATCGCGCTGATCATGGTCTGCATAGGCTCTGCTGCGGCCCTGCTGGTTCGACTGCACCGATCGTTGATTCCGGGCATCGCACTGCACACGATGAACAACGCCCTTGCTACCGCCGCAGTGGTGGCCTCAATCTAGACGGTCGGTCGAACCTTGCCTGCTGCCTCGCGGGCCCGAGCCCGCGCAGTCTCGATGTCCGACGCCGTCGACACCGCAACACCCATTCGCCGCCGGACGAAGCTGGCGGGCTTGCCGAACAGCCGGAGATCGGTTTCGGGAACCGCGAGGGCATCGGCGACGCCTTCGAACGAGATTCCGTCCGCATCGACACCGCCGTAGATGACCGCCGACGCTCCCGGCGAGAGCAGTGTCGTGTCGATCGGCAGCCCGAGAACGGCGCGGGCGTGCAGCTCGAACTCCGAGAACCGTTGCGTACGAAGCGTTACCAGGCCGGTGTCGTGCGGCCGGGGGCTGACCTCGGAGAAATAGACGTTGTCGCCCTGCACGAACAGCTCCACGCCGAACAGTCCCCGACCACCGAGTGCCGTCGTGATTCTCTTGGCCACCTCACGCGCCGACGCGAGAGCGGCGTCGGACATCGGTTGCGGCTGCCAGGATTCGATGTAGTCGCCCGACTCCTGCAGATGGCCGATCGGCTCGCAGAACGACGTCCCGTCGGTGGCGCGCACGGTGAGAAGTGTTATCTCGTAATCGAAATCGACGAATCCCTCGACGATGACGCGGCCCAGGTCGACTCGACCGCCCTTCAACGCGTAGTCCCACGCCGTCTCGACGTCGGCTTCGGTCCGTACCACCGACTGCCCCTTGCCGGACGAGGACATCACCGGCTTGATGACAGCGGGGAAGCCGATGTGGGACAACGCTTGTCGCACCTCGTCCAACGAATCGGCGAACGCGTACGGCGAGGTCGGCAGACCGAGCTCCTCGGCCGCGAGCCGCCTGATTCCTTCGCGATTCATCGTCAATTGTGTTGCGCGCGCGGTCGGAATGACCACCGAGCGTCCTTTGGCCTCCCCCTCGGCGAGCGCATCGGTGGCAATGGCCTCGATCTCCGGGACGACGAAGTCCGGTTGCTGAGCGTCGATCAGGGCCAGCAGCTCTTCGGGGTTGCTCATGTCGATCGTGTACGCGTGATGCGCCACCTGATGGCCCGGGGCATTGTCGTAACGGTCGACGGCAATCACCTCGACACCGAGGCGCTGGAACGCGATGATGACCTCTTTGCCCAGCTCACCTGCCCCGAGGAGCATGACCCGGGTGGCACCGGGCGTGAGTGGAGTACCGATGCGGACGGGTTCTGGGGCAGTCACAGCCCTATTATCCACACCCACATCACTTGGACGCCCTAGTACAAGTTAGTCTCCATTCACAATCGCAGCTGACGAGTCGGAACGAGGCAACAAACGTGGCTAACACTGGTGGACCGCTCGCAGGGCTCCGCGTCGTCGAACTCGCCGGGATCGGGCCCGGTCCGCACGCAGCGCTACTGCTCGCCGACCTCGGCGCAGACGTCGTCCGCGTCCAGCGCGCCGGACAGGTCTCTCCACACGACCACCAGCTGCGCAGCCGCACCATCGTCGAAGCGAACCTCAAGGATCCCGCCGACATCGAGAAGGTCCTCGGCCTGATCGAACGCGCCGACGTCCTCATCGAGGGCTTCCGCCCCGGCGTCACCGAACGACTCGGACTCGGGCCCGACGACGCCCTCGCCCGAAACCCGCGCCTGGTCTACGGCCGCATGACGGGCTGGGGGCAGGAAGGCCCCTGGGCACAGACCGCCGGCCACGACATCAACTACATCTCCGTCACCGGCGTCCTCAACGCCATCGGCCGCGACGGCGAACGACCGGTGCCACCGATGAACATGGTCGGCGACTTCGGCGGCGGATCGATGTTCCTCGTCTTCGGCATCATGGCGGCGCTCTACGAACGACAGAATTCGGGACAGGGACAGGTCGTCGACGCAGCCATGGTCGACGGCACCGCAGCACTGTCGCACATGATCTGGGCCTGGCGAGGCGTCGGAGCATGGAGCGACGACCGCGGCGTCAACCTGCTCGACACCGGCGCGCCGTTCTACGACACCTACGAGACATCGGACGGCAAGTACATGGCGGTCGGGTCCCTCGAACCGCAGTTCTACGCCCAGCTCGTGACCGGCCTCGGTCTCGCCGATACAGACCTACCGTCACAGATGGACAAGTCGCGCTGGCCGGAACTGCGCGAGACGTTCACCGCGACATTCCTGACCAAGACCCGCGACGAATGGGCCGCAATCTTCGACGGCACCGACGCCTGCGTCTCCCCCGTCCTCACCTTCGCCGAGGCTCCGAACCACCCACACATGAAGGACCGAGACTCGCTCATCGACATCGGTGGCGTGACGCAGCACCGTCCGGCACCGCGGTTCTCGCGCACCGAAAACGGAGTCCCGACGCCACCGCCCGCCACCGCCACCGACATCGCATCCGTCTGGGCGTAATTCTTTGCGCAGAACTCAAAGTTATGGACGCATTTCGGCTGATTCTCGTCCATAACTTCGAGCTCGCGGTCAGAACACCGCCGCTCAGAACACCAGGGCCGGCTGTTCGGATTCGACGCTCGGTGCCAAGGCTCGATACGCCGCGGCAGTGGCCGCAACCGCAGCCCGAAGCTCCTGCGGCTCACGGGTGTACGGCAGCCGAAGGTAACGCTCGAACGCACCCTCGACCCCGAACCGTGGGCCCGCGGCCAACACTGCCCCGAACGCAGGCGCCGTAGCGGCGAGCGCACTCGACACCGGAGCGGGGAGCTGAAGCCACAGCGACATCCCGCCCTCCGAGCGCCGGTACTTCCACTCCGGAACATGTTCGGCCAGAGCATCTTCGAGCACATCTCGACGCTCGCGCAGCTGGGATCGACGGACCTCCAGAGCAGGTTCGGCATCCTGCAGCAGGAACGACGACGCCAGTTGATCGACGATCGAGGTACCGAGGTCGTGTGCTGCTCGCGAGCCGGCGAGCTGCGACACGAGCGATGGATGCGCTCTGATCCATCCGATGCGCAGACCGCCCCAGAACGACTTCGACGCCGACCCGATCGTCACGATGTCCGATCCCGACACCCGCCCGAACGATGCGACCGGTGGCGGCGGTGGCGCGTCGAGCCACAGGTCCACCATGGTTTCGTCGACAATGAGCGTCATTCGGGTGTCTCGGGTGATGCGCGCAAGCTCGGCGCGCCCCTCCGCGTCGAGCACCTGACCGGTGGGATTGTGGAAGTCCGGAATCAAGTACGCGACCTTGGCGGCGGTTTGCCTTGCCGCGCTGCGGATTCCGTCCAGATCCCAATCGCCCTCGACCGGACGCACCGGCACCGGTACGGGCCGGGCACCGACGCGCCTGATGGCCTCGAGTGCATTGGGATATGTCGGGTGATCGATCAGGACGCGGTCACCGGGCGCGGTCAACGTACCCAGCAGCAACCGAACCGCTTGCTGCGCACCCGAAGTGACCATGATCTGATCGGCGGTGGTGGGCAACCCACGTTCGACGAAACGCTGCGCGATGGCCTCCCGCAACACAGCGAGTCCGATGGGCTCCATACCGTGAGTGGGCAGATACGTCGGAAGTGCTTGCAGCGCAGATTCGTACGCTGCTGTCATCGTTCCGTCGGCCGCCGACATGGCCGCATGACTCATGTCCACCACCGGACCCGACGGTGACGTCGACTGAATCAGCATTCCGTTCGGTGTCGGCGCGGCAGGCAACGCCACGGTGCTGCGCGATCCCTGTTTGCTGATGAGATAGCCCTCGTCGCGCAGCACCGAATACGACGAGGTGATCGTGGTGCGACTCAGGTCGAGAGCAGCCGACAGATCGCGTTCACTCGGCAACCCGACACCCAACGGGATGCGGCCGTCGTGAATGAGCAGTCGAACCCCGTCTGCGAGCGCCCTGTACGTGGGACGGGAGGCCTTGCGCCTGCCGGATCCATCGGCCGACGCGTCGCCGCGCCAGCTTCCGAGATCACGGGCCAGTGACGTTGCATTGAGCACTCTGGAGGCCATACAGCCCATATTCACCCACTGGCATCGAACTTTCAAGTCCATTGGGCGTTCGACTGGACTGCCTGTCGGCGTCCGGTGGATACTCGACCCATGCCGAGCAGCACCCTCTTCGACACGGCCATCGGCCGATGCGGTCTTGCATGGAGCGCGGACGGCGTGATTGCCGTGGCATTACCCGAGCCGTCGGACGAGGCGATGCTCGATTACCTGGCCGGCTTCGCCGCAACCCCAGGTCCGGTCGATGCTCTCGCCGAGGACGCGATCGACCGAATCGTCGCGTTGCTCGCCGGCCGAACCGTGGACATGAGCCCGATCCCGTTGGTGCTCGAGGTTTCGGCGTTCGACGCCTCGGTCTACACCGTGTGCAGCGCGATTCCCCGGGGCGCGACGCTGACGTACGGAGACATCGCCGGTCGACTCGGGCTGCCGGGGGCAGCACAGGCGGTGGGCGGGGCACTGGGCCGCAACCCGGTACCGATCATCGTTCCGTGTCATCGCGTGCTGGGCGCGGGCCGAGAGGTCGGTGGCTTCTCCGCTCCCGGCGGGGCGAATACGAAACAACGAATTCTCGGCATCGAAGGCGTCGCCGGATTCGACGAGCCGACGCTGTTCTGAATTCATCGGTAATCACTAAAGATACTTCTCGACCGAATATATAGATCCAAAACAGGATTGAAGTTGGCTTTGTCAGCCAGATATGCCAACCGAAGACATCGAGGCGTCGACAACGGAAACCGTCGCGGCGTCGGGACCCGGACTGACATCGGAATCCTCTTCTCTACCGCCGATGGTGAATGCGCCCGTATCCGGTAGCCAGCCGATCGCTCCGCGCTGGAACAGGTTGTATCGTCCGGAACCGGTGGGAGTCGGGCGCTCGTTGCTGATCGGATAGCCAAGTGCGCCATAGGGTCCGCCGTGCGAGAGGTACCACTCCAGGATGGGTCCGTGTACTTCGTGCGCACCACCCTCGGGGAGGGCGAACACCATCGCGTGCGAGAACTCCAACATGCCGCCCCCTTGCGGACCGAGCATGAATTCGCCAGTCTGCGCCCCGATCCACGAGTGTTCGTAAGCAAACCGATCGAATTGGTAGCTGAAAACTTCCAAGCCATTGTAATTTTCAGTCATCGACCGGCCCTCCGTCGCTTTACTTGGCCTCGATTATCCACCCGATTCGTAGACGCGCACTTCGATTCGGAGATATATGTGACGTCTCCGCTATTGGAGAAGGGCGAGAATCTCGGCGGGGATCTCATCCGTCGCTGCGGGGTCGACCGCCGTTCGAGACCAGCTTCCACCCGACGCGTCCAGCCGAACCAACTGATTCGGACCGAGCAACCACAGCTGATCCCCGGCCGCCCAGTTGACGCCATAGCCGTACGCCTCGCTGGAGGTAGCAGGAGCGCTGTACTGAACGACGTCGGCGGTGTCGACGATCTGCAGCGTCGGGACGCCGTCGAGATCGACAACCTGAGCAGTCGATGTGCCGGATGGGGACGTCTGCGGGGACGCAAGCGCCACGGGTGCGGTCGTGGTTGTCGTTACCGGCGGCGGAGGTACCGGGACGGTCGTGGTCGTTGTAGTCGGAGGAACAGTCGTCGTGGTGGTCGGGGGTGCGGTCGTTGTCGTGGTCGGAGGAACAGTCGTAGTCGTCGTCAGAGGAACAGTTGCGATCGTTGTCGATGTGACCGGTGGCACGGATTCGGTTATCGGCGTCGCTGGGGCGGGAGCACTTCGGGCAGCGACGCCCGCGGTGGTGGACGATGGAGATCCGCAACTGCTGGTCACACCGAGCACGAGATTGAGACGGGAGAACGTATGCGTGCGTGAGCCTGTGGCCAAGAAGGTTCCTACTTTTGCTTTCAACGTCAGTTGGTAAGTACCAAGGGCCAAGAGGCCACCAATGCTGGCCGAGCTGAAAGTCGATGGGTTCACTGCCGAAGGCGCAACCTCGAATTGAGCTACGGGAGACCCACCGACCGGGCCGAAGTCAAGGGTATAGGTGTACGCGGCATTTGTATTCGGCCATTTGAAGGTGACGGGAGTCAAAAGTCCACCGCCCTCGCATGTAAAACTTGCGGGCAGCACGACAGTTCCAGCTGTCAGTGTCGTCGTGGCGTAGGCAACATCAGTGCTAGCCGCCAGGGTCATCTCACTTCGTGAGACACCCACCCCGGTCACAGTCGCGGCCACCGTGACAATTGCAACAGAAGACACGGCCACGTGCTTTCCGGACGAGTGTCTGGGCCGCTCATTCTTGCGCTCGCTCGGCTGCCAGGCGATCGCAATCAGCGAAATCGAGAGCACTGCACCGATTCCCCACGCAAAGGGCGTGCTGAGCCATGAGACGAAATAGCCGGCGTACGGAACGTCTGCAAATACACACTGCGCTTCGGTGACCACATAGGTCTCCGGATCAACGACATCGTTTGCGTCGCCCTTGAGCACGAGCTCTGCGGAATTGCCAACGAGGCCAACGATCTCGGTGATGCGGTGGGTTATTTTCGTCCCGTCCGCAAGATCTACACTCACGACGTCGCCGACCTGTAATTCAGCAGCTGGGACCATTCGAGCCAGCGCGACGGACCCGGTGTCGATGGCTGGTGCCATCGAACCCGACCTGAATACAAGCGGAGTCACACCGAAAAAGACGGCGCACATGCCGGCAGAAATACAGAGCAGCCCCATGACCGCCCCGACAGACAGTGCGAGCTCTCGAAGCGTCCCCAAGGGTGTCTTCGATGTGTTAGACACCGGTCGCTCCAGTCGCTGTGAACAGTAGCGTCAAATTCGCTTGCGTACCTTGCAGATTGGTTGCCGCGCCGGATGACAAGGTAGCCTGAATACAAAGATTCGCGTTGCCTGTCGTAGCGGCGACGGGCCCAACCGATGCATTCGGAACCATCACTGCTGAACTAGCACTGGGGACTACAGCAGTCTGTGCAGTACCGCCGGTGCACGTTTTGTTGGATCCGTTCGTGAGCACGGATCCCGACGGCATCGCCGACACCGTAAGCACAGAAGACAGCGAGCCGGACCCGACGACGGAGACGCCGTACCGGAACGGGAGGCTTCCACGGTTTTGTACCGCTATGACGGCCGCCGTACTATTACCGGGCAGGAGTGACGTTGGCGCGAGCGCGAATTCGTAAGGTTGCGTCACAGGACCTTCACTGCCGTCGAGTCGAATGTCGACCGATCCGGTGGCGAACTCACCAGATGTTGCCGTGGCACTTGTCGACCACACTGCGAGAGTTCCGACGGCACCCAACCCCAGCACCATTCCAAGCGACAGCAACGCGCGAACCCGCGCACTTCCTACGAGGCGCAGTACGCGTGCGAAAAGCGTTGTGGGAACCGCATGCGCGCCCATCAGAGATCGGTCTTCTTTCTGGCTCGTTTACTGTCGAGGCCGGCTCCGACGAATTGATACAGAGCGAAACCGAGTAATCCAGCGACGACGACGCCGACGAACACCGACCGACGCTCACCTGTGATCCAGTTGTTCACATATCCCAAGTACGGGATGCTGTACCACACTGTTCCGCGAACCTGGACGGGCCTCACCGGGTCCTGATCAGGAGCAGAATTGTTGTCGCCCTGCGTGATGTAAAGCTGCTTACCGTCCTTGTCGAACGTGGTGCCGACAATGCGGTGGGTTATCACACCCGGTTCACCCGATTTGATCTGATAGGTAATTGCCTCGCCGACACCCAGATTTTCTACATCGGTCTGTCGGACGACTATCAGCGTTCCCGGCGGGTACGTCGGCTCCATCGACGACGTCAAGACGGTGAGGGGCATCGCGTTACCCAACTTGGGAACCACGATCGAAGCCAAAAGTACAGCAACGACGAATAACAGCGCTGTCCACGACAGCACATGTCCTATCCACCAACGGACGCCGGTAGATTTGCTGGCTGCTCTGTGCTCGCCTACTGATGTCATGGGTTGTTCTTCAGTTGCTGGGCATCGAAGGTGAACACATGCCGATACGCCACAGCCGCCGCGGGTGCAACGAGCAAGGTCGAGCGAATACACACCGTGGCGCTGGTATTGCGTGGGATATTGGTCCAACCCGCTACCCCACTGGCTGAGCCCTTGGTTTGTACGCTGACATCAGCAAGCGTGGCGACGCCGCCAGGTACCGAGCCGGTCGTCGGACAGTCCGCAGTCGACTCAACTCGTCGAGCGTCGACATGGACCGTGGCAATTCCCGCAGACGACGACGGAACCCCGACTGTGCCCAAGCGAAACTTCAGGGGGATTGTCCCTCCGTTGGCAATGATCAAGGGCCGCTGAACGAAGTCACCCGTTTGAATCAAGCCTGACGGCTTCAGCTCGTCGAATTGGAAAGAAGTCGACTGCGTCGACCCGCCGGAACCCGCCGTCAGCACCAGCGTGCCCGTATTCACCGGCCCCGTCCCCGGCACGGTCGCATCGGTGCGCCACAAAGCCGCGGTGGACTGCACCGACCCGAGGGCCAGCACAGTCACCGCGATCGCAAGAGCCGCTCCGACAAGCTTCCGGTTGGAGGTCATTCTCAGCGTCAAGTCAGGCAGACGACCGGATCATGCACGAGTTTGCTGGAGCACGACCTGAAACCCGGCCAAGTTGACGGACGAGTTCTGACCGACGTTCGTAGTCGTGCCTGCATTGAAGGTGACCACAACCCGAACGTCGATCTCTTGGCCGTCGTTGGCTTCGGTCAGGAGCGGAGGGATGGCCGCTCCAGTGCCAGCGTCCCGGGTGTCTGTTGCCACCGTTATTTCACTCGCGGTGACGCCGGCACCGTAGGTGATCGATGCCTGGTTCGGAATCAGAGTCGCTTGCAAATTGTCGCCTTCGGCGTCTACACGAAACGTCACGTCGTAAGCCAAGACGTCGCCCGGCACCATGTTGAACGCCGCGATATCCAGATCGCCGGGAGTAACAGGGGCACTCGGGGAAATGTCGGTCCAAGTCCCGACTCCCACTGGCTCCAGCTTCAAAATGCCCGTCGAAATTGCACCGCCACCGGCGATCGTCTCGGTGTCACTCCACAGCGCATACGAGCCCGCGCCGCCCAGCAGCAGCACTACCGCTGCACCACCGGCGAGTGCACCCTTGGTTGCCTTGTTCATTCGTTCAACTTTCTTCGGTGGCCACACGGGGCCGAGGGGGGTGATCCGATCGGATCGTCGGCCATCCGAAGAGGCCTCCGCAATTGGTGCGATGCTCATTGTTTCGCCACGTCTACCTGGCCTGTTACCCAAGTGAGAGTAAAAGTCCAGGAGTCTTTTCGGCCGCTCGTTTCGAACTCTGCGTTTACATGTCGCGATCATCTGTAAAGCAGAGCCTCATCCGGAATCGGTTGAATCGGACAACTGCCGACGGCCGATTTCGGACGATTACCCGTCCTAATGATTGTTTCCAGCCGGTCTACGAGAGCACAGTTTGTTTCATCGACACAGACGTTCCTGGGTCTACAGGTTCGTGCGGAGACAGCAAAAAGCCCCGAGGCAGTGTGCCTCGGGGCTTTTCGGTGACGGGTTCGGCTACCGCAGGATGTCTCGTCGAACGATGGTTTCGTCGCGGCCCGGTCCCACACCGATGCACGACATGTACGCACCCGACAGTTCCTCGAGACGCAAGACGTAGTTCTGCGCGTTGATCGGCAGTTCCTCGAATGTCCGCGCACCGGAGATGTCTTCCCACCAACCGGGCATTTCTTCGTAGATCGGCTTCGCGTGGTGGAAACCGGTCTGCGTCATCGGCATTTCGTCGTGACGGACGCCGTCGACGTCGTAGGCGACGCAGATGGGCACGGTGTCCAGGCTGGACAACACGTCGAGCTTGGTCAGGAAGTAGTCGGTGATGCCGTTGACGCGGGTGGCGTACCGAGCGATAACCGCGTCGAACCAGCCCGTACGTCGGGCGCGACCGGTGGTGACACCCACCTCGCCGCCCTGCTTGGCCAGGTACTCACCGTGGTTGTCGAACAGCTCGGTCGGGAACGGACCGGATCCCACACGCGTCGTGTACGCCTTGAGGATGCCGAGCACTGTGGTGATCTTGTTCGGGCCGATGCCCGAGCCGACGGACGCGCCGCCTGCCGTCGGGTTCGACGACGTCACGTACGGATAGGTGCCGTGGTCGACGTCGAGCAACGTGCCCTGAGATCCCTCGAGCAGAATCGTGTCGCCGCGCTCGAGGGCGAGGTTGAGCTGCAGGCGCGTATCGGTGATGCGGTGCTTGAATCCTTCGGCCTGTTCGAGCACCTCGTCGACGACCTGCTGTGGGTCCAACGCCCGGCGGTTGTAGATCTTCGAGAGCACCTGGTTCTTGAATTCCAGTGCGGCCTCGACCTTTTGGGTCAGGATCTTCTCGTCGAGCACATCCGCCGCACGCACGCCGACGCGGGCGAGCTTGTCCTGGTAGCACGGGCCGATGCCGCGCCCGGTGGTGCCGATCTTCTTGGCACCGAGGAACCTCTCGGTGACCTTGTCGATGGCCACGTGGTACGGCATGATCAGGTGCGCATCGGCGCTGAGCAGCAGATTCGACGTATCGACATCGCGCTTTTCTAGGCCGTCGAGCTCGGTGAGCAGCACACCCGGATCGACGACGACACCGTTGCCGATGACGTTCTTGACGCCCGGCGTGAGAATTCCCGACGGGATCAGGTGCAGTGCGAACTTGTCTCCGTTGGGAAGAACGACGGTGTGGCCGGCGTTGTTGCCGCCTTGGTAGCGAACCACCCACTGAAGTCGTTCGCCGAACAGGTCGGTGGCTTTGCCTTTGCCTTCGTCGCCCCACTGGGCGCCGATCAGGACTATCGCCGGCATGTGCTCTCCTACGTTGCTTTCGTGCAAGGACGTGCTGCAGATGTACTCGAGCGAATGCAGCAGTCACCATTCGTCGCAGGCGCGACAGTGGCCGGGGGAACAGTCTAGCCGAGGCGGTGAGCTGGCCCGCATGCCGCTACGGTCGACGCCGAACGAGGGCACTATGGTCGTGACGAGGATTCATCGGAAGATCTAGGAGCGCCGTGACACCGTTCGTTCTGCAGTGCGGCAACCCGCTGCTGCCGATCACGCTGACCGACGTCCCACTGCGCAACGCCGACGCAGTACCGACCGACGACGACTGCAGCGCGATCTTCTCCGACATCGAATCCGCCCCCGAGCCACGCATCATCGTCCTGGGCGACGATGCGTCCCTCGCCGCGCTGCTGACGCGCCTGATGCGCACCGAACGGCTGCACGTCGAGGTCGCGTTCGTGCCGGAGAACGCAACCGACGCCGCGCACATCTACAAGCTGGGCACCGGGTCACGTGCCGCCAAGGTCGCCCTGACGGGTACGGCGTCGAGCACACCCCTCATCCGCGACGATGCAGGCAAGGCCGTCGTCGGGAGGGCACTGCTCGGCGGTGCCGACGGAACCGACCTCGAAGGCGAGGCGTATGTCGACGACACCCGGCTGTTCTCCGGCGTCGTGCCCGGAGTCGAGGTGGCTCCCACCGCGGACATGCCCGGCCTCCGCGCACGCGTCGTCGGCCGTCGCCGATTTCTGCCGCGCCGCTGGGTCAGCGGCCGCGCCATGCAACTCGGCTCCCCCGCCGCCGAACTGACGCGCGACGGCATCGCCGGCGGCAAGGCGGTGAAGCGGTCGACCTTCTACCGCCACCATCAGGAGTGGTTGCTGGTCCGATGACCGTTCCGGTGCGGCGCAGTCCCCTACTGCCGAGCCCGATATTCGTCGCGGTGCTCGCCGTCGCCGGAATAGGTGGTGCCCTTGCCTGGACGGCGGACGACGTCACGTCCGTCGCCGCGCGCATCGGAGTGTTCGTGCTCGTTCTCGCCGGGTGGATCGCGTCGGTGTGCCTGCACGAATTCGGCCACGCCTACACCGCGTTTCGAGCCGGTGATCGCGAAGTCGAGCTTCGCGGCTACCTGACCCTGAACCCGCTGAAGTACACCCACCCGCTGCTGTCCATCGTTCTCCCGGTGGTGTTCATCGCGATCGGCGGGATCGGCCTGCCGGGCGGCGCCGTGTACCTGCGTACCGGACAGTTCTCGGCGTCGACCCAGCGGCGCATCGCACTGGCCGGCCCGTTCGCCAATGCAGTTGTGGCCGTGGCACTTCTGGTGGTCATCAGGCTGTTCGGTACCGACGGCACCAACGCCGCCTTCTGGTACGGGCTCAGCTTTCTGGCGTTTCTGCAGATCATGGCTACGATCCTCAACCTGATCCCGGTGCCCGGACTCGACGGATACGCAGCCCTCGAACCCTCGCTCTCACACACCACCCGAGCGTCGCTGAACCAGTTCAAGGGATACGGGATTCTCGTCCTCGTTGCGTTGCTTTTCGTGCCGGCTGTCAATGCCGCCTTCTTCGGAGCGATCTACACCCTGTTCGGATTGTCGGGGGTCCCCGAGTTCTTCGCCGGCAACGGCAACTACCTGATGCGATTCTGGATCTGACAGGTCCAGCGGGAAACACTGCACGGCATCGAACGCGATCGGCGGGATTCCGAATATTTGGGCAGGTTCCGTGCATTCCTGCCCAACACTGTCGGTGCCGGATCGCATAATGTGCGCATGACGACGTGGAACGAATTCTCGGCAGCGGCCCCGATACTCGCGTCGGCGGTGCGGGCCCGATTCACCGCGCACAAGCACCATGTTCTCGCGACGCTACGAACAGACGGCTCACCGCGCGTGAGCGGAACCGAGGTGGAGTTCGTGGACACCGGGGTGCTGCGACTCGGCTCGATGCTCGGTGCCGCCAAAGCGCGAGATCTTCAGCGCGACGGCCGGTTCGCACTGCACAGCAATCCCGGCCACCACTCGATGGAGGGCGGCGACGCAAAGATCAGCGGAATCGCCGCAGAAATCACCGATCCTGCTGTGCTGCAACCGATATTCGACGCGGCTCCCGGCGAACTCGTGCCGTATCACGTGTTCGATCTCGACATCGGCGAAGTGGTACTGACGTCACTGGTGGACGATCACATGCAGATCGACGTCTGGCGTCCGGGAACCGAGGTACGCACCGTCACCAGGTGAGCTCTTCCTTGCAGGTTCGGCCGTGTGCGGTCGGCTCGACCTGCACGGTGGCATGGTCGAGTCCGTAGGTCGACAGCAGCGAGCGCGCGCGATCGAGCACCATCGACGACGACCCCTCGCATTCCAGGTGCACGGTGGCCACGTCCATTCCGGTGGTCAGGGTCCATACGTGCAGATCGTGCACTCCCGTCACTCCGGGAAGGGCGCTCAGATCTCCGGTCAGCGCGTCCACGTCGACGTCGGCAGGACTCGCCTGAGTGAGGATGCGCAGTGCCGACCCGGCGAGCTTGATCGCACGCGGCACCACCCACAGCGAGATGAGCACGCCGACGACGATGTCGACCCAGGTCCACCCGAACACCAGCATGAGCACACCGCCCACCAACACACCGACGCTGCCGACGGCGTCGGCCAGCACCTCCATGTAGGCACCGCGAACAGCGAGGGAGTCCTTCGCATCGCCGCGGATGAGCATCATGACGACGATGTTCGCCGCAAGACCGGCCGCTGCGGTGAGAATCAGCGGAAGACCGGGGATCTCGGGCGCATCGCCGATGCGAGATATCGCCTCGTACATGATGAACGCCGCAACGCCCAGCAGCAGAACAGCATTCGCGATCGCGGTGAGCACCTCGGCACGGTGCCAACCGAATGTCCTTGCCGCTGCAGCACTTCCCTTTCGTGCAAGGACGAGAGCGATCAAGCCCATCGACATCCCGAGTACGTCGGTGAGCATGTGGCCGGCATCAGCGAGCAGTCCGAGCGAACCGATTGCCACGGCAACGGTGGCCTCGACGACGAGGAACACCACCAGAATCGCCAGAGCGATGACCATCTTGCGAACCCGAGATCGGGGCGGCCCCGCACCTGCGGGCGAGTGACCGCCCACGCCGTGGCTGTGTCCGTGACCCGCGCCCATGACTCCCCCTCGTGACTGCAACGACTTCAGGCAGTCACCATATGCGTACATACGCATATATGCAATGGTGCGCTCGGGTCACAACTCCGGCGGGACGTGCGGATGCTTCACCGTCGGCGGAAGCGTCGCCAACGCGGAAATACGCTTGAGCCCGGCGACCTGCAACAGATCGACGATGATCGACCGCAACTGAGCGAGCACCACCGTCGCCGACAACCCGGCGTTCGAGATCAGTTCCGGCTTCGCTCCGGCAGCAACCGACCGCAACACCCGCGCGGCCTCCGCCGCATCCGGCTTCTGCCCCGGATCGGCGAGAATCATCTGGCGTAGGACTTCCACCGCATGCGCCAGCTTCTCCACCTCGTCGACCACCCGCGGGTCCAGAATTTCGTCGTCGCGCACCAAGGTCAACGACCGCCGTGCCAGCACCCGAATATTGCGAACAGCGTTGTCGATGGGGTCGGCTGTCGCCGCCAGGGCCGCCAACCGAGTGCGATGATTCCAGTACATCGGAGAAATGCGCGCGATCTCCCGGCCGCCCTTGAGATCGGTCCGCAGAGCATCGATTCCGGACTGCGTCGCCCGAGCCTTGCGCAACGCATCCTCGATGGGCTTCGGGTCGTTCGCCACTAACCCGTCGGCCACTTTCTGCAACACACTCGCCGCCGTCGCCAACACGTTCGCTGCATCCTTACGCGCCCGCCACACCGGATGCGTCGGAATCAACGCCACGATCGCGATGCCCACCAGACCACCGACCAACGCGTCGACCATGCGGTTGGGGCCACCCATGTTGCCGGGCGGAATGAGGGTCGCCACCAGCACCGCGGACGATCCGGCCTGCATGGCGATGATGGGGCCGCCGTCGAGGAACACCGCGGCCGACATCGCCAACACGACCACCAGCGCGATCTGCCATGGTCCACTGCCGATCAGGGAGATCAACAGATCGCCGACGCCGATGCCGACCGTCACGCCGGCCACCAGCTCGGCCGATCGGCGCAACCGCGCCCCGAGGGACACACCGAGCGAGACGACGGCCGCAATGGGCGCGAAGAACGGACGTTCGTGACCGACGAGATCCGTGGCGACGAACCACGCGACCCCGGCCGCCAACGCGCACTGCACGATGGGCAACAGCGACAACCGCAGCCGCTCGGTGCCCGCCTTCATCCGGGTTCGGCCACGCGCCCGGCTCGCGCGGGCCCGATCAGCCCAGGCCGAGCGCTTCCGCTGCTTTGGGGTCACAGTCTTCGAGGAGGTCGAGGCAGCGGGCGTACTCGTCGTGCTCGCCGATGTCGCGGGCGGCTTTGGCGAGGACTGCGACGCATCGGAGGAATCCGCGGTTGGGCTCATGGCTGTACGGGACCGGCCCGAATCCCTTCCATCCGTTACGACGCAACTGGTCCAGACCTCGGTGATAACCGGTACGCGCATAGGCGTACGCGGTGATGGTGGCACCCGATTCGAGAGCGGCCTCGGCGAGATACGCCCACGCGATCGACGCCGTCGGATGGGCCGCAGCAACCGTCTCGGGAGCCTCGTGATTCAGCAGTGCGGATTCGGCCTCGTCGTCGCCGGGCAACAGCGTTGGTTGAGGTCCGAGCAGATCACCGAAAGAAGTCATGGCGCTCATTGTGCCCCTACGTCACCCAATCGTGTCCGAACACCCCCGGCGGCGCTCACGCTGCGCTGCACACGCGGTCGATAGGCTGCCAGCTGACGAAATTTCGGACTTACAGCTTTCGAGGAATTCGGTGAACGAGGGAGAACGCATGCCGGACGAGAAGAACAATGCGACCCCCGAGGCCGACACGACCAAGATCGACCTGAACAAGAAGAAGCCGGCCGACGAATCGACGGACGCCTCCACCGAGAAGATCGCTGCACCTGAAGCCGATTCGCCGGTAGCTGCGCCTCGAAAAGCCGAGCCCCAGAAGATCGCGCCCCAGAAGATCGCGCCCAGAAAGATCGAACCGCAGAAGGCTCGGCCGCAGCAGGTCGGACCACGCCGCGTCGGACCGCCGGCTGCGGAACCGAACAAACCGAGTCACAAGAAGTGGTGGGCGGCTCTGGTGGCCGCGGTAGTCGTGATCGCGGCAGTGGCCGCCGGTGCGTACCTGCTGATCGACCGCACGAACGTCGAAGACTCCCCGGAAGCGCAGATTCGCACGACGGTCGAGTCGTTCACCAGGGCGCTGGCCGCCGGGGATCTGGCCACGCTGCGCAGCACGTCCTGCGGAGACCTGGCGACGTTCTACCGCGACATCCCGGACGCGGAGTTCGCCGACGTGCATCGGGTGTCCGTGGAGCAGGGCAACATCCCCACCGTCGACAGCATCGACGCCATCCAGGTCACCGACGACTCCACGGCGATCGCCCAGGTCATCGCCCACACGGACGCCAACCCGAACGATCGCTCGCCGCGCACCTTCGACCTGAGCCTCGACGGCGATCAGTGGAAGGTGTGCAGCTGAGTACCCATGTGAGTGGAACTTCGTAATCCACTACGAAGTTCCGCTCACATGGGGCGCAGCCGCTTATCCGGCGCTGACGCTGCGTCCGGCCGACTTCAGGTCGTTGCAGGCCTCGATCACACGGGCCGTCATTCCGGCTTCTGCCTTCTTGAGGTAGCTGCGCGGGTCGTAGGCCTTCTTGTTGCCCACCTCGCCGTCGATCTTGAGCACACCGTCGTAGTTGGAGAAGAAGTGTCCGGCGATCGGGCGGCTGAATGCGTACTGGGTATCGGTGTCGACGTTCATCTTCACCGTTCCGTACTCGAGCGCCTCTTCGATTTCGCTCTTCGCCGAGCCCGATCCGCCGTGGAAGACGAAGTCGAACGGCTTCGAGCCCGATGCCAGGCCGAGCTTCTCGCTGGCCACACGCTGACCGTCGGCGAGAACGGACGGCTTGAGCTTGACGTTGCCCGGCTTGTAGACGCCGTGCACGTTGCCGAACGTCGCCGCCAGCAGGTAGCGCGAGCCGGCGTCTCCGGCACCGAGTGCCTCGACGGTCTTGAGGAAGTCCTCGTTCGACGTGTACAGCTTGTCGTTGATTTCTGCCTCGACGCCGTCTTCCTCGCCGCCGACGACGCCGATTTCGATCTCCAGGATGATCTTCGCGGCCGCAGCGCGGGCCAGCAGATCCTTCGCGATCTCCAGGTTCTCGTCGATCGGCACGGCCGATCCGTCCCACATGTGCGACTGGAACAGCGGGTTCTTGCCGGCGTCGACGCGCTCCTGCGAGATCGCGAGCAGCGGACGCACGTAGGTGTCCAGCTTGTCCTTGGGGCAGTGGTCGGTGTGCAGCGCGATCGTGACGTCGTATTCGGCGGCCACGACGTGGGCGAACTCGGCGAGAGCGACAGCGCCGGTGACCATGCTCTTCACACCCAGGCCGGAGCCGAATTCTGCGCCGCCGGTCGAGAACTGGATGATGCCGTCGCTACCCGCGTCGGCGAAGCCTTTGATGGCGGCGTTGATGGACTCGGAACCCACACAGTTGATTGCCGGGAAGGCGAACTTGTGTTCCTTCGCCCGGCCCAGCATCTCGGCGTAGACCTCGGGAGTTGCGATAGGCACGGCGTCATTCCTCCATTGAAAGTTCGATTGTGTCCTGTGCAGTATGGCAACCTCCGGGCTCGGTGTCGTGCGTACCCGCTCACGTCCCTCCCGGGTGGTTGTCCGTCGAGGGGTGCCGAACAGGCCATCGAGTTCACGGTCGGCCGACACCGACTGTTCAGGAGTTGCCGGTTTCGGCCGGTAGTGTGGGCGCGGTGAGTCTTCTTGCTGCTTCGGAATCGGTGACGACGAATCTGGCCCTGTTGCCCGGTTTCCTCGATCCGGTGAACCTGCTCAATTCCTTCGGTCACTGGGTCCTGATCGGTCTGCTGCTGGTGGTGTTCATCGAGTCCGGCCTGCTGTTCCCGCTGCTGCCCGGCGACTCGTTGCTCTTCACAGCCGGCCTGATCGCGGCGTCGAAGTCCACCGAGATCGAGCCGTTCGCGTCCATCTGGACGCTGGTCATCCTGATTCCCATCGCGGCGATCCTCGGCGACCAGGTCGGTTTCCTCATCGGCACCAAGGGTGGTGCCGCCCTCTTCAAGACGAACGACGCCCGATTCTTCAAGAAGAAGTACATCGACGAGTCGCACGTCTTCTTCGAGAAGCACGGCCCGATCACGATCATCCTGGCGAGATTCGTACCCATCGTGCGGACGTTCGCGCCGGTCGTCGCCGGTGCGTCGCACATGAAGTACTCACTGTTCCTGACGTACAACGTCGTCGGCGGCATCCTGTGGGGCGCGGGTGTCACGGTTCTGGGGTACCTGCTCGGACAGATTGCGTTCATCCGCGACCACGTCGACATCATCTTCCTGCTGATCGTCGCCGTGTCCGTACTGCCCATCGTGATCGAGGTCGGCAAGCGCATGATCAAGGCCCGCAAGACTCCACTCGGGGAAGCAGCCGACGCGATCGAAGCCGACGCCCCGGACTCCAAGTCCTGATCGAGAAATTCCGAAAGCGATCGAGCCCGTGTCACTGAGCGCCACAGCATTGACCGCCACCGCACTGCAGACCGTGTCCACCGAGGCCGTCGGCAGTTTCGGACCGCTGCAGTCGGCGGGTCCGCTGGTCGTGTGGGTGATCGTGATGGCATTCGTGTTCATCGAATGCGCAGTGATCATCGGCCTGTTCCTACCCGGCGACTCGATGCTGATCACTGCGGGCATCGTCATGGCGACGCACGCGTCGGGCACCGGCCACATCTGGGCTCTCTCGGTCGGTGCGATGGTTGCGGCGATCGCGGGCAACCAGGTGGGATACATGATCGGCCACCGAACCGGTTCGACGCTGGTGGCCCGCAAGAACGGCAAGTACCTCAACACCAAGAACCTGCACAAGGTCAATCTGCTGCTGGAAAAGCACGGATTCTGGGCGGTTCTCGTCGCGCGTTGGATCCCGTGGGTGCGCACACTGTGCCCGATGGTCGCCGGGGCCGCGAAGATGGATCACCGTCGCTACACCATCGCCAGCACTCTGGGCGCGATCATCTGGGCACCGGTGCTGTTGCTCGTCGGCTTCTACTTCGGCTCGTTCATCCAACGCATCCCGTGGCTGATGCCCGCGGTGCTGATCAGCATGATCGTGCTGCTGGTCGTCGGAACGGGTCTGGGCATCTGGCAGTACCGCAAGGAAATGGCGCGTCCCGAGGAGACGATCGTCGTCGACGAGGTTGTCGAGTAGGACCAGCCGGTACGACCTAGAAACCGGCGGGAGTGCAGCCTGCGGAACGACCTAGAAACCGCGGGAGTGCAGCCTGCGGAACGACCTAGAATCCACCAGCACAGACGCGGTAGGCCGCTTCCATGAGCATCCAGCCACCGAGTTGCACGGACAGGTCGCGTTCGGGCACCTCGGACGGTCGGACCGTTCCCTCGGCGAAGGTGGCGATGTGCAGGCCCTGCCCCGGGAAGCGTGCTTCGCGGGTCCAGTCGGCACCGAACAGTGGGTTGTCCTCCACTTCGAGTCTGTTCTCCCACGCGGCCTCGGCCGAGGCGAGGACGATTGCGGCCGCGACCTCTCGTGCACGGTCGTCGGCGTCGGTGTCGCCGGGTAGTTCGGTGGCCACCAATGCGAGGTAGCGCGCGAGGATCGGGTTGAACAGGCCCCCGTCTCCCCCGCCGCCGCCGGTGATGACGAGGTTGCGGGTGAGGTGGTTCTCGACGGCGTCGACCAGAGCGTGGACGCGCTGCGCATGCCTCGGCTCGCCGAGACGGAGTGCGAGTTCGGTTTCCAGGCCGAGTGCGACGCCCTGGCAGTAGCTGTAGATCGCGCGTTCGACCTCGCCGGACTTGCCCGCGTCGACGAGGGCGCGGGTGGAATGCATGCCGTCGAGGATCAATCCGGTGCGCGAGTCACGCAGGGTGCGGTCCATCCAGTCCGACATCTCCTGGGCACGCCAGAGCCGACCGGTGCGGGCGAGCATGATCGCAGCCGGGCCGTTGGCAGGCGCGTTGTAGAAGTCGGATTTCTTGCGCCACGGGATGCCGCCGCCTTCGGCCGGAGCCCAGGCGTCGAACAGTTCCATCTCGATCTGCTGGATGCCGCTGCGATTTCCGACGAAGTGCTGACGCTGCGCACGTTCGAGGGCCAACCCGAGCCAGGCCATGTCGTCGTAGTAGTTGTTGGTCCAGCCGGTGAGGTTTCGGGTGCGGTGCGCGCGGGTGATCTTCGTCAGGCGTCGTCGACGTTTCGTGGTGAGTTCGCGGTCGGCGGCATCCACTGCGCAGTCGAGCAGGTGTGCCTGCCACCAGTAGTGCCAGCGCAGGAAGGCACGCTCATGCTTGACGGGCGGCCACGCGACGACTCCGAGCGCCGTACCGGGCAGTCCCCACAGCCGACGCATGTGCCGTGCGACGACGGCCCCCTCCGCAGCGTCGGCACGCTGCGACCACAACTCCTGCATACCCGCAATCCTGCCACTACCGTTGCCGAACCGTTACATCCCGTCCTGGTAAAGCCCTTTCTTCACCATGCGGTATCGAGATCGGCGTGGCGACGAATCCACGAGTGCATCGCAATCCCGGCCGCAACACCGGCATTGATGCTGCGTGTCGACCCGAACTGCGCGATCGAGACCGTCATGGACGCGGACTCCCGCGCACTCTCGGAGACGCCGGGACCCTCCTGGCCGAACAGCAGCAGGCAGTTGCGCGGCAATTCTGCCGTTTCGATCGGCACCGAGCCCGGGGTGTTGTCGACGGCGACGACGACGAGCCCCTGGTCCTCGGCGAACGCCATCAGCGCCTCCACCGAATCGTGGTGGTGAATGTGTTGGTACCGGTCGGTGACCATCGCGCCGCGACGGTTCCATCGACGCCGCCCGACGATGTGCACAGCCTGTGCGGCGAAGGCGTTGGCCGTCCGCACCACGGTGCCGATGTTCGCGTCGTTCGCGAAGTTCTCGATGGCGACGTGCAGGGAATGACGGCGAGTATCGATGTCGGCGACTATGGCCTCGCGTCGCCAGTATCGATATGCGTCGACGACATTGCGTCGATCACCGGCGGCGAGTAGTTCGGGGTCCAGTCGCGGGTCGTCGGGCGGCGGCTCGTCGTGGGTTTCCGACCACGGGCCGACGCCGTTCGGGTTCTCACCCCATTCGGTGGGACCGACTTCGGCCGTTTGGCCGTCGATCTCGTTCTCGCTCAATAGATTTCGTTACTGTCGGGCGCGATCCGGAATCCGTGACCGGTGGCGTCGTTCGCGCACGAGATACCGTTCTCGGCCGAGGTACAGGTATAGCCACCCTCGGCGATGGTCGCGCCGACCGCCAGCGGCGGATCCATCGACTCTCCACCCGAGGTGTACACCACTCCCCCGGAACACATGAATGCCGCGGGACCGTCGTTGGTCACGCGAATACCGTTGCCCCAGTTGATCATGCAGTCGTCGGGCCGCGGCGGGACCGGGGTGGTCGTGCCTTGACAGCCGGCCTCGGTGCGACTCGACAGCGGCACGATGCCGCATTGAAACAGCCCGTCGGGCGAAGTGAAGTAATAGGCCCCGCCGATCGCGGCATAGGTCGTCTGCGGCTCCGCGACCGGTGGGGGTGGTTCGACCGGCGGGGGCGGCGGCGCTTCCGATGTGGTCGTCACCGGCGGCGGAGTCGTGGTCGGTGCGGTCGTCGTGGTGGTCGGCACGGGGGTGGTGGTCGACGACGGAGGCGGCGCTTGCGCAGCCGACTCGCTACTGCAGCCGGTGAGGACGAGCGCCGACCCGATCCCGACCGCGACCGCCCACGCCCGCACCGTTCCGAATCGCACTGTCCCGAATTGTCTTGTCCTTCTCGACCGCACCGTGCTCAGCATGAAGAAAACCCGACCCACCTTTCGACACCTACTGCTCGAAAGACAGACGATACCGGCGCAGCGCCGGCATCGTCCGGTGCGGCGTTCTAGGTGTGGCTCAGACGGCGGTTGACTTCACGGGTGAGCCACGCAGGCGAGAACCGTGAACCGAGCGAGAGCGCCTTGGAGGGCAGTCCGACCGGGAAGTGCACCTTGTGCAACCGACGCTTCACCGGACGGGTGGCGTCGAAGATCGCGTCGGACACATCTTTGACGGTGAGCTTGATACCCAACGAGCTCGTGGTGCCCGTCGAGATCTTCTCGGTCATCGCCGTCTGGACGAACAGCGGCCACATGGCCTTGACCGCGATGTCGTACTTGCTCCATTCGAGATCCAACGCCTCGGTGATGCCGCGCACCGCGAATTTGGATGCGCCGTACGTCACCAACTCGGGCTGACCGTAGATGGCCGAGGCCGAGCACAGGTTGACGACCTGCGCGCCCGGGGTGTCCCTGAGGTAGGGGAATGCAGCGTGGGTGCCGTAGACGACGCCGTTGACGTTGATGTCGATCTGGCGGCGATGCACCGAGAGCGGCATGTCTTCGAAGGCCCCTGCAGCGAGGATCCCGGCATTGTTGATCAAGATGTCGAGTCGACCGTCACCCTCGGCAACGAACTCCTTCAACCGGGTTTCCCACTGGTCGGAGTTGGTTACATCCAAAGTACCGGTGAACACCCGACCGCTGAGCGAAGCAGCTTCCTTGCCGAGTGACGCCAAACCGGTCTCGTCGATGTCGTACGCACCGACGAGGTAACCGTTGGCAGCGAACTTGAGTGCCGTTGCACGGCCGATGCCGGCCGCGGCACCTGAGATGAAGACAGTTGGTCGAGTCACATCGATCACCGTACATGTAACCCTACTTACGAGTAACCCCCAATCTCCGATCGATCGAACGCCGTCTCCCGACGGCACAGGAGTACCGAAGTGAACGACTCGAGGATCGTGCGAGCCGTCGTCGTCGTGGCGATCGGCTATTCGATAGTGCTGGCAGTCTGGATCGGCTGGCTCGTGGACAAGACCCCGCCCGGCACATTGCCGTACCAGTTGGCAGCCCTGGTGGCCGGATTCGGCGCAGCCCTCGGCCTGGCCATGATGATCGCCGGACGCCCCACGCGCGAGCAGAAGGATCTGATCGAACACGGCGTCGAGGGGTGGGCGACGGTGGACGCGATCCGGCGCATCGACGACGACACCGCCGAGCTGGACCTGGAGTTCACCGTGCCGGGCTCGAGCAGCTACTTCGGCAAGATCGTCTACGGCATTCCCCGAGCCGACACCGCACACTTCGAGCCGGGCACGGTCATCGCCGTTCGAGTGGACCCGGCCCATCGAGAGCGGGTTCTGCTGCTTCCCCGTCACGGCGTCGACGAGTAGTGGCCAGGGCGTCGACGAGCAACATCTGAGCGGCCACGTACGTGGACAGGATCACCGCCTCCGCCGTGCGGCGCTGCCGTTCGTCGGTGAGGAACAACCGTCGGTGGACGATCAGCGCGTCGGACACCGTGAACAGGATGCCGCCCACGACGAGCCTGCGGTCACCACCACGTGAAACCGACCGCGCAGACAACGTCGACGTCGTCGCGAGCACGCCGCCGTAGGCCGACAGGGTCGGGGCGACCGCCGGTTGGCGTCGAGCCAGCAGGATCGACGCGGCCACCCAGCCCGCGTATCGCGGAACGGCGTCCAGCAGAATCGGTCGCGCACCACGACGCCACAGCAGAAACGTGTAGCAACTCTGCATGACTCCGAATGCAGTGGCACCGAGTTCGAGCGCCGAGTCGTCGTCCGGGTCGATCAACAGCACGTCGCCGATGGTGGCTGCGACCAGCCCCGTCGCCAGCACCCGGTCGTGTACCGGATCGAGGGCGGTGGCCAATGCAGGAACGATCAGCGGCTTGGCGATCTTCTGCAGCCGTGCCGAGCCCGTCCACGCCCCGAGCACTGTCACCGCACCTGCCACCGACGCGGCAACGCGGGCATATCCCACCCGATCGATGTTCACTTCCGACCTTTCCGGGGCGAATCCGTCATAACGACCGTCACATGTGACCCTGACCCCTATCGCTTGATACTCGCAGTGAGCGTGGGCATCGTGGACAGGTCGGTCGGATCATTTTCGAAAGCACTGGGGACCATCATGCGCCGCAAACTCACCGGGCACACTCGCATCGCAGGTGACGAGGTCGCCGGCTACCCCAATCCGCTTCTCCGCGACTGCGACCTTCGCCAGGCACAGATCAAGCGCTGGGTCGTCACCCTGTTGATCGTCATGGTGCCGTTCTCGCTGTGGATCGGCACCGGTGCCTACTCCGAGCAGCAGCAACGACTCGACGAGCAGCGCACATCCATCCACCAGGTGACGGCCACCACGACCGATGTCGCAGCCGTGGCACCGACCGCCGCGACCAGCTTCGACTCCACCAACGGTGCCGCCGTGACGGCCGTTCCCTCGCAGTGGGTCTACCGAGGCGTCGAGCACACCGGCCGCGTCAGCGTCGACACCGGGTCGCCGGTCGGTACGACCGCTCAGATCTGGGTGAACGACGCCGGCGAGCTGAGCCTGCGGCCACTGACCTCGTCGGATGTCGTCGCTGCCGCGATCTTCAGTGCTGTCGGAAGTTGGATCCTGGCGGCCACTGCGCTGATCGGCTTCTACTACGTCATGCGCTTCCGTTACGACGGGCGCCGAAACGCCGAGTGGGATCGCGAGATCGCCGATCTACTGAGTCGACACTGATCCGCTCTCATCCCCCCGAGCTCACCCCACCCGATTTCAACGGCAGGTGAGCCCCGCGTTGCGATAGATAGTTAGTGTATGTAACAATAAGCCGGTGAGCCATTCCCACGACGACCTCAAAGATCTGGTCTCGGAGCTGGTCACCAGTTCGTCACGCTTCGTTCGCCTGGCTGCCCGATTCGGCAGCGACGAATGGCCCAGAGCGTGGATGCGGGCACTGTCGCTGCTCGAGGAGTATCAGCCCCTGCGCATCAGCACCTTCGCCGAGTTGGACCGATGCTCGCAGCCCTCGGCCACGGCACTGCTCGCGAAGTTGGGCAAGAACGGCCTGGTGACCAAGACGTCCGACCCCGACGACTCGAGGGCAGTGCTCGTCGAGATGACCGAGGCCGGCCATCGGTGGCTCGCCGCGAGTCGCCGTCACATCGTCGACGGACTCGTCCCGTACCTGTCCGACCGAGACCCGGAACAAATCCAGAAATTGACCGACGGCCTGAGCGAGCTTCGCAGCATCCTCGAACCCGTCGATCGCGAAAAGAGAGGAACTCTTTCGTGACCACCAGCACCTCCCCCGAAAGCCTGCTGAAGCAACCGCGCGCCGTGTGGGCCGTCGCGTTCGCCAGCGTCATCGCCTTCATGGGCATCGGTCTGGTCGACCCGATCCTCAAGCCGATCGGCGAACAACTGCACGCCTCGCCGTCCCAGGTGTCGCTGCTGTTCACCAGCTACATGCTCGTCACCGGCGTCGCGATGCTGATCACCGGCGTCGTGTCCAGCCGATTCGGGCCCAAGCGCACACTGCTGGCCGGCCTGGCCGTCATCGTGGTCTTTGCTGCCCTCGCCGGCATGTCCGGTTCCGTCGGCGAGATCATCGGATTCCGCGCCGGCTGGGGACTGGGCAACGCCCTGTTCATCGCCACGGCGCTCTCGACCATCGTCGGCGCAGCATCCGGCGGCGTCGCCCGCGCGATCATCCTCTACGAGGCCGCACTGGGCATCGGAATCGCAACCGGCCCGCTGGTCGGCGGCCTCCTCGGCGGATTCAGCTGGCGCGGACCGTTCTTCGGCGTCGCGGTACTGATGGCCATCGCATTCATCCTGCTGATCGTCATGCTCCCGGACACCCCCAAGCCCGCGCACACCACGTCGATTCTCGATCCGTTCCGGGCACTGCGACACCGCGGACTGCTGACCGTCGGCATCACCGCACTGCTCTACAACTACGGCTTCTTCACCCTGCTGGCGTACACCCCGTTCCCCCTGGACATGGGCACCTACTCGATCGGTTTCATCTTCTTCGGCTGGGGCCTCTGCCTGGCCGTGGCATCGGTGTTCATCGCACCGAGACTGCAGCGGGCCTACGGAACGCTGAACATGATGATGCTCTCGCTCCTGCTCTTCGCCGTCGACCTCGGCGTCATGGCGATGTTCACCGAGAACAAGACCGTCCTGATCGTCGGAACCGTGGTGGCCGGCCTGTTCTTGGGCGTCAACAACACTCTGATCACCGAGACCGTCATGATCTCGGCGCCGGTGGAGCGCTCGACCGCGTCGGCGGCCTACAGCTTCGTCCGCTTCACCGGCGGTGCCGCTGCTCCCTACCTAGCCGGCAAGCTCGGTGAATCCAACATGCACGTCCCGTTCTGGGTCGGCGCGGCCTGCACGGCCCTGGCCATCGTCGTCCTTGCAAGCGGCCGAAAAGTCCTCGCCCACGTGGACGAACACGAGCCGGCACCGCACAGCATCGACGAGGCCCGCGCGGTGACAGTAGGCGACTGAACCCTCCGATCAACCGCCGGATCCGACGGCCGAGAGCATCGCTCTCGGCCGTCGACGTGTATCAATGGCCTCATTCGTCACATCCGTCTCATCAGTAACACTTTGGTAACCAATACCTCAGTAAAGGACTTTTCGGTTCGATGTACCGTCCGGTTGGTTTACGGTCACGTCATCACGGTTGTTCGTGTGACTCACCAACAACACTCGTTCCGCGTGGGAGGACGGGTGCGCGCAGCTCACTGCTGCCACTGACCGAAGGGCCACAATCTCCATGTCGCAGAAGTCGATCGCCAGGTCCAAGAAGGCGCGCCTCGCCGCAGCCGGGGCCGCCATGGCACTGTCCCTGTCCATCGCCGCACCGGGAATCGCCAGTGCTCAGGAGCCCAGTACCCCAGAGAGCTCCGAGGTTCAGGCACCGGCGGGCGAAGAATCCGAAGGCGTCGAACCCGCCACTCCCACAGGCGAACAGGGTGCCGCAGTAGAAGGATCGGGCACCGCAACAGCCGAAGGACAGATCGACGCACCTGTCCCGGCCGTCACGTCCGAGGACGCAGCCGCGGCCGCCGCAGCCGCAGTCCCGACACCCGAAGCCCCCTCCGCCGTTCGTCCACTGCCGCAGATCACCGGCGGCGTCGTGTTCAACGAAGACGGCACGGCCACAGTCAATCTCGACGTCATTCCGCAGTTGTCCGACGCCGAGAAGAAGGCGATCGCCGACGCCGAGGCCGCCAGCAAGGAAGCCGCAGCCGCATCGGCTGCCGCCCAGGTACGTCTCGAGACGGCCAAGGCAGCCGAGGCCACCGCGAGCACCGACGCCACCAAGGCAGAGGTTGCTGCTGCCGAGGCAGACGTCAAGGCCAAGGCCGCCGTCACGGCCGCCTCGAACGCCAAGGTCGAGAGCGCAGCAGCGAGCGCAGCGGTCACCGCAGCGAAGAACACCGCTGCCGAACTGAAGACCAAGGCCGACGAAACCAAGGCCGCCGCCGACAGCGCTGCAACAGTCGCAGCCGAGGCCGAGGCGAAGGCGAAGGAGCTCGAAGCCGCAGCCGTCTCGGGCGACCCCGAGGCCACCGCCGCAGCCGAGGCAGCTCGTGCAGACGCCGACGCGAAGGCCGAACTCGCCGCCACCGCCAAGGTCGATGCCGACGCATCGAACAAGGCACTCGCGGATTCCGTTACCGCTGTTCAGGATTCGTTCAAGAACTTCAACCTCGCCAAGGTGACCGCTGCAGTTCGCGCTGCCGCTGCCACAGCCGCGAAGTCGCTGGCACTGAACATCGAGGCTCAGACCGCTGCCGCAGTGGCTGCAGTGGCCGAGCAGAACGCGAAGAACCTCGAAGCCGCAGCCGAGGCCGCCGCAGGTGAGGACACTGCATCCGAGAAGGCCGCAGCCGACGCCCGAACTGCAGCCGACGCAGCGAAGGCCGATGCCGACGCCAAGGCCGAGGCGGCAACCGCTGCCCAGGCTGCACTCGATTCCGCGCCGTCGGACGCCGATGTCGCTGAGTTGCAGGCCAAGGCCGACGCAGCCGCAGCGGCACTGGTGACGGCGAATACGGCCGTAGAGACGGCGAACGCCGACTTGCAGACCAAGACCGACGCAGCCGCGGCCGCCAAGACCAAGGCCACGGAGGCAGCAGCCACGCTGAAGACGGCTCAGGACGCCGCAACGGCCGCCAAGACCGAAGCCGACGCCAAGGCGAAGGCCGAGGCCGATCTCAAGGCCGAGGCAGCCGAATTGGCAGCCAGCGGACCGAAGTTCGAGTGGACCATCAACCTCGGCAACACCGTGAAGGAAGACGTACCCGTCACCGAGGTCGACGAGAACACCGTCGTCGTCGACGAGACCGGAGTCTCGCTCGTCGGCGTCAAGAACGAGGACGGATCCTTCACCGTCGCGGACTACTTCACCACCGACGACAACGGCGTCGTCAGCGTGGCCGGAGAGCTCCCGCCGGTCGATCTGGCCCTCGGCGATTCCTCGAACGAGGCGTCGGGCGCTTCGGACAGCTCGTCGAACACCCCGGTGATCCTGGCCGGCGTCGGCGTGGTCGTCGTCGCAGCTGCCGGTGGCGCGTTCTACCTGCGTCGCCGCAGCTCCACCGATGCCACCTCGTAACACCCGCTGGCTGTGGACGGCGATCCTGACGTTCGTTCTTCTCGTATCAGGTTGTGCGAGTGACGAAGTCGGGATCGCCGCACCCGATCGTTCGCCGGTGCAGTCACAGATCTCGGGGGCTGCACCGACGGGCGATGTCGCCCCCTCTCGACCGGAGTACATCGAGCTGCGCTCGGCGGACGGGTCGACCTATCTGAGCAGTCCCATTCATCAGGACCCCCTCTATCGCGGCGGGGAAAGCGGGCAGGTGCTGAACCCGGTCGACGAACTACCCGCGTGGTGGGCCGAGAGCGGAATGCCGGGAACCGACACCGAACAAACCGTTGTTGTTGCCGGACACAACTATTCGAAGCGGGACGCCCCGTTCAAGGCATTGCGGGTGGTAACCCCTGGCGACACCGTTGTGCTGCGTACCTCGAGCGGCACCTTGGAATACGCAGTCGAAACCGTAGGACCCCTGCCGAAGGGATCACTGTTAGCGGACAACGAACTCCGCAAATCGGTGCCCGGTCGATTGATCCTGGCCAACTGCGACGTTCAAGGCGGCGAGCCGACCGACGACAACTTCGTCGTCGTCGCGCAGTTGATTCGCTGAAACAGGCTTGTAGACAATCACTGTCGCGGCCGGGCCCCCGGTCCGGCCGCGACAGTGACTACAGACCGAGGTCTGCCAAGCCCAGCAGTGATCGGTATTCCAGCCCTTCGGCGGCGATGACCTCGTCCGCACCCGTCGCCCGATCCACGACAGTGGCGACCCCGACCACCGTCGCGCCCGCGTCGCGCAGGGCCCGAACCGCGGTCAGGGGCGAATTGCCGGTCGTCGTCGTATCTTCCACCACCAGAACACGTTTGCCGACGATGTCCGGTCCCTCGATCTGACGCTGCATGCCGTGCGCCTTCGCGGCCTTGCGCACCACGAATGCGTCGATCGGCCGGCCCTGCGCGTGCATGATCGCCATCGCGACGGGATCTGCGCCCATCGTCAACCCGCCGACCGACGCGAAATCCCAGTCGGCGACGAGTTCGCGCATCAGCGAACCGATCAATGCACCTGCGCGATGATGGAGGGTCGCCCGACGCAGATCCACGTAGTAGTCGGCTTCCTTGCCCGAGGACAACGTCACCTTCCCGTGCACGACGGCGAGCTCCTTCACCAGATCGGCCAGTTCCTGCCTGTCCGAATTCGCAGCGCTGTCAGCCATGTTCGGGTTCCTCTCGTCGTGCCATGAGGCGGTCGGGTCGGTACGAACTTACCCACCGAGATTCTCGACCACCCGCACCCGGGTACTGGGCGCAGCGCTCCCCTACGCGGCGACCTCGGCGGCGCGGTGCTCGTCCAGGGACTCCTTGGTTTCGACGAACGGTTCGGGCGCGGTCACCGATCGAGCCTTCGCGACCAGCGACGAGGGGAACGATCCGACGGCCTCGGACAGCTGATACGCCGTGTCGTTGTACACCCGCACCGCGCCGGCAATCCGCTTCTCGGTGACCGTCAGGTCGCCGGCCGGCCCCTGGAACGCCCAGTTGCCGACGACACTGCGGCGCGCTTCGGCGTCGTCGAGAACCGCATGGAAGGCGGCGGACAGAGCGTTCTCGGCGGCAGCCTGCGCCTGCAGGCCCAGTCCGCGATCACGGACTGCCTTGGACCACGAACGCGCTCCGGCGAGCTGACGCAGCAGGTCGCCCGACAGGTCCGCCGACTCGGCCGCAGTCAGAAACGGTTGCAGTTGCTCGTATCGACGCTCGAGCTCGATGTCGACGAGCCGTGCGCTCTGCTCGGCCAGACCGCGGTACCGCGCGAGGCGGCGCACCACACTCAGGACGTAACCGAGAACGACGAGTACCAGCACGAGGACCACAACGCCCGAGAAAACCGTCACGAGGTACGAATTTAACGGTGCCCGGCCGCCGAGGCCGGTAGGCACGCCCGAGAATGATCAGGGTTGGTTGCGTCGCCGATCCGCATCGAACGGAATCGGACGGGACACGGGCGGACGCGGCACCGGTCGCACCGGATTCACCGATCGCGTGGCCTGCGGTCCGCTCTGATCCGGCCTCGGTGGACTCGGCCGTCGAGTCGCCTCCTGCGGACGAGAATCGGCAGCAGGACTTCTCGTCTCCACACCGCGCGGTTCTATATTGGGCGGCTCCACGCTGCGCGGTTCTACACTGCGCGGCGGGACGTTCCCGGACTGCTGGTTGCGGGGCGGTCCGACGCGCGGTTCCTGCACCAACGGTCGACCCGGATCGCTTCGATCACGAACGGACTCGCCGCCGCCCGGACGCGAGCCGTACACGGCGCTACCGCGGACCGGCGGCAGAACGTGCAGCATCCCCGACAGTCGCGCCACCGCATCGATCGCGGCATCCCAATCGCGCCCCGAGCTGGTCAGGGGCATCGATCCGAGAGTCCAGTTCTGTTCACTCCACAACAGCTGCAGATTCTCGGGAATCGACTCGGTGAACGCCGCCATCCGCTGGTCACAGACACGACGAGCGATGTCGACGTCGGTGGCGAACACGACTCGCGGTCCGATGGACCCGAGCAGTTGCATGTCCTCGTCGCGCGGAGGTGGCGTCGAGCGGGGCCTCAGGTCGATATCGACATCGGAGCCGACGGAACGCTGCACGGCCACGATGGTGCCCGTCTCCTCGACGTCGAAAAGTACGAACTCCTCACCACGCCGAACTCCGGTGACGACACCGAGAGCCACATCGAACTCGGGCTTGGACAGCGCGGCGCGCGAGAACTGGGTGACCAGCTCTCGGTCGTGGGGTCGGTACTCGTACCCCTGGGCCTTGGCCCACATCTGCCGTACCCGACCGGATCGATCTCGCTTGGATCGGTCGATGTAGAGCAGCGCTGCTGCGCCCACGAGTGCAATTACCGCCAGGCCGAACCACATTGCCGTCATCGCGAACCACCTTAATCGACTTCCACCTCGCGCCCGTCCACGGCCGCCGACTCCTGTGAACGGTCATAGGAGCCGCACGGAGAGCTGCGGGTCATTCCGCAGGCTCCACTCCCGCCTTACCTCAGGGTCATTCCGCAGGCTCCACTCCCGCCGTCACCCTCCGAGCTTGGGAGTCTCGATGATGACGTTCGCACGGATGATTCCGTTCTCGACGGCCTCGCCCTGCACCACGACGAAAGCACCGACGGCCAACGACGCGAGATCGCGACCGGACAACGAGATTATCTGGGTCTGCGGTGTGGTCTGCACTGTGACCGGAGCGCCGTCGAGGCCGTCGAGCGTCAGAGTCGAACCGTCGTTGGCGTTGATCGTTCCCACCGACGAGCCGAGCTGGCCGAGGATCTCGGGAATGCCGCCCGGGATGAGCTCGGGTGTGGTTGTCGCACCCGATTCCGTGGGCCGCGGCGTCGTCGTGGGCGCGCTGGACGGCGAGGGCCGGATGGAGGTGGACGGTGCCGCGGCGGTGGTGCCCGGTTCGTCGCGCCCTCCGCTCAGAAACGCAATCCCGAACGAGACGACGATGACGAGCACAACGAGCCCGATCAGCGCCAGAACCCACGGACGGGGCCCCTTACTGCCGGAATCGACGCTGTTCGGCTCCTGCGGCGGCGGCGCACCCCCGAACTGCTGGGTGCCCCCGAACTGCTGTGGTTGCCCGAACTGCTGGGTGTGGCCGTACTGCTGGGTGTCGTATCCCGGGGCCTGTCCGTAGGCCTGGTTCGCGGCCGCCTGCTGCGCCGGGTCGAAGGGCGGGAACGCCTGCGTCGGCTGGTAGCCCGGTGGGTACGCCTGCGGGTCCGGATTGCCGTAGGCCTGGGTCGGATACGCCTCCGTCGGCTGAGCGCCCGGATACTGCTGGGCATCCGGATACTGCTGGGCATCCGGATACTGCTGGGCGCCTGGGTGTCCGTAGTCCTGGGTCGGCTGGGATGACTCCGGCTGCTGCGCCGCGTCCTGATCGCGATCTCGGGGTGCTCGCGGGTCGTCCGGATTTGTCATTCCACGAGGGTACCCACGCCGAGAACGTCGACAGTGGCAACCGACAGCAGGCCCGCACGAGGTCTCGTGCGGGCCTGCTCCGGCTGGTTGCCGGCTCGGGCGTTAGCCCAGGATGAGCCGTTCGCCGTCGGGGCTGACGTTGACGGGCACCACGTCGCCGTCGTGCACGTCACCGGCGAGGAGGAGCTTCGCCAGCTGGTCGCCGATTGCCTGCTGAATCAGTCGGCGAAGCGGTCGAGCACCGTACAGCGGGTCGTAACCGCGTACGGCCAGCCACATCTTGGCCGGCGAAGACACGTCGAGAGTCAGTCGACGAGCCGCCAGACGGTTCGCGAGGAAGCCGAGCTGGATGTCGACGATCGACTCGAGCTGGTCCTCCGACAGTGCGTCGAACACGACGACGTCGTCGAGCCGGTTGACGAACTCGGGCTTGAACGAGCGCCGCACCGCGTCCATCACCTCGTCCTTGGTGCCGCCGGCACCGAGGTTCGAGGTGAGGATCAGGATCGTGTTGCGGAAGTCGACCGTGCGGCCCTGGCCGTCGGTGAGCCTGCCCTCGTCGAGCACGGCCAGCAGGATGTCGAACACATCCGGGTGTGCCTTCTCCACCTCGTCGAAGAGCACCACCGTGTACGGACGCCTGCGTACCGCCTCGGTCAGCTGGCCGCCGGCCTCGTAGCCGACGTAGCCCGGAGGGGCACCGACGAGTCTGGCGACGGCGTGCTTCTCGCTGTACTCACTCATGTCGATGCGCACCATCGCGCGTTCGTCGTCGAAGAGGAACTCCGCCAACGCTTTCGCGAGCTCGGTCTTACCGACGCCGGTGGGTCCGAGGAACAGGAACGAGCCCGTCGGACGGTTCGGGTCGGCCACCCCGGCGCGGGCCCGTCGGACGGCGTCGGACACCGCCTGCACTGCATCTTTCTGTCCGACGACTCGCTTGCCGAGTTCGTCTTCCATCCGCAGCAGCTTGGCGGTCTCGCCTTCCAACATCCGGCCGGCCGGAATTCCGGTCCACGCCGCCACCACGTCGGCGACGTCGTCCGGGCCTACCTCCTCCTTGAGCATCACGTCGCCCTGGGCAGGTGAGTCGTCGGTCTTGGCCGCGAGTTCCTTCTCCAGGGTCGGGATCCGGCCGTACCGCAGTTCGGCGGCCTTGCCGAGATCACCGTCGCGTTCGGCGCGATCGGATTCTCCGCGCAGGTTCTCGAGTTCTTCCTTGAGCACCCGCACCGAGTCGATGGCGTTCTTCTCGTTCTGCCACCGCGTGCTGAGTTCGGCCAGCTTCTCCCGCAGGTCGGCGAGTTCCTGACGCAGCTTGTCCAGCCGGGCCTTCGACGCGTCGTCGGTCTCCTTGGCCAGTGCCATCTCCTCGATCTCGAGGCGACGGACGGCTCGCTCCACCTCGTCGATCTCGACGGGGCGCGAGTCGATCTCCATGCGCAGACGCGATGCAGCCTCGTCGACGAGGTCGATCGCCTTGTCCGGCAGGAACCGGGCCGTGATGTACCGGTCGCTGAGGGTCGCGGCGGCCACCAGGGCGGAGTCCGTGATGCGGACGCCGTGGTGCACCTCGTAGCGTTCCTTGAGTCCGCGCAGGATGCCGACGGTGTCTTCGACCGACGGCTCCCCGACGTAGACCTGCTGGAAGCGGCGTTCGAGGGCGGCGTCCTTCTCGATGTACTTGCGGTACTCCTCGAGGGTGGTCGCGCCGACGAGTCGGAGCTCGCCGCGAGCAAGCATCGGCTTGATCATGTTGCCCGCGTCCATCGCCGAGTCGCCGGTGGCTCCTGCGCCCACGATGGTGTGCAGCTCGTCGATGAACGTGATGACCTGACCGGCGGAGTTCTTGATGTCGTCGAGCACGGCCTTGAGCCGTTCCTCGAACTCACCGCGGAACTTCGCGCCTGCGACCATCGAACCGAGATCGAGGGATACGACGGTCTTGCCTCGCAGGCTTTCGGGTACGTCGCCGGCGATGACGCGTTGCGCGAGTCCTTCGACGATGGCGGTCTTGCCGACACCGGGCTCACCGATCAGAACGGGGTTGTTCTTGGTTCGCCGGGACAGCACCTGGACGACACGCCTGATTTCGGTGTCGCGACCGATGACGGGATCGAGCTTGCCTTCTCGGGCGAGCGCCGTCAGGTCGGTGCTGTACTTCTCCAGCGCCTGGTAGGTGTTCTCCGGATCCGCGCTGGTGACGCGGGCACTGCCGCGGACCGCCTGGAACGCGTCGCGCAGCTCGTTGGCTCCGGCACCATGGCCGGACAGGAGCTTGGCGACGTCGTCGTTTCCGGTCGCGAGACCCACCATGAGGTGTTCGGTGGAGACGAACTCGTCGTCCAGTTCGGTGGCCAGGTGCTGCGCTGCGGTGATCGCGGCGAGGGTTTCACGGCCGAGTTGCGGAGTGGTGGTCGAACCGGATGCCGAGGGCAGGCGGTCGACGAGGTTCTGCGCTTCTCGACGCACCGTTGCGGGGTCGACGCCGACGGCCTTCAGCAATGGTGTGGCGATGCCGTCGGTCTGATCGAGCAACGCCACCAACAAATGTGCCGGACGAATATCCGGGTTACCGGCCGCGGATGCGGCCTGCAGGGCAGCCGAAAGTGCTGCCTGCGACTTCGTGGTGGGAGTGAAACTGTCCACCGGTCACCTTCTTTCCAGTGTGGGGTTCGAGCGTGTCGCTGGGTACAACCATAGACAAGTTGAGTCTGTTCCGCTCAACCTTGATTCTTTTCGTGCGCGTTTTGCGTACCTGGACGGGCGCAAGACGCGCACGAGGGCGCAGCCCTGATGCGCGAAAGTCTCGATCGGTCTACTTTGGTGACGGTCGAAGGTGTCAATCGGTGGGGGTGGAGGTTGCTCGACGCACGCACGGTCTCCCTGGTCCGCACCGGATTCAAGTCGGTAGCGGCTGCACCGAACGGTCCCGAACAGCTGTCCCGGTCGTTCTACGCTCACCTTTTCGCCGAGTATCCCGACTTCCGTTCCCTGTTCCCGGCGTCGATGGACGCATTGCGCGAGCATTTCGTCCTGGCACTGGGGTACATCTTCGACAATCTGGACGACGCCGACCGCGTCGAGCCGTTCCTCGAACAGCTGGGCCGGGACCACCGCAAGCACGGAATTTCCGGGGCACATTTCCGGGCGGGGAGTTCGGCACTGATCAGCGCCTTCCGGAGCTTCGCCAGCACCGAGATGTGGACCGACGAGGTCGAGACCGCCTGGCGAGACGCCCTCACCGTGGTGAGCAACGCAATGGCCGCCGCCGACAACGACGAACTGCCCCCGTATTGGAGCGCGACGGTCGTCGAACATCACCGTTTGCTCGACGACCTGGCCGTGGTGCGACTGAAGACCGACGGGGAGATTCCCTACTTCCCCGGCCAGTACGTCAGTGTGCAGATTCCGCAGCGGCCCAAACTGTGGCGCTACCTGTCCCCTGCCATTCCCAGCAACCCCTACGGCGAGATCGAGTTCCATGTTCGACGCGTATCCGGGGGCTGGGTATCACCGGCGATGGTCACCGAAACGACTGTCGGCGACCGTTGGCTGATCAGCCCGCCGCTGGGCGGCATGCACGTCGATCGCACGATCGGCGAGGACGTGTTGATGATCGCCGGGGGCACCGGTCTGGCACCGTTGCGCGCGCAGGTGATGGAGATGGCCCAGCGCAGCACCAATCCGCGGGTGCATCTGTTCGTCAGTGGGACGTATCCGTGCGACCTCTACGACTTGGACACGCTGTGGCAGTTGTCGTTGTCGAATCCGTGGTTGACGGTGGTGCCGGTTACCGAGGAGCTCGAGGATCCGTGGTGGCATTCGGGTCCGACGCGCGAACTCCCGTGGGGCATGCATCATCGGCTGCACGGCCCGGTGGGCAAGGTGGTGACCCGGTTCGGCTCGTGGGCCGATCGGCAGATTCAGATCTGTGGATCGCCGTCGATGGTGCGCACCACGCTGTACGCACTGCGCAAGGTCGGTACGCCGATGGAGCACATTCAGCACGATCCGTTCTGATTGCGCTACAACACTTTTCAGCCGGGAATGATCTTTCGGCCGGAGATCGACCGCGGCGGGAGGTCCTCGACGATGCCACCGACGACCAGCCGCGGTGTCCAGCTCTCGGTGACGAGCCTGCCGTCTCCGGTGATGATCGCCTCGGGATCGGGGTCGACGAGAATGGGGTATCCGGTGTCGGACGTAGCTCCGACATTCTGCACCAGTAGGCCGTTCTCGATGGTGTAGTACACGTGCACCGGATGCAGGTCGGAGTCGAAAGCCCAAGGGCGGCCGATGAATATCACCGCGTCGCCGGTGTCGTCGAGCACCGATACGGAGCCGTCTCGCTCGAGCCGTAACGCCCAGCACGCAGGCATGGATGCGGTGAACTCGAATCGGTGCGGTGCCTTGGCTTCGAGCAGGTGAATCATCAACAACGCACCCTCACGCGGGTCTCGTTGCGGCACAACCACTTCGAAGGATCCACATTCGTAGAATCTGGATCCGAACGGTCCCGGTACGCCTACGCCGAGCTCGTCGGCGATCGCCAATTCCAGGCGGATCGAACCGGATCCGTTCTCGGCCCGCAAGGTGATGCCCTCGGAAGGATGGGGCATCGGGGACTCGTCGCGGGGCGCGTAGGACAACACCGCCCGCAGCAGCGGCTCGGCGACCTCGGCGTCACCGTCTCGGGAATCGAACGTGCGTCGTCGTCGTCGATCGGTCATCGTCACCCCCTTCGCCTGACTCGACCAGTTTGCCACCCTCGACCCCGATCGCGCGTCCGATTCTGCGGAAAACCATCCATTCGATGCAGTGGTCTGCTAGCGCGCATCAGGCCCCGGCAGCCGCCTTGGCGGCAATCCGCGCCTGCACTTCCGGACGCCTGAGCGGAGGCACCGTCGGAGGTGGCTGCCGCCGGTCCGGCAGGGCGTCGAGCAGCCGATGCGTCGTGGCCGTCACCTCGGCGACTGCCGTCTCGAACGCGTCACGGGTGGCGTCGGACGTCTTCTGCACTCCGCTGATCTTGCGGACGTACTGACGCGCCGCAGCCTCGATCTCGTCGTCGGTGGCGTGTGGTTCCAATCCCCGCAGGGTGGTGATGTTTCGGCACATTCCCCGACGATAGACCCGCAGGTCACACCTCGAGAAGACCTGCGATCGCCTTCAGACACAGCTCGCGAACCTGTTCCCTCTTCAGAGTCCTGCGCTCCACCCAGTCGTGACAGACCGCGCGGACGAATGCCACCCACCCGCGGAGCGCGGCCCGGATCATCTCGTCGTCGTGGAACTCGTCCGGCAGCGCGTCGAGAATGCGTTGCTGCTGGATGTCGAACTCGCGCGTCAGAATGTCGTTGATGCGGTCGTCTCCGAGCAGCGCGCCTCGATTGACCGCTCGGACGCCGTGCGCATGCTCGTCGGTGTAGGCGATGTAGGCGTCGAGTCCGGCGGCTATTTGCTCGAGGACCGGCAACGACGGGTCCGGGGCGGTGACGGCGAGGTTGCGCTCGGATTCGGTGCGCACGATCTCGACGAAGAACTCCCGTTTGGACGGGAAGTAGTGGTACATCAGACCCCGTGAGACCCCGGCCAGGTCTGCCACTTCCTCGATCCACACGTCCTCGTAGGGACGTTCGGCGAACAGGGTCGACCCGATCTCGATCAGCTGCGCACGCCGCTGCTCCGGTGTCATGCGTTTTCGAGGTGTGGTCATGGGGTTTCGAACCTTACTTGACACGAGTTCAACGGTGAGTACGGTCACTATTTGACACCGGTTCAACGAGTCGGTTCGGGGACTGAGGAGCGGCCATGTCGACGGAATTCGCACTACGAGACGGCGTACTACCGCATCCGCCGTATCGGTTGCCGATACTGGGCGACGTCATCGGCGTCGACCCGCGCTCGCCGATCCAGGATTCGACAGCTCTGGCCGCCCGGCTCGGACCGATGTTCGAGCGCCACATCCTCGGCAAGCGCTTCGTCTTCGCCTCGGGTGCCGACGTGGTCGGCGATCTGTGCGACGAACGCCGCTTCGAGAAGTTCCTGCCGCCGGGCGTCGAGCGCCTCCGCGACATCGGTGCCGACGGCCTGTTCACCGCCTACAACGACGAGCCCAATTGGCAACGGGCCCACGATCTGCTGCGGCCGGCGTTCACCGCCGGAGCCATGCGGGGCTACCACGACATCATGGTGAACGTCGCGGACGATCTGATCGAGCACTGGACCGAGCGTTCGCGCGACGCGTCGACGACCGATGTGTCCTCGGACATGACGAAGCTGACGCTCGAGACCATCGGACGCACCGGATTCAGCTACAGCTTCGGCTCGTTCACCCGCGCCGAACCACACCCGTTCGTGTCCGCGATGGTCGGCGCACTGACGTACAACCAACGGCGGGCGTTGGTGTCGATCCCGTCGTTCGCCGCGCCGCTGTTCGCCCGATCGGACCGCCGCTACGAGCAGAACAAGAAGTACCTGGCCGAGGTACTCACCGACGTCGTACGTACTCGTCGACAGTCCGACGGGGACTTCACCGACCTACTGCAGATCATGATGGACGCGGCGCGCGAGGCCGACAACCCGAATGCATTGAGCGAAGCCAACATCGGCCACCAGATTCTGACGTTCTTGATCGCCGGGCACGAGACCACCTCTGGCGCATTGTCTTTCGCACTGTACTTCCTGGCCACCCACCCCGAGGTCTTCGAACGTGCCCGGGCCGAGGTGGACGAAATCTGGGGGACGGACAAGCCGGAGTTCGGCCAGGTCCCCAAACTCCGGTACGTCCGCCGAGTCCTGGACGAATCACTGCGTCTGTGGCCGACGGTTCCCGCGTTCGGACGCGGCGCACGAGCCGACACCGTCATCGGCGACGGCTACCCCATGGCGGCAGGAGACTGGGCGATCGTGCTCGCGACGGCACTGCATCGAGATCCGGTGTGGGGCGATCGGCCGGAGAAATTCAACCCCGACAACTTTCTGCCCGCCCGCATCAAAGCTCGGCCGGCGCACGTGTACAAGCCCTTCGGGACGGGCGAAAGAGCGTGCATCGGAAGGCAATTCGCCATCCATGAGGCCGTACTGGTACTCGGCACCGTGCTGCAACGCTTCGATCTGCAGGCCGACCCGTCGTATCGGCTGAAAGTCACGGAGCGGCTGACCATGATGCCCGAGGGCTTTCGGGTGCAGCCGACGGTGCGCACGTAGTCAGTCCGGCAGCAACGGTACCGATACTCCCGGGTCTCGTCCGAGCAGTACCCCGCGCGTCAGCGACGTCGAGCCGAACTTCTTGTGCACCCCGTCCAACGCACGGTCGAGAGCCGACGCCTCGGGTGGTCTGCGTACCGAGGGGGCGTCGAACTGCAGTTCCAGTTGCTCGGCTCCGCCCCTGTCGATACTCGAGACCGTCACCCCGACCAGCGTGATGCCCTTCTCCGCGATCAGCGGAGCCGCCTCGTGCAGCAGCTCAAGTGCGGCATCGAGGATGTCCCGGGTGTCGGCGGTGGCGCGATCGAGGGTGTGCGAGCGGGTGGCCCGGGTGAAATCGGCAAACCGCAAGCGCAACATCACGGTTCGGCCGGTCCGCTGCGCGCCGCGCATTCGGTGCGTGACGCGATCGACGAGGCCGATCAACGACGCCTCCACCTCGGCCGCGTCGTGCCGTCCGCGACCCAGGGCCCGCTGGGCACCGATGGAACTACGCGACTTTCCGGGCTGCACGCGGCGCGGATCTCGGCCCATGGCCAGTGCGTACAGGTGCGCTCCTGCACCCTTTCCCAACACCGAGGCCAGCGATCTCTCGCCGTAGGCCGCGATGTCTCCCACGGTTCTGATGTCGAGTACGTGCAGCTTCTCGGCGGTGACCTTGCCGACGCCCCACAGCCTTTCGATGTTCAGCGGGTGCAGAAACTCGAGTTCACCACCGGGTGGCACCAACAGCAGCCCGTCGGGCTTGGCGAACGCACTGGCCACCTTCGCCAGGAACTTGGTGGTGGCAATCCCGACGGTGATCGGGAGCCCGACCTGTTCGGCGACGTCGCGGCGCAGTTGCTGCCCGATGTCGAGAGCGCTGCCCGCAATCTTGCGCAGGCCTCCGACGTCGAGAAAGGCCTCGTCGATGGAGATTCCCTCGACGAGCGGCGTCGTGTCGTGAAAGACGTCGAACACGTCCTTGCTCGCCTGGGAGTACGCCTCCATGCGCGGCGGCACCACGATCGCCTGCGGACAGACCGCCCGCGCCTGCCCACCGCTCATCGCGGTGCGTACCCCGAAGGCCTTGGCCTCGTAGCTGGCCGCGAGTACCACTCCCCCACCGACGATCACCGGTCTTCCCCGCAGCCGCGGATCGTCTCGCTGCTCCACCGAGGCATAGAAGGAGTCGAGATCGGCGTGCATGATGCTCGCTTCCCCGCTCTTCGCCTTCCCGGCGCTCGACTCCACGTTTTCATGCTCCCACGAGGCACCGACATCCCCGTTACCTGCATCGAGCCCGAAAAACACCCCGAGAAAGTGACCCAGGTCACCTGATGTGCCATTGTTGAGTCGTCGGATCACGCGAACGGCTGGAGACAACTGTGACGGCCTGGTGGCGGTGGTACGGAGCACTCGGCGTACTCGGCTGCATCGCCTACTTCGCGGTGCCCGACTCCGTTTGGTCGCAATCGATCTTCGTCGTGGTCGGGGCGTCCGCCGTCGCCGCCACGATCGTGGGAACGAGGCTCAACCGTCCGCGCAACCGAACCGCCTGGTGGAGCATCGCCGCGGGCACCGCGGTGTGGGTGCTCGGCGACATCGTCTACGAGTGGCTTCACGCCGGCGGAGGCGTCGCGTCCTACCCGTCGCTCGCCGACGCGCTCTACCTCGTCGGCTACCCGATCTACGGTTTCGGACTGTTTCTGCTGGTCCGGCACAAGTGGAGGGCGAGCGAACGCGGCCACATCGCCAACAGCGCTATCGTGATGGTCGCATTCGCACTGCTCACCTGGGTTTTTGCGGTCCAACCATCGCTGGACGGGGACGGTATCTCCGGCGTCGCCGGGCTGGTCGACGTCGCCTATCCCGCGATGGACATCTTTCTGCTCGGGTTGCTCGCCCACTTCGTCGGCTCTCGTCAGTGGCGGGCACTGTCCTACCGACTGCTCACCGCGGCGGTGGTCCTGCTCGTCGTCACCGACACCGCCAACAACTTCTCCATCGTGTCCGATTCCTCGGCCGACCGCTCGCTGCTCGACGCGGGGTGGACGCTGTCCTACGTGCTCATCGGCGTCGCCGCACTCCATCCGTCGATGCGGAGAATCACCAGCCCCACCATCGAATCCGACGCCCATCTGATGGCATCGTTCACCACACCGTCCGTCGTCGTGCTGACCGCCGCCACGCTCACCGCCCCCGCCGTGATGGTCGTCGAAGTCGTGCGCGAGAAACCGATCGCCCAATGGGGGTGGGCGGTCATGCTGTGCGCGGGCATTCTGGTGGTCCTGGTGATCCTGCGCATCACCGACCTGCTGCGACTGCTGCACACCCAGACCGTTCAGCTCCGTGCCGTCGCCGACACCGACCACCTCACCGGGCTGGCCAATCTGCGCGCCCTCGAACACAAGATCTACGGCAACGCCGGTGAATCGACGTTGCTGACGGTCGACATCGACCGCTTCACCGAAATCAACGACACGTTCGGACGGGGCCTCGGAGATCAGGTGTTGGCCGCCGTCGCCACCCGACTGCGCACGGTAGGCGACGACGCGATCCTGTTGGCACGCTTGGCCGGTGACGAATTCGCGTTGTGTGGTGAGTCGGATTCGATGGATCCCGCAGCCCTCGCCCGCGACATACTGGAACAATTCTCGACGCCGTTCGAGGTGGGCAACATGTCGTTGCTCATCGAAGCGAGCGTGGGGGTAGCGACGAACGCCCCGGCGCGCGTCGCCGAGGACGACGCCACACCCGACCGTCTGGTGCAGCGCGCCGACCTCGCCGTGCAGGCCGCGAAGACCGTGCAATCGCGCGTCGCGTACTACGACCGGTCCATGGACCGGGACAAGAGCGAGCAGTTGATCATGCTGGGCGAGCTCACCGCCGCCCTCGCGTCGGATCAACTGAGACTGCGCTATCAGCCCCAGGTCGACCTGGACTCGATGACCGTGGTGGGGGTCGAAGCCCTGCTGCGTTGGCACCACCCGAGCGGAGACATTCTCTCTCCCAGCGCATTTCTGCCCACGGCCGAGCACACCGGACTGATCCGCCCACTGACCCGCTACGTTCTCGAGCAAGCCCTGGCGGAACGACAGCGATGGGCGGCATCGGGCCTGCACCTGCGCATGGCCGTCAACATCTCCACCCGAAACCTGTTCGACGACAGCCTGATCTTCCACGTGTCCCGGGTCCTGTCCGAGTTCGATTGTCCTGCTGAGCAGTTGACCTTGGAGGTGACCGAGAGCTCCGCGATGACCGACCCCGCCGGTGCCACCGAGGTGCTGGCCGGTCTGCACGCCATGGGAGTGCAGGTCGCCATCGACGATTACGGCACGGGCTACAGTTCTCTGGCCTACATCGAGCGCCTCCCGGTCCAGGAACTCAAGATAGATCGAACGTTCGTCAGCGGAATGTCGCACAACGCCACTCACGCCGCCATCGTTCGCTCGACCATCGAACTGGCGCGCACACTGGGGCTGTCGGTGACCGCAGAGGGCGTGGAGGACGAAAGGACGGTATCGGTGTTGCGTGAGCTGCGATGCGGACGGGCGCAGGGCTTCCATCTGGGCCGCCCCACCCCCGGCGAGCACCTGCCCGCCCTCGTCGACGAACTGAACGAGAACCTGAAAACTGTTATCGGAGAACGGATATCATGACCGAAGCCACACTGTCGGTATACGCGGCCATTCGATCTCGCCGCGACGTGCGAGCCGAGTTCGACGGAACCGTCGTCGACGACGACACCTTGCGCCGCATCCTCGGCGCAGCGCATCAGGCACCGAGCGTCGGCAACACCCAGCCCTGGGATTTCGTGGTGGTCCGCAAACCCGACACGTTGAGCGCTTTCGCCGCACACGTCGCCGACTGCCGACAGGACTTCGCGGACAAGCTCGACCCCGAGCGCCGACAGACGTTCGATCCCATCCGTATCGAAGGGATCGAGACCAGCGGCACCGGAGTGGTGGTCACGTACGACCCGAACCGGGGAGGCCCGCACGTCCTCGGCCGCGACACCGTCGACGACACCGGATTGTTCTCGGCAGTACTGGCCATCGAAAACCTCTGGCTCGCAGCGATAGCCGAGAACGTCGGGGTCGGCTGGGTGTCGTTCTACGACGAGGCGTACCTCACCGAACTGCTCGACATCCCCGCCCCGGTGCGTCCGATCGCATGGTTGTGCGTGGGCCCGGTCGAGTCGTTCCAGGAGGTACCGGATCTCGAGCGATTCGGCTGGCGCACGGGGCGTCCACTGGACGATGCCCTGCACTTCGAGCAGTACCGCCGATCGTGAAAACCGCTCTCGCCGCGGCGACGGTCATGTGCCTCCTGCTCGTGGGGTGCTCGTCTGCCCCTGACGAATCCCCCTCGCCCGCAACCACGCCGGCAACAACTCCGGCGGCCGAACCCGCCCAGGCGCCCGATTCTGCCGATCCCGTCGGAACTGTCGTTCCGCTCCCGGGGGCTCCCGAGGGCATCGTCGTGGGGACGTCGGGCATCGCCGCCGCCGGAGTACGCGAGCCCGACGGCGTGGTGCTGTTCGACGCGGCGACGGGTGCCGTCCGGCAGATGGTCCAGACGACGGGCGCACCCCGGCATCTTTCGCTGGCAGGTCCCGACGGCCCGGTCCTGGTCCCGCTCGAAGGCAGTGACGAACTACTCGAAGTGGCGCTGGACGACGGTGCGATCCTGTCCACGGCCACGGGTGTCGGACGGCAGCCGCACGACGCGGTGCTCACCTCCGGCGGCACGATCGTGGCCACCAACGAGATGGGCGGCGGGGTGATCTTCCTGCGCGAGGGATCGGTCTTGTCGGAACTTCCGCCGGGGCCGGTGCAGCCCGGTGGCGCTGCCGCTCTCGGCCCGTACGCCGCCATCGCAGACGTGCAGGGCAACGGTGTGTGGGTCTACGACGGCGCGACCCAGCGGGAGGTGGCGCAGGCCCCGATCGGCGTCAAGCTGACCCACGCCGTGACGGTGAACGAGACAACAGCCGGGTTCGCCGATACCGACGGCGGGACCGTTCTTCTCGCTTCGGTCGACGCTGCGGGGAGTATCCGCCAGACCGCGTCGATCGAGGCCCCGGGTAATCCGTACGGACTTGCCGTCGACCGCGACCGGGCACTGCTGTTCGTGACGTTGACCGCGTCGAATCTGCTGCGCGTGGTCGATGTTTCGGACGTCTCCGCACCGCGAATCCTGGGCGACGTCCCGACCGTGACACAGGCCAACTCCGTTGCCGTGGACCCGCGCACCGGGGACGTTCTGGTGACCGGCAGCGACCCCGGCGCAACGAGTTCGATTCAGATCATCCCCCGCGCCGAGCTACCCGCGGGGTGAGTGATCACCAGCCGTAAGAGCCTGGAATGCCCTTGAACGGGCCGACCACGTCGTCGGTGATCCAGCCCTCGTAAAAACCGCCTTCTTGCGGCCGGACCGCCTCGCCGTCGATTTCGCAGTCGAGTCGGCTGGGTGAGAACGCGAGGTAGCCGGCGATCTCGGCGAACCGCGGTGTCGGGTTCTCGTAGCTCCACCCCGCGGCCGGTGCCACGGCGTCGCCGCCGTGCACGTCCCAGTACGTCGCCGCGCCCTTCCATTCGCAGTGCGTCGACCGGGCCTCGGACGGCGTCAACGCACCCGGAACCATGTCTGCGGGCGAGATGTACCAGGTGGGCGGATGGCTGGTTTCGAGCACTCGGTACGCGGCGGTGGTGCGCGCGACCACCTCGCCGCCGAGCCGGACGACCAGCGAACGGTTGGAGGACTCTAGTCGCGGTGGACGGGGGTAATCCCACACCGACTCCTGACCCGGCTTCGGCTTCTCGGGAACTACGGATCTCGGCAGATTCTGGCTCATCACTCGATGGTGCCACCGGATGTCACGGAGCGTCGACGGGATAGAGATCGTCCACCCGTTCCTCGTCGAGAATCCAGCGATCGACGTAGTCCAATGGTTCGACCGTGCGCACGGATGTGACCGGAATATCGCTCGCCGGCGCATCGACCCGAACGTGCTCGATCAGCGTCTCCTGGGTTCGCGCGCCCGCGGTGTCGCCGTCATGGTCGTCGATGCTCGCGGCGACGGGGGCCGTCAGCCTCCGGGCATCGACCGGAACGTCTGCGATGCTCGACTCGACGTCATCGGGTTGCTCGGTCTTGTGGTGGTGTTGCGCCTCGGCCTTGCCGGTCTGTTCGACCGCATGGACCTGTCCGACTCCACGGGTCTGTTCGGGTTCGGGTGGTTCGGTGTCGCGCGGCAGTTCGGCCGGCACTCGGACGAGGATGCCGAGTCCGTGGGTCGCGGCCAACAGACTGACCGGGGCGACCGTCGCAATGGCGGCCGACAGCGCCGGATGCAGTGTTCCGGCGTCGGAAATGAAGGCGTGCATGGCATTTGCGCCGATACTGACCAGAGCTGCCGTGATCAACACGCCCCAGAAGAAGCGTCGACCACTGCGTTGTTCCTCGAATTGGGCGAGTGCGATGACGGAGATCGTGGCCTGCAGGATGGTGCCGTCGACGATCACCGGCCACAGCCACGACAGTGATCGCGGGACGCCCGCCATCGTGGCGAGATCCCACAGTGCGGCAAAACTCAGCACGAACGACGCGATTCCGATGACGGTGGTGATGACGACCGCACTGACGAGCGTCGCACGCAGGACCTTGTTCATGGGTCGTCATGAAACACGAGACCACCGACAGGTTCCGATCAAGCGGTACGAACGGCTCCGCGGTAGAAGTCTGCGCGATCGTGTGCAGACATTCCGCCCCACACGCCGTACGGCTCGTTCGCTTCGAGTGCGTGCTGACGGCATTGCTCGAGCACCGGGCATCGGCCGCAGACCTGCTTGGCGGTCTTTTCCCGAGTGGCGCGGGCACGGCCTCGCTCCCCCTCGGGATGGAAGAACACGGACGAGTCGAGACCACGACACAGACCGTCGAGTTGCCAGTCCCAGACATCTGCATTGGGAACGGGAAGTTGGACCGGCCTGGCGGGTGCGCCTCGCACCATGAGCTGTCTCCTCACTGAAAAGTGAACAAGCTCACCTTCTCGCATTCGTCGTACTTTTACAAGTCCTTTCGGTCATTCGTAGTACTTAAAATCAAGCGCGCTTGCTTGGAATATGCACTTACCGGACACTCCGCCCCGGACCTCTGCCCTGTTTCGGCCCACGGGTGTGGATCAATGTCCCATTGCCGCACTCTGAGCGACTGAATCCCGCATTGATCCGAACCCGGGTGGGGAGCAAGAGGGCAGAGGCAGGCAGCACTCAGTGGCTTTCGGACATTCCTGCGCGTTTTTCGAGTTCGACGAGGACGTGTTCGGCGATTTTGGTCGGCGGCGGGCCGATGTCGAGGACGATGGCGTTCTCGTCGTCGCCGAGGGGTTCCAGTGTCGAGATCTGGGTGTCGAGCAGCGAGGACGGCATGAAGTGGTCCATCCGTGCATTCAGACGTCCGCTGATTCGGTCCTTGGTTCCGGCCAGGTGCACGAAGATCACCGGCGCCCCGTCCCTGGCTCCTGCGCTCAGTACGTCCCGATACGACCGTTTGAGTGCCGAGCACGTCACGATTCCCGATCGTCCCGTGCTGGTGTGGTCGGTGATCCACTCGGCGATGATGTCGAGCCACGGCCATCGGTCCTCGTCGGTCAGGGGCTGACCCGACGCCATCTTCGCGACGTTGGCGTCCGGGTGCAGGTCGTCGCCCTCTTGGAGGTCCCATTTCAAGGCTCCGGCGAGGATGCCTGCCACGGTGGATTTGCCCGATCCGGATACCCCCATCACCACGAGAACCGGATGTTGCGCTCTGCCTGTCTTCTCTGCTGCCATGCCTCGATACTGCTCCATCCGGTGCACCGGGATCGGACAGACGCGAGAAACCGGGCAACCCGTGGGACGATCGATCGGACATGACCGAGACCAACGATTTCCGCCAACTCCACGATTCGGTGCTCGACGAGCTCGGGCGCGACATCGTGAGTGGCGCGATCCCGAGCGGCACCCGAATCTCGGCCGACGACGTCGCCGTGCGGTTCGCCGTATCGCGAACAGTGGTGCGCGAAGTCGTTCGTGTTCTCGAGTCATTGGGCCTGCTCACCGTTCGGCGTCGCGTCGGCATCACGGTGCTCGGTTCGCAGAACTGGAATTCTCTCGACCCGGTGGTCATCCGCTGGCAACTGGCCGGGCCTGCCCGCGCCGAGCAGCTGCTGCTGCTCAGCGAACTGCGGTCCGGTATCGAACCTTTGGCAGCCAAACTCGCTGCCCACCGAGCCACCCCCGAACACTGTGGGGCGCTGACCGCTGCCGTCATCGGAATGTCGTCGACGTCGCGGTCCGCGGACTCGGAGGCCTACCTCGAACACGACTGCAACTTTCACCGCACGCTGCTGGAGGCGTCGGGCAATCCCATGTTGCGGTCGATGTCGGACATCGTCGTCGAGGTACTCGCCGGACGCACCCGCCATGCCTTGATGTCGCGGCAAGCAGACCCCGAGGCCATCCGGTTGCACGGCGTGGTCGCATCCTCCATCCAGTCCGGTGACGCAGACGCCGCCCAGCGAGCGATGTTGGCCATCGTCACCAAGTCCGCGAGGTCGATGTCGGCTGCTTCCGGTGTGACGCCGTCGCCCGGTCTGGTTCCCGACCAGCAGTGATGCACCGGACGCACGAAGCCAGGTACGCCGAGACGAGGTTCATCGCCTAGATTCGACGCGTGACTGCTCTCGAATTGCCGCTCGAACTTCGCCGCGCACTCGTCGGAGTCGCTCGGACTCCGCGTTTGCTCGTCGCGTCCGATTACGACGGAACCATGGCTCCGATCGTCTCCGACCCGCAGAAGGCCTTCCCGCACCCCGAGTCCGTCAGCGCCATGCGCGGGCTCGCCTCCCTCGCCGGCACCAACGCTGCGGTCATCTCCGGCCGCGCTCTTCGCGATCTCGCGATCCTCTCGCGATTGCCGTCCGAGGTGCAGCTCGTGGGTAGCCACGGCAGCGAGTTCGACGCCGGGTTCGTCAACGCCATCGACGACGATGCCAAGAAGCTCCTCACCGTCATCACCGGCGAGATCCAAGCCATCGCCGACGCCCATCCGGGCGTGAGTATCGAAACCAAGCCGGCCAGCGTCGCACTGCACGTCCGCAACGCCGAGACTGCTGCGGGCGAGGAAGCCCTGGCCGCCGTGCGTTCCGGTGCTGCCGCACGCGACGGCGTCCAGGTGACCGAGGGCAAGTCCGTCATCGAGCTGGCCGTCATCATCACCGACAAGGGCGTCGCCCTCGATATCCTCAGGCATCAGGAAGCCTCCACTGCTGCAGTCTTTTTCGGCGACGACGTCACCGACGAGAAGGCATTCGGCCACCTGCACGGCCCCGACATCGGGGTCAAGATCGGACCGGGCGACACCCTCGCCGAGTTCCGCATCGACAGCACCGAGCACGTGGCACTGGCCTTGGCGTTCCTGCTCGAGGAGCGTCGGCAGTGGCTCTCCGGAGCCGACGCTCCGCGCATCGAACGACTGACGATGTTGGCCAGCCCCAACGCCGTCGCGCTGCTCACTCCCGATGCCGACGTCACCTGGCTCTGTCACCCCGAGCCCGATTCGGCAGCGGTGTTCGCGCACCTCCTCGGCGGCGATCAGGCCGGACACTTCAGCATCGGACCCGTCCGCGCATCGCTTCCGTTGAGCCAGCAGTACGTGGACGGCACGATGACCGTGCAGACCAAGTGGGCCAGCCTGCAGGTCACCGACTACCTGCCGCACGACATCGGCCAGGGCCAGACCGCGCTGACCCGCGTCATCACCGGCAAGGCACCGGCCATCGTCACGTTCGCGCCGCGTCCGGAGTTTGGAAAGGCTTGGGCGTCACTGGAACCCGACGTCGACGGACTGCGCATCCTCGGCACCGCGGACCCGATGGTCCTGCGCAGCCCCGGTGTCACCTGGAACATCGTCTCCGACGGATCCCAGCAGTCCGCCCACGCCGAGGTCGAACCGTCGAACGGGCCGATCGTTCTCGAATTGCGGCTCGGCACAGACGATCTGAGCGAGCACCCGTGGCCCGAGGTCGAACGGCGTCGAGCATCGGAGTCGTACTGGAAGGACTGGGCCGACGGCCTGAATCTGCCGCCGCTCAAGCGCGATCTGATGAAGCGGTCCGCCCTGACTCTGCGCGGGCTCGTGCACTCCGAGTCCGGCTCGATCATGGCCGCCGCCACCACGTCATTGCCCGAAGACATCGGTGGAGTGCGCAACTGGGACTACCGATACTGCTGGCTGCGCGACGCAGCATTGACCGCGACCGCATTGGTCGACGTCGGATCGACAGCCGAGGCCGAGAACTACCTCTCGTGGATTCACGGGGTACTCGAATCGGTGTCGGGACCCGAACGCCTGCACCCGCTCTACACCATCTGGGGCCTGGGCCTGCCGCCCGAGGCCGTCATCGACGAGCTGCCCGGCTACGCCGGATCGCGTCCGGTCCGCGTGGGAAACGCTGCCAACCAACAGGTTCAGCTCGACGTCTTCGGCCCCATCGTCGAATTGGTGTCCGCCCTCGCACACGCCCGCAAAGCCGCGGGGTCCGAGAACGGCCTCTCCGACGACGACTGGGACCTCGTCCGCGCGATGGTCGAAGCCGTCGAGCGACGCTGGTTCGAGCCCGATCACGGCATCTGGGAAATCCGAGACAATCCCCGCCACCACGTCTACTCGAAGGTGATGGGCTGGACGACGGTGGACCGCGCCATCGGTCTGGCCGAAACCTTCGGCCGCACAGCCGAATCGAGCTGGTCCGAGCTTCGTGACACCATCCGAGAAGAAGTGCTCGCCAACGGCTGGAACGACGAGGTGCAGTCCTTCACCGCCGCATACGACGGCACCGACCTCGACGCGGCGACGCTGTACATCGGCCTGTCCGGACTGATCGAGCCGTCGGACCCGCGTTTCGCAGCCACCGTCACTGCAACCGAAGCCGAACTGCGCAGTGGATCGACGGTCTACCGCTACCGCCACGACGACGGTCTGCCCGGCGGCGAAGGCGGATTCCACCTGTGCGCAGCGTGGCTCGTCGAGGCATACCTGCTGGTGGGCCAACGCGCCGAGGCCGAGGCTCTGTTCGCTCAACTCGTCAGCGCCGCCGGACCGACCGGACTGCTCAGTGAGGAATACGACCCGATTGCCGAACGATCGCTCGGCAACCACCCCCAGGCCTACAGTCACCTGGGTCTACTGCGCTGCGCGAGATTGCTCAGCGCTCAGCCCGTCTGACCCCCGCCCCCGCCCCGCGCACCCGGTTCACTCCTCCCCAGTTGGGATCAATGCGCCTTTGTTGCACTCAGACTGACTGAAACCCACATTGATCCCAAATGGGGCGCAAATCTGGAGTGAGCGCGCGAGGACAGCTCAGGCGATTGCGGGCGGTTGATCCGGCGGCGGTGCTGCGGTGCGGCCGCGGAAGAGTTCGGTCGGGAGGGTTTCGGCGGCGACGATGCCCGAATGCGAGGACGAGAGCACCAGTTTGCCTGCGCGGCGGCCTTTTTCCTCGGCGTCCTGGCGCACGGTGGTCAGGTTCTCGCGAATGGCGTCGGAGATGCCGTCGAATCCGGTGACCGAGAGTTGGCTCGGCACATCGATTCCCGAGACTCTGGCGAAGTTGAGTGCACCGAGGGCGATGACGTCGGTGGTGCAGAGCAGTGCGGTGGTCTCGCGGTTGGCCTGTAGTGCCTGGGCTGCGGCGGAGTGGCCGGAGCGCACGGTGTGGTCGAATCGTTCGACGACGGTGAGGGTGTCGGGGTCGAGTCCGGCGTCGATCATGGCGGCCTGGACTCCGGCGATGCGTTCACGTTGGACGTGGAAGTGACTGTCGGCCAGCCGTCCCGGGGGTACGACGCCATCGCGGCGGTCGCGTCCGAGCCGCATGCACAGCACTGCAAGATGTTCGTGTCCCAGCGAGATCAGATGTGCGGCGAGCATTTTCATGGCGACGCGGTCGTCGATTGCGACGAGGGCGGCCTCGGGGATGTTGCGGGGTTGGTCGCACACGACGATGGGTAGGTGTCGTTCGCGCACTGCGGCCAGGTAGGGGTCGTCGTCGGCGACGGAGTAGACGACGAATCCGTCGACTCCTGCTTGTTGGACGACGGCTGCGGCTTGGACGTCGTCGCGTTCGGCTCCGGCGGGGATGAGCAGCAGTCCTTGTCCTGCGGCCTCGCAGGATTCGGCGAGACCGGCGAGGAAGCTCATGGCGGCGGGGTCGCGGAAGGAGTAGCTGAGGGCTTCGGTGAGCAGTAGTCCGATGGCTCCGGCTTTGCGGGTGCGCAGCGATCGCGCGACCGGGTCCGGGCCTGCGTAACCGCGTCGCTTGGCTGCCTGGAGGACGCGTTCGCGCAGTTCGGGCGAGAGTTGATCGGGTCGGTTGTAGGCGTTCGAGACGGTGGTTCGCGATACCTTCAGCTCGGCTGCGATCGACGCCAACGTCGCTTGACGTCGGGGCTCGCTTGACCTGGCCATAACCGGGACGTTAGTCCCACACCACGCTGCAGTGAAAATCGAGGTTGGGCTCGTCCGATTCGATACCGAGCCCGCCCGAGAGCTAGAGTACAACGGTAACGGTTTCCATTAGCGTCAAGCCCTGCCTTCAGGAGTACATCGATGTCGTCCTTCCACCGCCCGTCTCGGGTCAAGAGCTCGGCCCTCATCGGCCTGACCTGCGCTGCCGCGCTGGCACTGACCGCGTGCAGCTCGAACGAGCCGACGAGCACCGAGTCCGCGCCGGCCAACCCCGTCGACGGTCCGATCACAATCGTCGCGTCCACGAACGTGTGGGGCAGCGTTGCCGAGGCCGTTGCGGGCGACCTGGCCACCGTGAAGTCGATCATCGCCGACCCATCGGCAGATCCGCACTCGTACGAGGCGAGCCCCGGTGACGCCGCCGCGGTTGCCGAGGCGTCCTTGGTGGTCTACAACGGCGGTGGCTACGACCAGTTCATCGAGGACATCCTCGGCTCCGAGGGCAAGGACGTGCCGTCCGTCGATGCCTTCACGTTGCTCGACGCGGACCACGATCACGACTCCGAGACGACGTCCGAGGCAGCAACAGAGTCCGCAACCGAGCCCGCGGCAGAAGACGGCCACTCGCACGGTGAGGTCAACGAACACGTCTGGTACAACGCCGAGGTCGCAGCGCACACCGCCGAGGAGATCGCCGACAAGCTCGGCCAGCTCGACCCGGACAACGCCGCGCAGTACACCGCCAACGCCGAAACGTTCCACGAGCAGATCCACGCGATCACCGACGTGACGGACCGGATCGCCGCCGAGTTCCCGAACGCACCGGTGGCCCAGACCGAACCGATCGCGCACTACCTCCTCGAGGAATCCGATCTCGACGACCGCACTCCCGAGGACTTCAAGGATGCCATCGAGGAGGGCAACGACCCGTCGCCCGCATCGATCGCCGCGACACGGGATCTGTTCACGTCCAAGTCCGTCCGCGCGCTGGTCTACAACACTCAGACCGAAGACGCTGTCACACAGGACATTCGCACCACCAGTGAGGCTGCGGGCATCCCCGTCGTCGAGGTCACCGAGACTCTGCCCGCCGGGATGACGTTCATCGAGTGGCAGACCAAGGCAGCGACGGACCTGCAGGCCGCGCTCAGCACCAACCCGTGAGCCGATCCGCCTCCCGATCGGTGGGCAGCTGATGGAAAGCTGTAACGCATGCCTGCTGTAGAACTGCGCGATGCCGGACTGGCCTTCGGCGACCGCACACTCTGGCAGAACCTGGATCTGTCGGTCGCGGCGGGCGAGTTCGTCGCCGTCCTCGGCCCCAACGGGTCGGGCAAGACGTCGTTGCTCAAGGTGCTGCTCGGTCAGAACCACCTCACGTCCGGCACCGCGTCGATCGGCGGCAGTCCCGTTCGCCGCGGCCAGTCGGGCGTGGGGTACGTCCCCCAGCAACGCAACATCGACGACGATCTGCCGCTGCGCGGACGCGATCTCGTCGGTCTCGGCTGGGACGGCCACAAATGGGGCATGGGACTGCGCGGCATGCGGCAGCGCAAGGAAACGGTGCAGCGCGCCATCGATCAGGTCGACGCCAATTCCTTCGCCGGCGCACCGGTCGGCTCGATGTCCGGTGGTGAACAACAGCGACTGCGGATCGCCCAGGCACTCGTCGGCGATCCGTCGGTACTGCTGTGCGACGAGCCCCTGCTGAGCCTCGACCTCGCCAACCAATCGTTGGTCTCCGGCCTCATCGATCGCCGACGGCGGGAGCACGACACAGCCGTGCTGTTCGTGACGCACGAGATCAACCCGATCCTTCCGCTCGTCGACCGCGTCGTCTACATCGTCGACGGCCGGTTCCGGATCGGGACTCCCGAGGACGTCATGACCACCGAGGTGTTGTCGGAGCTGTACGGCACCGAGGTCGAGGTGTTGAAGGTTCGCGGTCGGCTCGTCGTCGTCGGAACCGGCGACTCGATCGATGCGCTCGGCTCGGCCGGTGCCCACCACCCACCCGTACCGCACGACGGAGAAGACAAGGCATGAACGAGAAGGTTCTCGACGCATTCTCGAAAATGCTCGACTTCGACACCACGGCGAATCTGCTGAGCTACGACTTCGTTCAGCAGGCGTTGATCGCCGCTGCCATTCTCGGATTGCTCGCCGGCGCGCTCGGACCGCTCATCGTCAGTAGGCAGTGGGCCTTCGCGGTGCACGGATCGAGTGAACTCTCCCTTACCGGTGCGTCCGCTGCACTGCTCGTCGGTATCACCGTCGGACTCGGTGCCATCGTCGGATCCGTCGTCGCCGCGGTGATGTTCGCCTTGCTCGGCAACAAGGCCCGCGACCGCGACTCGGTCATCGGCGTCATCATGTCGTTCGGTCTCGGCCTGTCGGTGCTGTTCATCTGGCTGTACCCGGGCCGGACCGGCACCAGCTTCTCGTTGCTCATCGGCCAGATCGTCGGCGTCGGGCAGAGCGGAATCCAGCTGCTGCTGGTGTGCGCCGTTCTCGTGCTGATCGTCCTCACCGTGGTCTACCGCCCGCTGCTGTTCGCCAGCACCGACCCCGAGGTGGCACTGGCCCGCGGCGTCCCCGTCCGCGCGCTCTCGGTCGTGTTCGCCGTACTCGTCGGTGTTGCCTGTGCACTCGGCGTGCAGATCGTGGGCGCGCTGCTGGTGCTCTCACTGCTCATCACGCCTGCCGCGGCCGCCGCGCGGGTCACGGCCAGCCCGCTGAAGGCGACGCTGCTGTCCATCCTGTTCGCCGAGATCGCCGCTGTCGGTGGCATCTTGCTCTCGCTCGCCCCGGGCCTCCCGGTCTCGACTTTCGTCACGACCATCTCGTTCGTCATCTACCTCGTGTGCCGCGGCATCGGGGCAACCCGCAAGGCCAATTCCGGTCGGCTCGTCGCCGCCTAGACTGTCCAGGGTGACGGCCATCGATCTCAACGCCGATCTCGGCGAAAGCTACGGTGCGTGGACTCTGGGCGACGACGACGCGATGCTCGCAGTGGTGTCCAGTGCCAACGTCGCGTGCGGCTTTCACGCCGGTGATCCGACCACTCTGCTGCGCACCTGCCGCTCTGCTGCGAACGCAGGCGTGCGGATCGGGGCTCAGATCGGCTATCAGGACCTCGCCGGATTCGGTCGACGCTTTCTCGACGTCGCCCCCGCAGACCTCACCGCCGACGTGATCTACCAGATCGGTGCCCTCGACGGCCTTGCCCGAGTGGCCGGTTCGGCCGTCGCGTACGTCAAACCGCACGGGGCGCTGTACAACGCGATCGTGCATCACCGCGAGCAAGCGAAAGCCGTCGCCGAGGCAGTCGCCGCGTACGACCCGCACCTGCCGGTACTCGGACTGCCCGGTTCGGCATTCCTCGACGAAGCCGAACGCGTCGGGTTACGCACGGTCGCAGAGGCTTTCGCCGATCGCGCCTACACCCCACAGGGAACTCTGGTCTCGCGCTCGGAACCGGGAGCCGTCCTCGGCGATCCCGAGGCGGTCGCCCACCGGGTACTGACGATGATCACCGACGGTACGGTCGAAGCAGTGGACGGCACAACGGTCGAAGTCCGCGCCGAATCGATCTGCTTGCACGGCGACTCCCCCGGCGCGGTGGCGATGGCGAATGCCGTGCGGGACCTGTTGCGCGCCAACGCTGTCGATATCGCTTCCTTCGTCTGATGCGCCTCCTCCCCGCAGGCGAGAACGCGCTGCTGATCGAGTTCGCCGACCTGCCCGAGACCATGTCGTACCACCGGTCCATGGTCCGCGAACAGCCGGACGCGGTCGTCGATCTGGTCCCTGCCGCCCGCACCGTACTGGTGATCTTCGACGGGGCACCGGCACCGATACTCGAGTGGGTCGCGGCGCTGGAACCCGCTGTCGACGACCCCACTGCCGCATCCGAGGCGGTCACGATTCCCGTCACCTACGACGGCGCAGATCTCGACGACGTCGCTCGCCTGACGGGCCTGTCCATCGCCGAAGTGGTTGCAGCGCATACAGAACAGACCTGGACGGTCGCGTTCGGCGGCTTCGCGCCCGGCTTCGGCTACCTCGTCGGCACCGACACCCGACTGCACGTGCCGCGGCGTGATTCACCGCGCACCAGCGTCCCGGCAGGCGCAGTGGGTCTGGCCGGCGAGTTCTCCGGCATCTACCCGCGATCCTCACCCGGGGGATGGCAGTTGATCGGCCGCAGCGACGTGACGCTGTGGGACAGTGAGCGCACTCCACCGGCACTGCTCACACCCGGCACCACCGTCCGATTCGAGTCGACATGAAGGCCCTGACCGTCCTGCAGACGGGTCCGCTGTGCACCGTCCAGGATCGTGGACGACGTGGCCACGCGGCGGTGGGCGTCGGACGATCCGGTGCAGCGGATCTCCGTTCACACGATGCGGCAAACCGTCTGGTGGGCAACGACTCCGGGGCCGCCACCCTGGAAGTGACGTTCGGTGGCCTGCAGGTCCGAGCCGAGTTCGACGCCGTCATGGCCGTCACCGGAGCGCACGTGATCTGCCGCGTGGACGGCACCGTGCAGGGACTGCATTCGACGCTCGTGGTCCGAGCCGGGCAGACGTTGGAATTATCAACGCCCACAAGCGGTCTGCGCAGCTACGTTGCCGTGCGAGGCGGAATAGACGTTCCCGCCGTCCTGGGCAGTCGTGCGACGGACACGATGTCGGGACTCGGACCCGCAGTGGTCTCCCCCGGCACCGTTCTGCCCGTCGGCGACGAGAAAGCCAAGTGGCCAGCAGCAGAGTTCATTCCGCCGCCCGTCTTCCCGCAGACCCTGCACATCACGTTCGGCCCGCGCGAGGACTGGTTCACCGAGCACGCCCGATCGGTTCTGGTGCAGCAGCCATGGACGGTCACGCAGGATTCGGATCGCGTCGGCATCAGGCTCGACGGCGTGCAGCCCTTGGCCCGCGCGGTCGACGACGAATTGCCCAGCGAGGGAATGGTTCTCGGGGCACTGCAGGTACCGCCATCGGGACAGCCGGTGTTGTTTCTCGCCGACCATCCCGTCACGGGCGGCTATCCGGTGATCGCCGTCGTCACCACGAACGATATGTCCACCGCTGCGCAATTGACCCCGGGAACGCGGATCCAGTTCCGCGCTGCCGGTTGATCAGGCCCCGCGCAACCTCACACCCTTCTTCTCGACCTCACACGCCCACTCGAGTCATAGCAGGGGTGTGAGGTTCACACAGAGGGGTGTGAACCTCAGCCTCGACGCTGACGCGCGATGTCGGCCAGCACGACGCCCGCAGCGACGGATGCGTTGAGCGATTCCACCGGCCCGGCCATCGGGATCGACAGGATGTGGTCGCAGGTCTCGCTGACCAGACGCGAGAGGCCCTTGCCCTCGGATCCGACGACGATGACGACCGGGCCCTTACCGTCGAAGGTGTCGAGGTCGGTGTCGCCGCCTGCGTCGAGGCCGACGACAGTGACGCCCTTGGACTGCCAATCCTTCAGTGTGCGAGTCAGATTGACCGCCCGCGCGATGGGCAGTCGGGCTGCGGCACCGGCGCTGGTGCGCCATGCCACCGCCGACACGCTGGCGCTGCGACGCTGCGGAATCACGACGCCGTGACCACCGAACGCGGCCACCGAACGCACGACGGCACCGAGGTTGCGCGGGTCGGTGATGTTGTCGAGCGCCACGAGCAGAGCGGGCTCCTGGTGCGTGCGCGCGTTCGAGATCAGATCGTCGGGGTGCGCGTAGCGGTACGGCGGCACCTGCAGGGCCAGGCCCTGGTGCAGTCCGTTGGCGCTGAGCTTGTCCAGATCGGAGCGGGGAACTTCGAGGATGGAGATCCGTGCGTCGCCTGCGCGCTGCACGGCTTCCTTGAGTCGATCGTCACTGTCGGTGCCGACGGCAACCCACAGGGCGGTGGCGGGCACGCCTGCACGCAGGCACTCGACGACCGGGTTGCGCCCGAGTACCACCTCGGGACCGTCTTCGGCCTTACGTCCGGCCGGGCGTCCACCCGCGCGTCCTCCGGTGGTACCGCCGCGGTTCTGCGCGGACTTCTCGGCGAGCTTGGCTCGACGCGCTGCGGGATGCTTGGTGCGCTCGGAGGCGGGGGGTGTTGCGCCGCGGCCCTCGAGGCCTTTGCGACGCTTGCCTCCGGATCCGGCGACCTGTCCCTTCTTGGTGCCGTCCTTGCGGATTGCGCCGCGCCTACTCGAATTGCCTGCCATCACAAACCTGCTTCGTCGGTCTTGCTCGTACCCAGCGACCATTCGGGCCCGTTGGGTGTATCTGTCACATCGACTCCGGCCTGCGCCAGTCGATCGCGTATCTCGTCGGCGACGGCCCAGTCCTTGGTCGCCTTCGCCGTTGCTCGACGCTCCAGCTCGGCCTCGACGAGAACGCCGAGTGCACCGAGAGCTGCTGCGTCCGAACCACTGTCGCTCGACCAGTGCGGATCGAGGGGGTCGACACCGAGGATGTCGAGCATCGCCCGCACGCTGCCCGCATGCTCCACGGCTGCCGGTAGGTCACCGGACTCGAGGGCGGTGTTGCCGAGGGTGACGGTGGCGTGAATCTCGGCCAACGCTTTGGGCACTCCGAGATCGTCGTCGAGAGCCGCGGCAAATCCGGCGGTCCACTTGCCCATCGGTACGTCACCGGCACGTTCGACGGCTCGCCGGACGAATCCTTCGATGCCACGGTACGTCACCGCCGCGGTCTCGAGCGCAGTGTCGGAGTATTCCAGCATCGAGCGATAGTGCGCGCCACCGAGGTAGAACCGAAGTTCTTGTGGCCGAACCTTTTTGAGCACGTTGGGTACCGAGAGGACGTTGCCGAGAGACTTGGACATCTTCTCGCCGCCCATCGTCACCCAGCCGTTGTGCAACCAGTAGCGCGAGAAGCCGTCGCCGGCGGCCATGGATTGGGCTCGCTCGTTCTCGTGATGCGGAAACACGAGATCGAGACCGCCACAGTGGATGTCGAAGTCCGGACCGAGGTACGTCTCCGCCATCGCCGAGCACTCGAGATGCCAGCCGGGACGGCCTGGGCCCCACGGCGTCGGCCACGAGGGCTCGCCGGGCTTGGCACCCTTCCACAGCGTGAAGTCGCGAGGATCGCGCTTGCCCTCGGCAACGCTCTCGCCCTGGTGTACGTCGTCGAGCTTGTGACCGGACAACGCGCCGTAACTCGGGAAACTCTGTACGTCGAAGTACACGTCTCCGCACGAATCGGCATACGCGTGCCCACGCTCGATCAGCCGCTCGATCATCTGGACCATCTGAGTGATGTGGCCCGTCGCACGCGGTTCGGCGGACGGCGGCAGCACACCGAGCCGGTCGTAGGCCCAGGTGAACGAACGCTCGTACGTTGCCGCCCACTCCCACCACGGACGACCGGCGTCGCGCGCCTTGTTCAGGATCTTGTCGTCGATGTCGGTCACGTTGCGAACGAAAGCGACGTCGTAGTCGTGTGCCAACAGCCAGCGGCGCAGGACGTCGAACGCCACTCCGCTGCGTACGTGGCCGATGTGAGGCTCACCCTGCACCGTCGCCCCACACAGGTACACCGATACATGGCCAGGGACCAAGGGGGTGAATTCCCGCAGGGCCCTCGTCTCGGTGTCGTGTAGGTGAAGGGTCACGACCAGCAATGCTACCGGTGGTTTTACCTCGTCATGACAAGTGCGGTCGCGACGGCCGCGATTCCTTCGCCGCGACCGGTCAGCCCGAGCCCATCGGTGGTGGTCGCGGACACCGACACCGGTGCACCGAGCACACCCGAGAGAACGTCCTGCGCCTCGACGCGGCGCGGTCCGATCTTGGGCCGATTACCGATGATCTGCACCGCAGCGTTGCCGACCGCAAACCCGTCGGCGTCGAGCAACCGTCGTACCTCGGTCAGCATCGCGGCTCCACTGACCCCGTCCCACTCCGGACGCCCGGTGCCGAAGACCGACCCCAGATCGCCCAGGCCCGCAGCGGACAGCAGGGCGTCACACAGCGCGTGCGCGGCGACGTCGCCGTCGGAGTGGCCCTCGAGACCGTCCGCGTCCTCGAAGAGCAGTCCGGCCAGCCAGCAGGGTCGGCCGGGAGCGATGGGGTGGACGTCGGTGCCGATGCCGACTCTCATAGGAGCGCCTCTGCCAGTAGTAGGTCGTGCGGAGTGGTGATCTTGAATGCGAGCGCGTCGCCGACGATGGTGTGCACCGTCTCGCCGATGCGCTCGACCAGTCCCGCATCGTCGGTGGAGATGTCGGTAGCGGCGGCATAGGCGCGACGCAGGACGTCGGCGTCGAAGCCCTGCGGGGTTTGGACCGCACGCAGACTCGCGCGATCGGGCGTGCCGACCACAGCGCCCATGAGGTCGACTTCCTTGACGGTGTCGACGACGGGCAGCACCGGGATGACCGCTGGTCGTCCGGCTCGGACCTCGGCGACGACGCGGGCGATCAACGCGGGCGGCGTGAGAGCGCGAGCGGCGTCGTGGACGAGCACCACGGAAGCGTCTCCGACGACGGCGAGACCGGCGCGCACCGAATCGGTGCGTTCGCGGCCGCCTGCCACGACGATGACGTCGTCGCCGACGAGCCCGCGGGCCGCGTCGAGCAGATCGACGGGCACGATGACGACGATGCGGTCGACGGCACCCGAGGCACGCAGTCCGTCCACGGATCGCGTGAGAAGAGAGTCGGTACCCAGACAGACGAAAGCCTTCGGCTCGTCGTGTCCGAGCCGAAGGCCTTTACCTGCTGCGGGTACCAGGGCGACAACGTCGCCGGCGGTACCGTTCACGCTACGAAGCTGCTCATTCTGCGAAGCTGCACACTCTACGAAGCGGTGGCGAGAACTTCGTCGAGCATGGTGTCGGCCTTGGCCTGGTCGGTTCCCTCGGCCAATGCCAACTCGCCGACGAGGATCTGACGCGCCTTGGCGAGCATCCGCTTCTCGCCTGCCGACAATCCACGATCCTGTTCGCGACGCCAGAGATCACGAACGACCTCTGCCACCTTGTTCACGTCACCGGAAGCCAGCTTCTCCAAGTTGGCCTTGTAGCGACGCGACCAGTTGGTGGGCTCTTCGGTGTGCGGTGCGCGCAGCACCTGAAAGACTTTGTCGAGGCCTTCTTGCCCGACGACATCGCGGACGCCGACGTACTCGGCATTGTCCGCGGGGACTCGAACGGTGAGGTCGCCTTGCGCGACCTTGAGAACCAAGTACTCTCTCGGTTCACCCTTGATGGTGCGTGTCTCTATCGCTTCGATCAGCGCCGCTCCGTGATGGGGGTAAACGACGGTGTCTCCGACCTTGAAAATCATGTGACAAGTGCCCCTTTCGATTTATCCAGAATACCACGCCCAATATCAACGGCGCAGGTCAGGGGCACAGTGCTGCCGAATCAGGGGTTGACACAGACCGTTCGACGTGTATCCGATGCCACATTTCGGCCGCGGTCGTAACACCCCCGTTCCGTGCGGAAGGCTGCCCTACCTGGCTCATCGTGAGCAGTGGCGGACCCCACGAGCGGTCGGTGGACGAGAACTACTACTCTGCCTAGTGGACGAGATGGACCGAGCCGGCCCGGCACCACATGGAGGACGACCGAAGTGACTGCAATCGACGCTGCGACACCGCTTGGCCGCCATCGCAGAACGGCCGCTGCCCTCGCGTTTCTCGCTGGTGGCACCCTCGTGCTCACCGCCTGCGGCGCAGGTCAGATCTCGCAGACGGCCACTCAGGTCGCGGCGGTCAACGGCAATTCCGTCGACGTCGGAGACATCCAGCTTCGCAACGTGCACGTCGTGTACCCCTCCTCCGAGGAGTACAGCATCGAGCCCGGCGGCACCGTCGAGCTCGGGTTCACGGCCATCAACGCCAACCCCGCCGTGGCGGACGAGCTGACCGGGATCTCCTCTCCCGAGGCTCAGGTCACCATCGTCGACGAGGCAGAACCGGGCAGCACCGAGATCGCTCCGCTGACCGCGCTCGGTGCGGGATCACCCGCCGACACGCAGCTGGACGATCCTCTGCTTCCGATCCAGCTCATCAAGGTCGAGATGGCCGACATCAGCGAGAACGTGCGCCCGGGCCTGACGCTGCCGGTCACCTTCGAGTTCGCCAATGCGGGCGATGTTGTCGTCAACGTCCCCGTCGACGCCGGCCACGAACTCGAGCGCTCCGAAGAGGCAGTCTCTGAGCACAGCGGCGGGCACTGACCCCTCCGTACGAGGTCACCGGACCTGTCGGTGCCGATCGTTAGGCTTCCGACGTGGTCAAACTGAAGTCGAGCTACCGCTGCTCCGCGTGTCATCATTCGGTCTCCAAGTGGGTCGGCCGGTGTCCCGAATGCGGCGACTGGGGCTCGATGGACGAGGTCCAGGCCACCGCGGCACCGCTCACGTCGCGCGCAGGTGCATCGGCGCTCCGCTCGGGCGGCGGCGCCATGATCCCGACGACGCCCGCAGCTGCACTGACGACCATCAGCAGCGCAACCTCGCAGGCGAACACCACCGGCATCGACGAGTTCGATCGTGTCCTCGGCGGCGGTCTGGTCCCCGGTTCGGTCGTTCTGCTGGCCGGTGAGCCGGGCGTCGGCAAGTCGACGCTGCTGCTCGAGGTGGTGCATCGGTGGGCGCGTTCGGCTCCCGATCGCCGCGCGCTCTACGTCACCGGTGAGGAATCGGCAGGGCAGGTTCGGCTGCGAGCGGACCGTACCGGCGCGGTGCACGAGCGCGTCTTTCTCGCCGCCGAGTCCGATCTGGCAACCGTGTTCGGACACGTCGAACAGGTCAAGCCCAGCCTGTTGATCGTCGATTCGGTGCAGACGATGCTCGCCGCCGACGTCGACGGGGTCATCGGCGGTGTCACTCAGGTCCGCGCCATCACCAGTGCGTTGACCACGCTGGCCAAGACCACCGGAGTCGCCGTCCTGCTCGTGGGGCACGTGACGAAGGAAGGCGCGGTGGCAGGCCCACGCTCGCTCGAACACCTCGTCGACGTGGTCCTCAACTTCGAGGGCGACAAGCACTCCACGCTGCGCATGATTCGCGGCGTCAAGAACCGGTTCGGCGCCTCGGACGAGGTGGGCTGCTTCGAGTTGCGGGAGACCGGAATCGTCGGCATCAGTGACCCGTCCGGGCTGTTCCTGCATCACCGCAACGACGCCGTCCCCGGGACCGCCGTCACCGTCACGATGGACGGCAAGCGGCCGCTGCTGGCCGAGTTGCAGGCACTGATCGTCGACACCGCGATGCCGTCACCGCGACGCGCGGTCAGCGGACTCGATCACGCCCGTGTCGCGATGATTCTGGCCGTCCTGGAACGCCGGTGCGGCGTGAAGGTGTCCAAGGCCGAGGTCTATGCCGCGACGGTCGGCGGGATGCGCACGAGTGAGCCGTCCGCAGATCTGGCTCTGGCAGCTGCGGTGGCGTCGGCGGTGCGTGATCAACCGTTGCCCGCAGGAATGGTGATTCTGGGAGAAGTGGGGCTCGCCGGCGAGGTTCGACGCGTTGCCGGGCTCGGGCGCCGCCTCGCCGAGGCAGCCAGACTGGGGTTCAACTACGCCATCGTCCCCGAGGACGCGGGCCCCATCCCGCCCGGCATCAAGGTCAAAACCGTCACCAACGTCGGTGAGGCCCTGACGTACACGCGTATGCGGCCGGTATGACACCGGGCGGTACCCTTTACGGCGCTGCCCGCGTGCAACGGCGTGGCCCGCATTCGGCGGCGCGTTAGTCTTTGTTGGGCACGAGCTCCAGATCTGCCGCATGCCGTTACGACACGAGGGGGTTGGCCATGGAAGGCGCCGCGCAGTCCCCGGCGTTACGCGAGACCATCGCTCGACTGGCACCGGGCACCGCCCTGCGGGACGGTCTCGAGCGAATCCTGCGCGGCCGCACCGGCGGATTGATCGTCCTGGGCTACGACGAAGAGGTCGAGGCCATCTGCGACGGCGGGTTCGAGCTCGATGTCGAGTTCGCGCCGACCCGACTGCGCGAGCTGTCGAAAATGGATGGCGCAGTAGTGCTTTCGACCGACGGGCAGCGCATCGTTCGGGCCAATGTTCAGCTCGTCCCGGACCACAAGATTCCTACCGTCGAATCCGGCACCCGACACCGCGCGGCCGAGCGAACCGCGATGCAGACCGGGTATCCCGTTGTCTCCGTGAGCCAGTCGATGAGCATCGTCAGTGTCTACATCAGCGGCATCAGGCACGTCGTCGAGGGCTCCGCCACCATCCTCTCGCGCGCCAATCAGGCCGTCGCCACGCTCGAGCGATACAAGGCCCGGCTCGACGAGAACACGCGTCAGCTCTCGGTCGTGGAGATCGAAGATTTCGTGACCCTGCGCGACGCGTTGACCGTCGCCCAGCGCCTCGAGATGGTGCGACGGGTGTCGGTGGAAATCGAGCAGAACGTCCTCGAACTCGGCACCGACGGCCGTCAGCTCGCTCTCCAACTCGAAGAGTTGTTGGGCGACAACGACATCGACCGTCAACTGATCGTGCGCGACTATCTCGCCGGCAACGAACCGTCGAGCACCACCGGTGTGGAGAAAGCGCTCGCGGCGCTGGACAAGCTGACCGATGTCGACCTGTTGGACCTGACGACTCTGTCCCGGGCATTCGGTTATCCCGCGACCATCGAAGCGTTGGACACCCCAATGAGTCCGCGCGGTTATCGCGTACTGACGCGAGTGCCGCGGTTGCAGTTCAGCCAGATTCACCGACTCGTGGGCGCATTCGGCACTTTGCAGGGCCTGCTGGCCGCAACCGCCGCCGATCTGCAGTCGGTCGACGGCATCGGCGGCCTGTGGGCCAGACACATTCGTGAGGGACTGTCCCGCTTGGCAGAGGCCTCGATCTCCGGGCCCTACGACTAGGAAGCGCTACGACCGAGACCCGGAACCACTGGAACCGGTAACCCCTACCGCTTCTTGGTCCCCGGGAGGAAACCAGCGTCGATCACGGCTTTCACGTAGGGCCGTGCGCTCGTGATCAGCTGCTCCGCATCCGGAACGGTCTTCCACACTGCCGAAGCCATGGCGTCGGTGCGCTCCTCGATGTGCCGATCGAGAGCGGTGCCGGCCTCGGTCAACGTCTCCCCCTCGGCAGAAGTGGTGAGCAGTCCCCGGACGGCGAGTCGTTCTGCAGCCGAATCCCATTCGGTCTCGGACCACTGTCGCGTCAGCTGTGTGATGCGCTTGCCGAGTGCTCGGCGTCCGGGCTGCGGTGTCGGGCGGACGGCTTCGTGGAACACCGCTGCTTCCGCGGGGTCGAGTTCCGCGTCGATCAAGGCGGCGAGGTGGCCGTCGCCCCGCCACTCACGCAGCACGGTGATCGAATGCCACAGGGCGAGATGAGGCACGTCGGGTCGTTCGGTGGAATGCCATGCTGCTGCGAGAGGACGGCCGGCGAAGGACGCCGCGTCGCCGATGCTGCGCAATCGCTCCGCGATGGTCGCGAGATCGGGCTCGGAGGCCAAGGAACCCAATGCTGCGCCGAGGACGGAGTCGAGCAGTGCCCACCGGCGATCGGACACTGCATCCAGACCGACGGCCACAGCGGCCGGCCACGCCTGCTCGATCAACACCGGGTTGAAGTTGTAGAACGCAGCCGCGACGACGCTGGGCGCGCACGGACCCATCGGCGCGGCCCGTGCGCCCACGTACCAGGCATGACCGTCGAGTCCGGTGTCCTCGTACGCAGATCCGAGTTCAGGATTGAAGTACGCGGTCACATGGAAGGGTTCGAGCGTCGTGTAGGCCGCTCGGGCAAGCGCTGTCGGGGTGGTCATGAAATTCGACCGTACTCAGCCGGTGATGTTGAACGGTTCCGGCACGCTCTTGAGCTCGCCGAGCTGCGCGATGGCCTGGTATGCACCGACGCCGACCGGGACGCGCTCTTCACCGCAACCGGGAACCGAGTTGGTGCCCGACCACTTCACCGTGAAGCCGGCCTGCTCACCGGGCTTGAAGGTTCGCAGATCCGACGCAGCGTTCGGGAAGCAGTCGATGTTGGACCAGATGCGCTGATTGTCGAGCGTGTAGACGAGTGCCTGCTGCAACCCGGCACCGACGTCGCGCTGGCACTCCGCTGACCCGATGTTGGTGATCACGACGGTGAACACGGGCTCTTCGCCGAGGCGATAGGTGGCCTTCTCGGGCGTCACCTTGATCGCGAGGGACTGATCCGGGCACTGGTTGGCGATCGCCGGAGCGGGCGCACCACTGGTCGTTGCTGCTGTCGTGCCACCGCCGGCCGCGGAGTCGGTACCGCCGCCCGAACCACCGGACCCACCGGAACCGCCCGATCCCTCACCCGAACCACCGGAGCCACCCGAACCACCGGGCGTGGCAGACGAGCTGGGCGACGGCAGCGCGGACGTGGTCGCCGGAGCTGCGACCCCGGCCGGAGCGGCCTCGGGGTCGTCGGAACGACCGCTGAGCGAGGCGATGAACCACACGATCAAGCCGAGGACGACAACGGCCGCACCGATGGCGAGTGCGCGGCGTCGCCAGTAGATTTCGGGAGGCAATGGCCCGGTCGGTTCCAACACGAATCAACCGTATGCGGCCGAAGCCACGCTATCCCTGAGCCCACGCGGCGTGTCGCACCGGCGAACGGGCTTTCGGGGGCAGCCGGACCGTCAGGCGGGCTGTTCGACCGTTCAGGCGGGCTGTTCGCCGATGTCGCCGATGACCTCGCGAAGCTGCGCACGCCCCTTGGACAGCTGGTACGTGAGCCCGACGATCGCCAGCTCGCCGGCTTCGACCTTCTCGGCGACGATGCGCGAACGCTGCATCAGCAGGTTTCCGGTTTCCTGGACGTGGCGCGCCTCGAACTCGTCGACGGCTTCGTGGCCGTCGCGTCGGGCCGAGAGCACCGACGGGGTGACGCGCTCGACGACGTCGCGGATGTAGCCGCCGGGCACGTCACCGCTCTCGAGTGCGTCGACGGTCGCCTGAACGGCACCGCAGTGGTCGTGTCCGAGCACGACGATCAGCGGTGCATTCAGGACCGCGACGCCGTACTCGATGGAGCCGAGAACGGCGGAATCGACGACGTGGCCGGCGGTACGAACGACGAACATGTCGCCGAGGCCCTGATCGAAGATGATCTCAGCGGCGACGCGTGAGTCGGCGCAGCCGAACAGGATGGCCCCGGGGTGCTGAGCGCTCTCGAGCCGGGCGCGGTCCTCGATACCCTGCGACGGATGCAGGACCTCTCCGGAGACGAACCGTTGGTTGCCTTCCTTGAGTGACTTCCAGGCAGCGATCGGATTCGAAGCAGGCATAGCTCTCATTGTGCACGCGCAGCGGGCTACCGGCGAGTCGGGTGCACGCGCAGCGGGCTACCGGCGAGTCGGGTTCACTACTGTTGGTACCCGTCACAGACACGAGAAGAAGGGCGCACAGTTGCCGATCGATCCCGAGGCCCTGCTCGGATGGTTCGATACCGACGGACGCGACCTGCCGTGGCGTCGTCCGGGAGTGACCGCATGGCAGATCCTGATGAGCGAGATCATGCTGCAGCAGACGCCCGTCGTGCGGGTGGCTCCCATCTGGGAGCAGTGGGTGCAGCGGTGGCCGGTCCCCTCGGCGATGGCCGCGTCGTCGCAGGCCGAGGTGCTGCGGGCGTGGGGAAAGCTGGGGTACCCGCGTCGCGCATTGCGTCTGCACGAGTGTTCTCGGGTGCTTGCCGAGGACTACGGCGACGAGGTTCCGCGGGACGTCGACACCCTGCTCGGCCTGCCCGGCATCGGGGCCTACACGGCCAGGGCGGTGGCGACTTTCGCCTACGGCCAGCGAGTTCCGGTGGTGGACACCAATGTTCGACGCGTCGTCGCGCGTGCGTTGCACGGCAACGCCGAGCCTGGAAATCCCTCGACGACAAGGGATTTGGCCGACGTCGAACAACTGCTTCCGGTCAGTGTGCCCCGCGCCGCCCGGTATTCGGCGGCGTTGATGGAGCTCGGCGCGCTCATTTGCACCGCCAAGAATCCGGCGTGTCTGCTGTGCCCACTTCCCGAGTGCGCCTGGATCGAGGCCGGGCGGCCTGCGCACACCGGCCCGGCGAAGAAGGTGCAGAAGTTCGCCGGAACCGATCGACAGGTACGCGGCAAACTGATGTCGGTCCTGCGGGAGAGCACCGGGCCGGTGGAGCGGGCTCAGCTCGACATCGTCTGGCCCACCGACCCCACCCAGCGTGACCGCGCGTTGGACTCACTGTTGACCGACGGCTTGATCGAGCAGACCGAATCGGGCTTGTTCGCGCTGGCCGGTGAGGGTTCGGACGGCTAGGACGCCAGAAACTCCACCAGAGTCGCATTGACCGCGTCGGGTCGTTCGAGGTAGCCGAAGTGGCCCGTATCGGCGATTTCGACGTAGCGCGCACCTGGTATCGCCGCAGCCACTTCACGGCACTGCTGCACCGGAATGAGCCGGTCGTCGGCGAATCCGACGACGAGCGACTTGGCCGAAATTCGGCGATACGCTATCAATCTGTCTGTGCCGGCACGCATTTCGAGTCCGATCTGCGCCCGCATACCGGCCGTCTTCTTGCCGCCGGAGTATTCGAGCACCGCCAGCCAATCGCCGATCGCTGCCTCGTCTGCCAAGGTCTTGGGCGAGAAGTTCTGCATCGCAGTCATCGCCGCCCGGTACGAGGCCGGAAGTTCGACTCCCGCGTCGAACAGATCTTTCTCGCCCTTCGTCAACTGCTGACGCATCGTGGTGTTTTTGCCGTAGGTGGCCATCATCACTGCGTGCGACACCAGATCCGGCCGCGCCAACGCCAATTCCTGGGTGACGCGTGCGCCCATCGACGTGCCGACGACGCGCACCTTTCCGCCGCCGAGATGTTCGATCAAGGCGGCGGTGTCTGCGACCAAGTCGTCGAGCGTCATTCCATGCGCACACTCGGACGACGGTGCGATACCGCGATTGTCGAATGTGACCACGCGATATCCGCTCTTCACCAGCGCGGGAACCTGATGGGTTCGCCAGACGCGACCCGGGCTTCCCGTCCCCATCACCAGAACCACGAGCGGTCCGTCACCGGTGACGTCGTAGTTCAGGTCGATTCCGTTGAGCTGTGCGAGCGGCATTCGGATGATCCTAGTGTGCGCAGGAACCCCTCGACGGCGTCGCGATACCGCTCCGGGGCTTCGTCGTGAACGAGATGCGCCGCACCCTCGACTCGGACATACACCGATCCGGGCTTGGCCGAGTGCATTCGGCTCATCTGTCCGGCAGGCGTGATGGTGTGCTCACCTTCGATCAACAGAACCGGAGCACGGACGGCATCCCATTCGTTCCAGAAGTGCCGCGTCCCCCACTCCTGCGAAATGGCCTCGAACGTATCGACGTCACCGTGCAGTCGCCAGCCGTCGTCGCTGAGCTCGAACGAATCCAGAAAGTACTGTCCGGCAACATCTTCGAAGAAGGCGCGTACCGCGTCGGCGTCCGGGAACGGTTGCGGCCACGCCCGGATCATCGCCGCCCAGCCGTCCGCCGTTCGACCGCGAAAGTCCGGCGCGATGTCTTCGACGACGAGCGCGGTGACCAGATCCGGTCGCCGCGCAGCCGCACACCAGCCGTGCAGCGCTCCCATCGAATGACCGACCAGCACACTGGGACCCACCGTTTCGAGGTGCTCGATCAGGTCGTCCACGAACGCCTCGGTCGTCAGTTCGGGCGGCGGAGGCCGACGGTGGCCCGGGGCGTCGTAGGTGTGCACCCGCCCGAATTCTCGGAGCCACGGAATCTGGCGTCGCCACGTCGCCGCACTGCCCATCAGCCCGTGCAGCAGCAGTATCGAACGGCCGGATCCACCCTCGTCGTAGAGCATCACCGCCGAGCATATCGGCGGGGTAGTCTCCCGAGAATGGCCATTGTGAAGATCAACGCGATCGACGTACCCGAGGGCGCAGGCCCCGAGCTCGAGAAGCGCTTCGCCGCGCGTGCCGGAACGGTCGACGGTTCGCCCGGTTTCCTCGGGTTCCAGTTGCTCCGTCCGGTCAAGGGCGAGACACGCTATTTCGTCGTCACCCAGTGGGAGGACGAGGAGTCGTTCCAGGCCTGGTCCGGTGGCCCGTCACGGCAGGCGCACGCCGGTTCCGGCGAGAGCAAGCCGGTCGCGTCGGGCGCGTCACTGTTGGAGTTCGAGGTCGTGCTGGACGTGCCCGCCACCTCGTGACGACGCAGTTCGCCCGTCAGATGGGCTGACGGGCGAGCTCCCACTCCAGTCTGGTGGGCGTATCGGAATCGAGTTTGTGCACGGCGTCGAACAACAGCTCGGCAGGCATCGGGCGACCGAGGTAAAAGCCCTGTGCTGCATCGCAACCCAGCCGACGAAGGGCGTCGAGGGTGCCTGCATCCTCGACGCCCTCGGCCATGATTCGAACACCCAGACTGCGGGCCAGGTCGATGGTCGAGCGAACGATGGACGCGTCGGTGTCGTCGGAGTTCATCTTCGAGACGAACGAGCGGTCGATCTTGAGGGTCTGCACCGGCAGGGTCTGCAGGTACGCCAGCGAACTGTAGCCGGTCCCGTAATCGTCGATGGCCAGAGTCACCCCCAGGCTGCGCAACGAGGTCAACGCAGCCACCGATCGCACCGGGTCGGTCATGGCTGTCGTTTCGGTGACCTCGAACTCCAGGGCGTGCGCCGGTACGGAGTGTTTCGCTAGTGCCGCGGCGACCTGTTCGGTGAGTGTCTCGTCGAGAAGATTCCGAACCGAAAGGTTCACCGAGACAGACAGAGTGATGCCTCGCCGTCGTAGTGCGCTGCACTGCGCGAGTGCCTCGTCCAGTACCAGTGCGGTGATGGCGGGCAACATGCCGGTGCGCTCGGCATCGGGGAGAAACGTCGACGGCCCGATCAGTCCCTCGCGAGGGTGCAGCCACCGCAGCAGAGCCTCGACCCGGTCGACGCTGCCCGACTCGAGATCGAGACACGGCTGGAAGAACACCCGGAGCTGATGGTCACGGATCGCCGTGTCGAGCTCGCCCAACAGTCGCATCTGATCGTGTCGGTTTCGGTCCATGTCGGGCTCGTACAGACCGATGCGAGCATGGCCTGCCTTCGCGGACGTCAACGCCACATGAGCGCGCTGCAACATCGCCTCGCCGTCGACGCCGTTCGTCTCGGACGCTCCCGAACACTCCTCGAACGCCGCTATCCCTACCGCCGCATCGAGGGCGACGTTGATGTCGTGCACGAACATCGTTCTGCTGACCGCGAATTGGAGACGATGAGCCATGTCGAAAATATCGGTCCTGCCCGGGAGCCGACGCATCGCCACGACGAACTGATCGCCTCCCAACCGTCCCACCAGATCGTCGGACCGCACCGAGGCGACGAGGCGATGGCCGATCTCGCGGAGCACGCTGTCGCCCACGCTGTAACCGAAGGTCTCGTTGATCTGAGCGAAACGGTCGATGTCGACCACGAGCGTGAAGACGTCCGATTCGCCGCGCGTGGCGAGCATCGTGTCGAGCCGCTCCCGAAGCAGCCTGCGGTTCCCCAGTCCGGTAACGGCATCCGTTCGTGCCACGTTCTCGAGCACCGAAGCCTGCCTGCGCAGCGTGCCGAGGAAGCAGGCCATCCTGCCGCCGACCAGGGATATGACCAACGCAGAGGACAGCACGATCACCCAACCCCACTGCGCGACGGGCACTCCGCGAGCAAGTTGCACGGCCATGGCCGCCGGGGTGACGGCAACCGCGAGACCCAGACCGACGAATCGCGCTCGCCCGAACCTGAACGGACTGGGCCGCTCGATGCGTGCGACCGCCCGCTCCGGCACGAACAGCGCAACGACTCCGAAGCACACGTAGGCCGCCAGCCACAGCGTGTTCGGGATCAGCGAGCGGTAGAGCTCGACATCGTCGATCCGAGAGTAGGTGGCGAAGTCGGACGCGGTGAGAAGCAGTGTGCCGATGGTGGCAGCCACGACCGGGATTCCGGTCGAACGCGTCAACAGATAGAGACTGCCGATGAGAGTGAGCAAGAACGCGTCGATGGTCAGGTAGACGGTCGCAGGCAGGAACGAGAGCATCGAGGCCAGCGACCCCGTCCAGTCGCCGGGAACGACGAACATCCACGCGGCCAGACCGACGCCCACCGCGACCACCAGACATTCGAGGAGCTCTTCCAGACCGAAAACGAGCCCGTTCTCGTCGGCCGCACGCGCGAATCCCACAGCAATGATCACGTACCCGGCCAGAAACAGCACGTCTGCGGCCGAGAAGGTCGAGACCCGACCGCCCCCGTATTGCATCAAGGCCACCAGTCCGTCGCCCACGCCCCAGCAGCCGACACCGAGTGCCATGTACTTCCATGTGCGCCGATCCGGACCGTTCTCGCGCAGGTACCGATAGACGAATGCCGCCATTGTGGCCAGGACCACGATTGCATAGACGATGTCGCGGGGTAATCCCTGCGGGGCTGCCGCGTGCGCTGCGACTGCGAGGGCACCCAAGCCTAGGAAGCGCGTCCACAACATGGTGGGCACATCCTTCCTAGGCTGGTCGTTACATTCCCCGAAGGTATGCAACAGCCGATCTAACCCGATGCTTGACCTCGATTCGGCACCGACCCATCCGCGGATGGGTCGAATCACGAACTATTTCAAACCTGACGACTGTTCGCCAGTCTCACATCGGGTGATCCGTTCGATCAGCCTTCGAGCGCGGCGTCCAGCGTGATCTCGACACCGGTGAGAGCCTTGCTGACCGGGCAGGTCTCTTTCGCTGCCTGCGCTGCCTTCGCAAACCCGTCGGCGTCGAGACCGTCCACCTCGCCGCGGACGGTCAATTTGATACCGGTGAGCTTGAAACCGGGCTGATCCGGACCGAGCGAGACATCAGCGGTGACTTCGAGACTCTGCGGAGTACCGCCCGCTTCTGCGATCAGCGCCGACAATTGCATCGCGTAACAGCTCGAATGAGCCGCTGCGATCAGTTCCTCCGGGCTGGTGGTGCCGTCTGCGTTCTCGGCGGCACGCTTGGGAAACGACACGTCGAACGTCGCTGCACCCGAACTGGACAGCTCCACCTGGCCGGAACCTTGTTCGAGAGTTCCATTCCATGCGGTGCGTGAGGTACGTGTTGGCATCGAACCGAGTCCTTTCGTCGTCGACCCTTCATAGGGCCGATACTCAGGCTAACGTCGGCGGGGTGACCGGGCCATCGAGTGCGGAGATCTCGACATGACGAACGAGCGAGCCACCAGTTGCCTACGGCGAACAGCGATGATCGTGGCGGCGGCGCTCGTCTGGGGTGTCACGCTGTCGGCACCCGTCGTCGCCGATACCCTGTCGGACTTCTACGACCTGCCGGTGGAATCGACGGGACATTCGCCCGGCGATGTGGTGCGAGTACGACCGATGAACTCGCCCAAAGGTTTCGGACTCGGCTTCGACATCGAACGAATCCTGTACACCTCCACAGATACGCACGGCGAACCCATGACCGTCTCCGGGTACACGATGACCCCCACCGCGCCGTGGCCCGGTCCCGGACCGCGACCGGTGATCGCCTACGCGCCCGGCACATCCGGGATGGCCGATCGCTGCGCCGGATCGGCGGTACTCGGTACCGTCGGCTCGTCCCCCGCCATCCTGCCGCTACTGCTGGCCGGCTATCGCGTCGTAGCGACCGACTACCAGGGACTCGGCACTCCGGGCGGGCACACGTATCTGAACCGTCTGGCCTCGGGACACGCGTTGCTCGACGTGGCGAGAACCGCCGACGCCGACACCCCGGTGGTGCTGTACGGGTACTCGGAGGGTGGGTTCGCCTCGGCCTCGGCGGCCGAACTCGCCAATGGGTATGCCCCCGAGCTCAACATCGTCGGCGCGTACGTCGGTGCGCCACCGGCAGATCCGACGCTCAACATCGAGCCCCTCGACGGCACCACACTCGGCAGCGCCATCCTGTTCGCGGTCGACGGCATGATCAACGCCTACCCCGAACGTGCCGACGAGATCCGAAGCGTGTTCGACGCCGACGGCACCGCACTGCTGGACGCCGCGCAGAACTGGTGCAGCACCGACCGCGCAGCGAACGACGCCATCAACACCAGCGAACTCACCCGCGACGGACGCCCACTCACCGCGCACCTGAACGACCCCGGAATCTTCGACGTGATCGATGCGAACACCGTCGGCCGAATCGCACCGAGCATGCCGGTCTACCTGTCGCACGGCGTCGCGGACGACGTCGTACCGATCGAGCAATCCCGGGCTCTGCTCGAACGCTGGCAGGAGCTCGGTGCCGATGTCACCTACCGCGAATACGACTTTCCGGTCGTCCCGATCACGGGCGCGAACCATGCACCCGGAGCCCTGGCCGCATACGCCGACATAGTGCCCTGGATCGCCGACATCGTTCACAGAACCGAGGCCTGATCTCAGCACCGAAATCAGGGTCTTCGCCGAGGCTTCTGCGCGGCCCGGGCCTGGATCAATGCGCCTTTGTTGCAGTCTGACCGACTGGAACCCACATTGATCCGGGGGGGTGGGTGGCGGTGCCGGAGCCGG